>NZ_LT859958.1:0-321803 GCF_900184705.1 Brevefilum fermentans | reverse complement strand
TGTCCCGCTGGGCGTTTCCGCTGTGCCGGTTTTTCCCGAAACCGGGATTTCCAGACCCTGCAGGGTCCCGTAGGCGGTACCGCGTTGCTCTTCCACCACCATGCGCAATCCTTCAGCCAGCGCTGCCAGGGTCTTCTCCGAAATGGGCAACTCCCCTTGTAGATCGGGCGTAAAGGTGTAGGTCTTCTCGCCGGTCACCGTGCTCAGGCTTTCAACCAGCGCCGGTCGGTACAGGGTGCCGCCGTTAGCCAGGGCGGCAAAAAAGGCTGCCACCTGCAGCGGCGTGACCAGCACCTCACCCTGCCCGATTGAAATCTGGGCGCTGTTCAAGCAGGATCCCGCCACCGGGGGGATGTTGCCTGGCGCCTCGGCGATCTCGATGCCGGTCAGCGCCCCCAGGCCGAAGCTGTAAGCCATCTCCGACAGAAATCCGTCCTGGTCGTTGTTGTACAGGCTCTCACCGATACGGTAAAACCAGGGATTGCACGAGCGCATCAGCCCCTCCACCAGGGATAGATCACCGCTAGCGAGCCCGTAATTGATAGTCCAGTCGTAAAGCGTGACGCTGTTACACACCCACATCGATTGACCGCAGAAAAATCGCGAGTCCGGGCGGTATAACCCGGATTCCAGCGCCGCAGACATGCTGATAACCTTGAAAATCGAGCCCAACGGGTACTGCCCCTGGGTGGCGCGATTAAACAGAGGCTGCGCCGGGTCGCTGAAATAGGATTCCAGCATGCTGTGGTCAATCTCAGTCAGGTCAAAGGCGTTGGGGTTGAAGTGCGGGTTGGAGACCAGCGCCAACACCCGACCGCTATCCACTTCGATCACCACCACGGCTGCGCGCAGGTTGCCCAGGGAGGTTTGCAGGTGCGTTTGCAGGGTTTTATCCAGCGTGGTGGTGATGGACAGCCCGGGAGAAGGTTCACTGGTCGCCAGCAGCGAAACAATCTGTCCACTGGTGCTTTTGACATACACAGAGCCACCGTGTACGCCAGCCAGCTCCGCCTCGAAGGCGGCTTCCAAACCATAAGCGCCAATGCGTTCGTCCTGACGGTAGCCCCGCCGCAAATAATCGTCCAGCAGTTCTTCGGGAATATACAACATATACCCCAGGGCATGGGGTGCCACCCCGCCATCCAGGTAGAAACGTGAACGAAACTCACTGATCCGCACCCCGTAGAATGACTGCAGGTGCTCCAGGTACGGAACTGCAGCCGCCTGTGACAGCGAAACCACAGGCAGGTACCAGTCATCGGGTGTGGATTCAACCAGCCTGCCCAGGGAATCAGAGCTGTAAATACTGATTTCCGCCAGGGCTGCAAACAAATCCGGCGCCTGCTCGGGGAGGATTTCCCCCGGAACAACCCCAATGGCGAGCGCGTTTTCATAAGCCGCCAGCGGTGCACCAGATCGGTCAAAAATCCGCCCGCGTGAGGGCAGTTGAGAGACAAAATCCAACCGATTACCGCCGCGCAAATCAGGCAGAAGCATGCCGGTTTCCCATTGTATGCGCCAGCCGTCCGGTTCGCGGGTCAGGGTTGCCACTGTGTCCCGGCTGAGGATTCCAAACAGGCGGGTGTAGTACGCCACCCGGTAGGCTGCCTCAGCATGGTTGGCCTCCGCCAGTGTAGAAAGCACCTGGGTCTGGATGCTTTCCAGCGTCAGGGTCTGGGCAAAATTTTCATAGATGCGGGTAAACTCTTCCAGCGTAATGGCATCGCGGCTCAATCGGGTCAGGCGGGCATACATCGCGGGGTAATCCTCAACCGCCCAGTCCGTCAAAAAGCCTTCCAGGACGTGCTGGACGGTGGCAGCAGAAGTCACATCGCCCTTCCCGCTCCAGATAGGCTGTCCGGTCCAATCGCCGCCCATACCCAGGCACCCGGCCATTAAGGTCGTTGCAACGAGGACCAAACAGGCAAAGATGAGTAAAAACCGGGCTCGAACTTTCACAGTATCACCCTCACGGACTGTTCAGGATCGCACGGTAGACCGGGCAGCGGTAATTCAAATATGCCTGGCAGCGCGTGGGCAGTCCCCGGGTCACATCCACGCCAAAGGTGCCCAAACCCACCGCCAGGTGACACAGCGGCAAGCCCATCACAGAGGCAAAACAGCCTTGCAAGCCCTCCACCGGGTGAAAGGCGACATTTTGAATACCGTAAGCGCCGGCCTTGTCCAGCGGGTCGCCCGTGGACACATAAGCATCGATTTCAGCGTCGGTATAGGCGCGCATGGGGACGTCGGTAACACAGACAGCAGAGAAACTCTGCAAGCGATGCGGTGCCAGGATCGCAATGGCAGTAAAGACCTGGTGGTCACGGCCGCGCAATTGCTGCAGCATCCTGCGCGCGTCCGCCGGGTTGGCAGGTTTCCCCAACAGCGTTTCACCATCAACCACGATGGTGTCGGCTGCAATCACCAGCCCGGGCTGGTTCTGCGCAATATTGTGGGCTTTAGCAAGCGCCAGGCGACGCACATACGCCTGCGGGGTTTCACCGATGCCCAGCCCTTCATCAATATCAGCCGGGTTAACGGTGAATGGCAAGCCGATCAAGCCCAATAGCTCGATTCTGCGAGGGGAATTAGAGGCAAGGATCAATTCACACATTAGAAAACCGAATCAATGGTCCAACGCATGGATTTCAAGGGCAATCGCCGCCAGGTGCTCGGGGCTGGTGCCACAGCAACCGCCAATCACCTGCGCGCCTGCAGTCACCCAACTCGGGACCAGAACGGACATCTCCGACGGCGACACGGCATAGATTGCCTTGCCGTCCTGGTCGACTTCGGGCAAACCGGCATTGGGTTTGAACCACAGCGGTTTTTCCGTGGCTGTCCGCAGCCGGGTTAATACTTCCAGGTTATCCTCCAGGCTGCGCCCGCAATTGATGCCCAGCAAATCTACATCCATCGCGCCGATCTCAGCAGCCATATCCTCTGGCTTAACGCCCATCATGGTGCGAACTCCCCGGTCGTAACTGAAGGAGCACACCAGCGGGATCGCCGGGTCAACAGTTCGCACCGCACGA
This sequence comes from Brevefilum fermentans, assembly GCF_900184705.1. Lineage (NCBI taxonomy): Bacteria > Bacillati > Chloroflexota > Anaerolineae > Anaerolineales > Anaerolineaceae > Candidatus Brevifilum > Candidatus Brevifilum fermentans. Next base: position 318,765 of record NZ_LT859958.1, on the reverse strand, counting down.
AGCGCCGCGCGAGCTTCATTAAGATCAAATTGTGTCTCCACCACGATCAGGTCCACGCCCCCTCGGCACAACAATTCCGCCTGTTCTCTGAAATTTGCCTCTGCCTCCTCAACCGTCATCTCGCCCAGAGGTTCCAGCAGCTCACCCAATGGACCGATGGATCCCGCCACCAGGACTTCGTGAGCGGATGCCGCTTTGCGGGAGATTTCAACCGCTGTGCAATTGATCTCTTCGAAGTGCGCTTCCAGTCCCATTGCCTTCAACCTGCGCCGCGTGGCGCTAAAGGTACAGGTCAACAGGATGTCTGACCCGCTCTGGATGAAAGCAAGGTTAAGCGCACGGATTGCATGCGGGTTCTGCAGCACCCACAGCTCTGCTGCTGCACCCACCGGTAAGCCCTTTTGCTGTAAATTGGTGCCGGTAGCCCCATCTGAAACAAGCACCTCGCCGGCAGCGATGCGTTCAAGGAAGGCTTTTTTTGTCATCAAATTCTCCGTCAATCCGGGTAAACCACCCGGGCAGGTTGGCAAGAGCAGGTTTAATCATCTTCCCTGCGAATTTGAAAACTGTCAAAGTCACGCGCCACATGGACATTCGGGAAGATTTCCTGGGCTTCGTTGAGAATATCGCGTCTCCGATAACGCCTGGAAAGGTGCGTCAGGAACAGGCGCCCAACCTGTGCCCGGGCTGCCAACCCGGCCGCCCTGGCAGCCGTCAGGTGATCAAACTGTTCAGCCAGGTCGGCTTCGCTTTCAATGTAAGTCGCTTCAATCACCAGGGCATCAACCCCCTGAACATAGGGGAGTAATTTTTCAGCATTGCCCGTATCACCCACTACAGCCAGGCTGGTGCCCTTGATAGGCTCACCCAGCACCTGGTCGGGTTCAATCACGCGTCCGTCGGGCAGAGTTACCGTCTGCCCATTGACTAGGTCGCGCCGCCAGGGCCCGGGGGGGATTTCCAGGCTCTCGGCCGCTTCGACCAGGAAAGGCCGCCGGATGCGCTCTTCAAAGCGGTAACCCAGCGAGTGAGAGCCGCGGTGTTCCACGGGAAAGGCTGTAATCGTGAACCGTTCTGCTTCCCAGAAGGTTCCCGGCTTGATCTCGTGTAAAATCACCGGAGGTTTGCCCTGGTAACCCCGTAAGACCACGCCAAAAATCAGATCGTGCACGCGGTCAAGGGTGTGCCGTGTGCCGAAGATCTCAATCTCCTCAATGACATCCCAGCGTAAAAAGGTGGATACCAGCCCGCCCAGCCCCAGGATATGATCCAGGTGTCCATGGGTCAACAGAATCTGATTCAGCCGTTTAAAGCCAACACCAGCCGTTAAAATCTGGCGCTGTGTCCCCTCACCGCAATCCACCAGGAAGCGGAACTCTTCGTGCTGAATTAATAATGAAGATAGTCCGCGGTGTGCTGAAGGCGCCGAGGCAGAGGTACCCAGAAATAAAATTTCAAACAATAGCAGTATCTACCAGCAAAAAAATTTTACTCAGTACCCAGCCCGGCAATCATGCGCAGCAAGCCCAGCAATCCCAGCCCAACCTGAATGCCCTCACCGGCTGTTAATTTGGGGGCTGTCTGTTCGATCTCCGCCTTCTTGATCAACAGAATTGCAGAAATGGCGCCTGCCACAGCGCCAATCACAACGCCTGTGACAATCGTCTTCGCCTTCCAGTTGTTTTCCATAATCCATTTCCTTCCATGCTAATTTCGAAATGCCTGAACCTTTGCATCAATGGGCGATTCAGGTGTTTTCACCTTTTCCGGGCTGCCGTTTCAAGAGCGGCGCCTGCCAACAAGCCTGTTCAGCAGCTCAGACGCCATGGCGACAAAGCCTTTGCCAGCAATGAAGGGCATTGCCATTTTGTCTGCCCCGCTGCGGATGTTCTCGACGGCAATACCGACATAATACTGAGCTGCCGAGGTGTACTGCGGTAAAATTTTCAACAATCGAGTGAGCAACCACACCATCGTAAACAGGACCGCCGCTATCACCAGGGCAATAAACAAGGCTGGTATGATCAACCAGATCATCGAGACATCTGCCCATTGTGAAACAGATTCACCTGCAGGCGTGCGAACAGCTGTGTAAATCACCATTCCAAGGGCTGCAAGGATCAGTACAGCGCCTAAGCCAACAGGCAGAATGATTTGCCAGATCTTTTGCCGACGATGGCGGGCATAACTTCCGCTTGTTTTTGATTCAGTAATTTTTGTGGATGTTTGTGCAATCATAGCCTTCATTTTAACATGAATTGCGTCATTAACCCAAACAAAAGCTTCTGGGGTCCGCGAAGGAAACCCCTTTTATGGAATAGGGGCATTCAGCCCCTGCAATCCGCATGCGATTAATTTGATCGACCAATATTGGGCACAGGGTCTTCATTAATCGCGTTTTTATTGTATAATTACTTTTAAAGAAATAAGTCTTCGGACTTATGACATTAAATAAAAAATGTTCATCTGCCGCCCGAATATTTGGCGGCTACGACCGAGATATCTAAGAGAACCGCACGAAGTTTTTCGCCGGCAACCTGCCTGGCAAATTGTTGATGATGACGTCGGTTTTGAAATGATCAGCAATGGCGTAATGGTATCCTGCCCTTGCCTTCGTCAAGATTTGAGTCAAGCATACCGTTAAGGATAGATATGGTTTTTATTGACACATCAGTCCCCAGGGACGACCATAGAAATTCAGATAAGGGTTAGACGAAACCGTAAGTAACACCTATCCTTAACACAACCATAGCCAGCCAGGAAGCCTCACTGATAAGACGGCCGTAGCCACCATGGGCAAATTACGGCTGTTTTTGGTTTAAGAGTGGCGCAATGGAACGGGAAATTACATCGATCAAAGTGCAAAAGCACAACCAGCAGAGGGTGAGTATCTACCTCGATGGTGAATACGCCTTTGGTCTCTCCCGCTTTGTGGCAGCCTGGTTATCACCGGGTCAGAAGCTCACCAGTGCAGATATCGATCGGTTGCTTGAGGAAGATTCGTATGAGATCGCCTTCCAAAAAGCACTGGCTTTCATCAACCATCGTCCCCGATCGGTGGAAGAAACACGCCTCCGTCTGCAAGAAAAGGGATTCAGCGATGCACTGGTTGAGGTCACGCTTCAAAGACTGATCGAGAAAAATTGGTTAAACGATCTTGATTTTGCACGCCAATGGATTGAAAACCGAAACGCCTTCCGGCCGCGCAGCAAACGGCTGTTAGCCTACGAATTAAGGCTCAAGGGCATTGCAGATAACACAATTACCCAAGCGCTCGAGAATTATGCGGGTGACGAAGATCGTATGGCTTTTAAGGCTGGTTTGAAAAAAGCACAACAATGCAGGCAGGAAACCAAGCCTGATTTCAGCAAGAAAGTCGGTGGATATTTAAGCCGCCGTGGTTTCCACCATACGACCGTCAGGAACGCCATAGATCGCCTTTGGGAGGCCGTCGCACTTCCAGAATCGGAGCGCTGTGATGAAATGGAATAAATGGAGCAATGATGACAACAATAAGTACATTAATATTAATTGGCCTGGTGGTGGGCGCGATCGCATTGGGGGGTGTAGCAGGCTTTTTGATCAATCAATCCATGGTCGACGCCAGGCGCAAGGCGCAAAACCTGAAGGCAGATCATATCATCAGCGAAGCCAAAGAAAAGGCGCGTGAGGTTGAAATTGAAGCCAAAGCCAATGCGCTGAAGATTACCCAAAAATCCGAAGATGAGCTCAACCGCCGCCGGGCTGAACTCAGCAGAGAGGATGACCGCCTGCAAAAACGCCGCGAGGAGTTGGATGTGCGCCTTGAGAAATACGAGGAACGCGAACTCCGGCTAAACAAACGTCAATCCAGTATTGATAAACGCGCCAATGAAATCGATAAGCTTTATGAAGATATCATGGAAGAATTGCAGCGAGTCTCAGAGATGACCCGCGATGAAGCTCGTGAGATCCTCCTGGAAGAAACTGAAAAGGAAGCCCGCGCCGATATGGCTCGCATCATCCGCCAGATCGAAAGCGAAGCTCGCGAGAAGGGCAATACGCGTGCCCGCGAGTTGATCGCAGATGCCATCCAGCGCGTCGCCTCCGAAAAGGTCGCTGAAGTGACCACTTCGCTGGTCAACTTACCCAATGAGGAGATGAAAGGACGTATTGTTGGTCGCAACGGGCGCAATATCCGCACCTTTGAGCAGATTTCAGGCGTTGACGTGATTGTGGATGACACACCTGAGACGGTTACCGTCTCCTGTTTCGATTCGGTTCGGCGCGAGATTGCCCGGCGTTCCCTGCAGCGCCTGGTGCTTGACGGGCGTATCCACCCGGCTAATATCGAAAAGATCGTCAAAGAAGAAACTGAGCGCATGGACGAAGACATCTTAGAAGCCGGCGAACAGGCAGTCTATGATGCCGGCGTCGCCGGTCTGCACGTCGAAATCCTGAAGAAGCTGGGGCGCCTCAAGTTCCGCACCTCCTATGGGCAGAACCAGCTTGCACACGCCGTTGAGACCTCCAAAATTGCCAGTGTGATCGCTGCAGAACTGGGCGCGAATGTCGATGTAGCCAAAGCCGGCGCACTGCTGCACGACCTGGGCAAAGCCATGGACCACAACACCGAGGGCACCCACGCCCAGATCGGCGCTGAGTTTGCCGCCCGCTACGGGGTCAACCCCAAGGTCGTCAACATCATCGCCTCACACCACCACGAAGCTGAGCAAGAGTCGGTCGAAGCCGTGATTGCAGAAGCAGCCGACGCCATCTCTGGCGCTCGACCCGGCGCTCGGCGCGAGGATTTAGAACAATATATCAAACGATTGCGGGCGCTGGAGACCATCGCCAACAATTACAAGGGCGTCGAGCGCAGTTTTGCCATCCAGGCCGGGCGCGAAGTTCGCATCATCGTCAAACCTGAAGAGATTGATGATGTTGAAGCCAACCGCATGGCGAAAAATATCGCCCAGCAAATCGAAGAGACCATGCAGTACCCCGGGCAAATCCGGGTTACCGTGATTCGCGAGAGCCGGGCTACCGAATACGCAAAATAAGTTTGAGAAAACCAAAAAAGCTGTCCAGGGGACAGCTTTTATTTTTAATGGGATATCGCTGCAAAACAAACCCCGGGGGGCTTGGTTTTAATATTGGTTTGTTGCGTCAGACCCCCTCCAACACAAACCCCGGGGGCTTGGTTTTAATTTTGGCTTGTTAAGTCAGACCCCCTCCAACATAAACCCCGGGGGTCTTGGTTAAATTTGCTTGTTGCACCAGACCCCACTCTAAAATAAACCCCGGGGGTCTTGTGGTTTTAATTTTGGTTTGTTAAGTCAGACCCCCGGGGTTTTTATGAGCAGTAAGAAAAAATCCAACTTAAACCCCGGGGGTCTTGTGGTTATAATTTTGGTTTGTTGCGTCAGACCCTCTCCAACATAAACCCCGGGGGTCTTGTGGTTTTAATTTTGGTTTGTTAAGTCAGACCCCCGGGGTTTTTATGAGCATAAGAAAAAATCCAACATAAACCCCGGGGGTCTTGGTTTTAATTTTGGTTTGTTGCGTCAATCCCCCGGGGTTTTTTATGAGTGGTAGGGAAAATCCAACATAAACCCCGGGGGTCTTGGTTTTAATTATGTTTGTTTCACCATACCCCCACTAACACAAACTCCGGGGGCTTGGTTTCAATTATGCTTGTTTCGCCAGACCTCCGGGGTTTTTATGAGCAGTAAGGAAAAATCCAGCATAATCCCCGGGGGTCTTGTGGTTTTAATTTTGGTTTGTTAAGTCAGACCCCCGGGGTTTTTATGAGCAGTAAGGAAAAATCCAATTTAAACCCCGGGGGTCTTGGTTTTAATTTTGGTTTATTACGTCAGACCCCCGGGGTTTTTATGAGTGGGAAGGAAGAAATCCAACACAAACCCCGGGGGGCTTTGTTTTAATTTTGGTTTGTTGCGTCAGACCCCCTCCAATATAAACCCCGGGGGTTTTTATTATAATTTTGTCCTATCATCCGCCTGCCAACCTACCCTCCACCTGCGGAGGGTTTGTTTCGCCAAACCCCCGGGGGTTTTATGCGTGTTTAGGAAGAAATTCAATATAAATCCCCGGGGGGCTTGGTTTTAATTATGTTTCTTTCGCCAGACCCCCGGGGTTTTTATGAGCGGTAGAGAAAAAACCAACTTAAACCCCGGGGGTCTTGGTTTAATTTGTTTGTTGCGCCAGACCCCCTCCACCATAAACCCCGGGGGCTTGGTTTTAATATTGGTTTGTTGCGTCAGACTCCCTCCAACATAAACCCCGGGGGTCTTGTTTTTAATATTGGTTTGTTGCATCAGACCCCCTCCAATATAAACCCCGGGGGTCTTAAGGTTTTATTTTTGGCTTGCTTCGCCAGACCCACGGGGTTTTTATGAGTGGTAGAGAAAAATCCAACTTAAACCCCGGGGGTCTTGTGGTTTTTATTTTGGTTTGTTAAGTAAGACCCCCGGGGTTTTTATGAGCAGTAAGAAAAAATCCAACTTAAACCCCGGGGGTCTTGTGGTTATAATTTTGGTTTGTTGCGTCAGACCCTCTCCAATATAAACCCCGGGGGTCTTGTGGTTTTAATTTTGGTTTGTTGCGTCAGACCCACGGGGTTTTTATGAGCAGTAAGAAAAAATCCAACTTAAACCCTGGGGGGCTTGGTTTTAATTTCGGCTTGCTGCGCCAGACCCCCTGCAATATAAACCCCGGGGGTCTTAAGGTTTTAATTTTTGGCTTGTTTTGCCAGACCCCCGGGGTTTTTATGAGTGGTAGGGAAAATCCAACATAAACCCCGGGGGTCTTAGTTTTAATTTCCTACCATCATCCGCCTGCCAAACCATCCTCCACCTTCGTAAGGATTGTTTCGCCAGACCCCCGGGGTTTTTATGCGTGTTTAGGAAGAAATTCAATATAAATCCCCGGGGGGCTTGGTTTTAATTATGTTTCTTTCGCCAGACCCCCGGGGTTTTTATGAGTGGGAAGGAAGAAATCCAACACAAACCCCGGAAGGCTTGGTTTTATTTTTGGCTTGTTACGTCAGTCCCCCTCCACCACAAACCCCGGGGGTCTTGTGGTTTTAATTTTGGCTTGTTTCATCAGACCCCCGGGGTTTTTAAAATGGGTAGAAAAAAATCCAACATGAACCCCGGAGGTCTTGGTTTTAATTTTGGCTTGTTGCGTCAGTCCCCCGGGGTTTTTATGAGTGGTAGAAAGAAATCCAACACAAACCCCGGGGGGCTTGGTTTTAATTTCGTCCTCCCCTCCAGCTGCTTACCCCGCTGTTCACAAAAAGGGGTTGTTCGCCCGTTCGAAGCCGACCGTGCTTTCCGGCCCATGACCGGGCAGCAAGCGGGTTTCATCGGGTAGCGAAAACACCTGTGTTCGGATGCTTTCCAGCAGTGTTTCCAGATTTCCTCCGGGCAGGTCGGTACGCCCAATGCCCTGGTAAAAAATTACATCGCCACAAAACAAAGCACCCAGGCTTTCAACATAAAAGACAACATGCCCGGGGCTGTGACCGGGCGCATGGCGCACCTCAGCCACCGGCGGCGAATCATCGCCCAAGCCCAGGCGCATGCCGTGGGTAAGAGGCTGTTTCACCGCCGGCAACGGCGGGATCGACATGCCAAACTGTCTCGCACCGCCTTCCTGTTGATACCAGACCTGGTCTTCGGGATGCAAGCCCACCGGGAGTGGGGGCGAAAAAACCCCGGCGATCTCGCCAGCACCGGCAATATGATCAAAATGGCTGTGAGTCAGCCAGATCCCCCGCAGGGTCCAGCCCAGGGATTCTGCGCACTCAAGCAGAGCCTGCGCCTCAAAACTGGGGTCGATCACCACCGCATCGCCCCGGGCAGGGTCTCCCAGAAGGTAAACATTGTTCGAAAGGGGTCCTAACGTCAGGCGGATGATTTCAAGTGTCATTGCAAATCTCCTTCTCAGCCCGTGCTGAATCTGATGATGCACCATGCCGATTGCCGTTAAAATAGCGCAGGCTCAGTAAAAAAGTCAGCGTCAGTACCAGCAGGCTGACCGGGTAAATCGAAACGGGATTCCAATCATACAAAAAGCCAGCCAGAACCGGGGCTGCCATCATCGACAGGGCATTCAACGTTTCAACCATCCCAAAAGCCAGGCCAACCTCGCCTTCGCGAACCAGGGGTTGAACCAGCGCAACGGCCATCGCCCGGCCCAGCCGATGACCACCCAAAAATAAAAACCCCAACCCGTACCACAAAAAGCGCCCACCGCCCCAAATTAATGCGGAAAACAGCATCAATCCTCCCTGGCTGATCAAAAGGGCTAAACTTGCAGGCAGGTGACCAAAGCCCAGTGTCATCAAAACACTGCCGAGGGAAGCCAATGAACCCAGCTGCCCGATGCGTCCAAAGTGCATCCCGCGCTGATTTTGCAGGAAGTTTGCCGTCAGGGGTTGGGGAAGCGTCATTGCGATCAGCACCAGGGCAATCACCCCCAGCATGGTCAAAAAGCGCCTGTTCTTCAGCAGGTGCACTTCACCCTCCACGCTGGTCAGCTTCTCGACGGGTTGTTTCTGGACAAATAAGATGATCAACGTTGATAGGGCAAACAATGCGCCGGCGGCAAAATAAACCGAGCGTAAACCAAAGTGTTCTGCAACCATTCCACCGAAGATTGGTCCTATAATTCCACCAACGTTGAAAGCGGCAGTGACAAAACTGACTGCTCGCCCAACCGACCAATTGCCGCGCGCTCCCTGAATATAGGTATTGAGCGGCGCCATCACCGAAGAGGTGACGCCATACAGGATCAAACCGACCACAAAGGCGCCTAACGAAGGGGCAAAAGCCATCACCCAGGTGGCGACCAATCCCGAAATCCAGGAGAACCACATCAGCGGTCTACGCCCGAGTTTGTCTGCCAGGTACCCGGAAGGGATTTGCGACAGGCTCATCACCAGGCCGTTCACCCCCAGGATAGCTCCAATCAAGATTGGATCAGCGCCCAGTTCTTGAATGTACAGGGGCTGGAAAATTAAAAACATGCCCTCGCCGATGCCCCACAACAACATCGAGGCAGAGATGATTTTAAGATCACGCGTCATGCTGAACAGATCACAGTCCCATGAAACTTTCCAATGGAAGCACCTGGCGCGGGAGGTCGGTCAGGGTCTCGAGCCCGGTTTCAGTGACCACCACGTTATCCTCGATGCGCACCCCACCCTTGCCCGCCAGGTAAATCCCGGGTTCCACGGTAAAGGTCATTCCAGGTTCCAGGACGAGCGCATTATTTTCAAAAATATACGGCTCCTCATGCGCTTCCATCCCCAAGCCATGCCCGGTGCGGTGGGTAAAGGCTTCGCCATACCCCGCCTCCTCAATCACTGCCCGCGATGCTCGGTCAACGGAACCCGCTTCAATCCCAGCACGCCCGGCAGCCCGACCCGCCTGGTTGGCGCGCAACACGATCTCGCCAATTTTCAACAGTTCGGGGTCCACCTCGCCAAAGGTAAAGGCGCGGGTAATGTCAGAGAGGTACCCCTCGTAACTGGCGCCCCAATCCACCAGCAGCAGATCGCCTTCTTTCAACCTCCTATCGGAGGGAGTGCTGTGCGGGTTAGCGCTATTCTCCCCAAAAGCCACGATCGGGGAAAAGGACAGTTCAGGACCCGACCCGGCACGCAGCAATTGAATGATCAACTGGTTTGCCACTTCCTTTTCGGTCATCCCTGCTTTGATGCCTTTCAACGTCTCTAACAACGCGTCCTGGGCGATGATGGCTGCCTGGTGCATTTTCTTGATCTCGGTTTCATCCTTTGTCATGCGCAAACCTGCCAGGCAGGCGCTAGCATCGAGAAAACCTGCTTCACCTAACACATCTCCCAGGTACATCATCTCGAGGTAACGCATGCGGGTAGCTTCCACTCCCAGATCTGTGCTGCCCAGGCCAAGGTAGTCAGCCGCGCGGAAAAAGGCCTCCGGTCGGGTCTCGGGGTCATCGCTGTAGGTGAACGCCTCGATTTTAATCGGGATGTCTGCCAGTTTTCCCGTTTCCAGAGCGGGCAAGACCAGGGCAGTTTGCCCTCCAGCGGTGATCAAGAGCACGGTTGGTCGCTCCATCAGGTGAAAATTCAAACCCGTCAGGTAATTCAGCGTGGGGCCGGGGTTCAATGCGATTCCGGGCATTGTAAATTCGGCCATTAACTTAATTAATTTGTTGATTCGTTCCTGCATGATCCTGCCTCCTTCGTTAGCTATCGGGATTATTATAACCGATGGATGGGTGGTGGTCCCCCATTACAGCTACCTACCTGTTTTGCTCTCCTGTAAAAATATCTCAGCAGGGCACACAACCTTTCAATTTCAATGCCAGATTTCATGGCAACAAAAAAGGCTGCCTTTGTTGACAGCCTGTTTCTCTTGATGCATTGACCAGCAAATCACTCTAAAAGCTTTTGCGCCCGGTAAAGGTCCAGGGTCTCCACAGCGTGGCGTAAATGTGGAATGACAATGCTTCCACCCACCACCAGGCTGACATTAAACGCCTCGTAAAGTTCTTCGTCGCTCCAACCCGTATCCACACACTGCAAAATGTGATAATCGATACAATCATTGCAACGCAGCACCATGGAAGCCACCAAGCCTAACAACTCTTTTTCTTTCCTGCTCAAAACGCCGTCTTCATAAGCACGAGTGTCCAGGTTGAAAAACCGCTTGATTCCCAAGTGGTTAATCTCGGTAATGCGCGTGTTCATTTTTTGACGATAATTCTGGAATTCTTCCAGGCGGTCTACCATATCAATCACCTCACAGGAATAATTTATACTCGAAACGCTTTATCTTTTCTTGCGCAGGATCGTCTCACGCAAGGTCGCTGCGACCAGGATTAAGAGCAGGATCGTGCCCCAGAAGATAATCTCTCCTGTGTGACCAATTTCTTCAGGGTCCAGGAAATCTTCGGCAGACAGGATGAGGACCCCTGTATCAGAAGAATTCTCCAGGTCTCCCACCACTGGGGTTGCCTCCGGTGTCAGCACCACGGTTCGTTCTCCAGTCGGTTTCGAAATCGGGCTGCGTAACGCCAGCACAGCGAGTCCGATGATGATCACAATCATCGCTACCAGGGTCCACATCAAACGCGGTCCCCAAAACGATCCATTTCCATTCTCAAAATGATCTGACATGCTTATTCACCCAAATTTTCAATGACCTGCTGAGCAGCCTGAGCCGGGTCAACCAGACCTTGCAAAACCTGCCGGCTTCCATCCCGGAGGAAAGGTCCCAGGGTAAGAATAACCTCGTTTGGCGGGCGCAGAAGTGTTGTCACCTCAATCTGACTGAGCGTTGTGCGAATTTTCTGGTTTGACCACCCTTCCAGCGAAGACGGTCGCGGGGGGAGATATCCAGCCTCCCTGGTCCAATCCGCCAGATAATCCGCCTGCACCAGGAACTCTGCCAGCTCTACCGCCAGTTGCTGCCGGTGTTCTTCCGGTGTAGCCAGCGCCCAGCTGAGCCCTGTTCCCAGTGAAATAAGCTGCTGCGAGCCCGGTAAAAGCGGGGCAATCATCGCATCGGGGGGCAACTCCTGCAGATAATAAGAAGCCCAGATGACAGCCAAATCCACCTGGCCCTCCTTGAAAGCAGTCCAAACCTGACCAGCTGTCTGGTACTGGTTCAACCACTCCGGAAAGGTCTCGGCTTGAACACCCTGTTCAAATAGCCGCAGAACTTCCGTCAGGGGGGAGAGCTCGAGCTGGGGTCTGCGCTGAGAATCCTGCAGCGCACCTCCCTCAGCCAGGTACATAGTCATCGGGAAAAGCGCCTGGTCGTGCTCTGCTGGGAAAGCCAGCACAAGGTCTTCTTCAAACAGGGCAGACCAAGTTTGTGGAAACTCTGTGATTGTTTCGGGGCGGTAAACCAGGGTCATCGCATCGGCTGCAAAGGGAAGGCCAAAGGTGCTGCCCTGGATCAAAGCCATGTCGCGGGTAAAACCGTACCAATCCGTGTCGTCCGGTATTTCGGTCATTCCATCCATTGGAAAGACCAGGCCCTTCAGCGCCGCGGTTTCCAGATCAGTCCGCGTGAGGGCGACCAAATCCGGCAAAGACCCGGGCGCGGCGATGCTGCTGGCAGTGAGTGCATCCAGCAGTCCACCCGCGCCACTCGCCGCCTTGACCCGCACGTTGATCTCAATTCCTCCGTGTGCATCAGAGAAGGCTTCCAAACGGTTGGAAAAGCGTTGGCTGGCCCCGGTACCCAGTTCGGGATCCATATCCGGCGGGACCCACACCGTCAGACTGGTGATCGGTGCCGGGGGTTCTTCGACCTCATGGCTCACATCAGGTGTGGGCGTGATTTCCTCAACCGTTTCTGTCGGCGTGCTGGAAACCTGTTCGTCAGCGTTTAACCAGGGGAGGTCAAATGGCAGGCTGTCGCAAGCCGAAAGCAGCAGACTCAACAACAACCCAATCCCGAGAAAAAACTTAATCCTTTTCAAAGCCAGTCCACCATCCATTCCGATTTTTATTCTAAAATGATTGGATCGCTAAGCAGTTTAACCAATAACCGAACCGCATTTTCTACATCATCAGAGTCTACCATCTCTGATGGTGAATGGATATAACGGCAGGCAATCGAGATACAGCCGGTGGGAACGCCGCTGCGGGTCAATTGAATGGCGCGCCCATCGGTTCCGCCAGCCTCAAGCACTTCCAATTGATAAGGAATACCTGCCTCCTGCGCAGATTTAACCATCCAATCCACCAAGCGCGGGTCGGCAATAAAGCTGGCATCGCGCACTTTAATCGCGACCCCATCGCCCAGGGCTGTTGCCATCTTCGGGTTGGTGCGGGGGGTGTCGCCGCTGCGGGTCACGTCAATGGCAAAGCCCACTTGCGGGTCGACGCCATAGGCAGCGGTAGTGGCGCCGCGCAAACCCACTTCCTCCTGGGTGCTGAACACAAAGTGCACCTCGTGGGGTGTGCTGGTCAGCCGTTTCATCGCCTCAATCGCCACGGCGGCAGCGATGCGATCGTCCATCGACTTAGCCACCATGCGCTTGCCCAGGTCCATGAAGGGACGCTCAAACCCGCACACATCGCCCACCTTCACTGGGCAATCCTCTTTGCTGGTAGCTCCCACATCGATAAAAAGGTCGCTCAGCTTGGGCATTTTGCCATATCCGATCCCGTCAACACCGATCACACCCCGGGTGCCATCCATGAACAGCACCCTTCCGCCAACACATGTTAACGGTGATACGCCGCCGATATTGGTGAAGCGCACAAAGCCCTTCTCATCAATATGTGTCGCCATCAATCCGATCTCATCGATATGCGCAGAGATCATCACCCGCATGCCCTCATCCGTTTTGGTGCCCTTTTTGGCAATTAAGCTGCCCAGGGCATCCACACGGATTTCGTCGGCATAATCCGCGACGGCTTCGCGGATCACATCACGGATGGCATATTCAAAACCGGAAGGTCCGGGTGTTTCAACAAGTTGTTTAATTAAGGATTTCATAGATTTGCTCCTGATAAAAATAGAGTTTAAAATCGCGTTTAGATGCGCATAAAGGGTCAGCCCCGCCGCTCGACAGCCAGCAGATCAGGGGTAACCCTGCCCAGTGCAGTGTGCAAGAGCCTCAGGGTATGGACCCAATCGTCCAGACGCGCCAAACTGACCGCTGTATGGGCATAACGGATGGGCACCGAAACAGAAACGCTGGGAATGCCGCTGCGTACTTTGTGGATGGCACCCGCATCCGTTCCGCCTCCGCCGGGTTGCCGTAACTGGCACGGAATTTCAGCCTGCTCTGCAGTTTCAACCAGCCAGTTCACCAGACGCCGGTCGGGGATTGTGGCGGCATCCAGCACATAGACAGCCGGACCCGCATCCAGGCGGGTATTATAGCGGTCGTTTTCGTCATCGTCATCCCAGTGTGGCAGGTCATACGCCGGGGTGGCATCCACAGCTATTGCCATATCCGGGTTGAAGGCATAAGCCGCCACCCGGGCGCCGCGCAGACCAACTTCCTCCTGGACGGTGAAGGCTGCCAGCAGGTCAATCTGCTCCGGCGCGTGTTTGAGCAGTTCAATCAAGGTTGCCACACCCAGCCGATCGTCCAGGGCTTTTGCCCGGATGCTCGGCCCGACCACCTCAAAACGGGTGGCAAAGGTCGCCCGGTCGCCGGGTTTAACCCTGTCGCCAATCTCAGGACCGAGGTCGATGCGCAGGGCGGAGGTTTCAATTGTGTTTTTACGTTCAGAGGGGGTGGTCATGTGGATCGGTTTGGCGCCGATTACGCCTGGAAGACCTTCCCGCCCAACCAGGACGGACTTACCGGGTAGCTGGCGTTCATCAATGCCGCCAATGCGTTCAAATTCAAACAGCCCATCGTCCTGCTTGTTAACGATCATGAAGCCAATCTCATCCATATGAGCGGCCAGCATCACCCGCACCCGATTCTCACCGCGGCCCAATTTGGTCGCCAGGACGTTTCCCAGTGCGTCCACGGTGACTTCGTCAGCGATCCCCTTGATCTCCTCCAGTACAATCTGGCGAACGGCATGCTCATCGCCCGAAACAGCCGTGGCATTACATAATTTTTTCAATAACTCGATCTGGCTGGCGCCGATTTCTGGCGCCTGTCCCGTTGGTTGATTATTCGTCTTGGTCATAAATCACTCTTCCCATTTGATGTGCTCAAGGGCATCCGGCGCCAGGTCAGCGATGACGGCTGCCATCAACCGCCCAGCCCGGCGGATATCCTTAAGTGAAACCGTTTCAACTGGCGTGTGCATATACCGTAGCGGGATGCCCAGCACCATGCAGGGGATCCCTTCTTCCACCACCTGGATGGCCATCGCATCTGTGCCAGACATTCTGGGCATTAAATCTCGATGATAGGGGATCTCCAATTCCTTGGCTTTATCCTCGAAAAGCTGGAATAAAGCCGGGTGGATGTTCGGTCCATAACCCAGGCCGACGCCCTTGCCATAGGGAAGGCTGCGCCAATCGGAGGAACCCGGGCCCCTGGCAAAGCAGACGTCAATCACAATGGCGATATCGGGACGGATATCAAAGGGCGAGGTCAACGCGCCGCCCAGGGTTTCCTCTTCCTGGGCGGAGGCTACCGCCCATACATCCCAGTGATGCTCTCGGCT
Source organism: Brevefilum fermentans (assembly GCF_900184705.1). Taxonomy (NCBI): domain Bacteria; kingdom Bacillati; phylum Chloroflexota; class Anaerolineae; order Anaerolineales; family Anaerolineaceae; genus Candidatus Brevifilum; species Candidatus Brevifilum fermentans. Next base: position 303,614 of record NZ_LT859958.1, on the reverse strand, counting down.
TTTCAGTTCCTCCAGACACAAAGTGGTTGCAGCGACGGAAACCCGGTTATCCAGGGTGTGCCCGGCGAGCGCATCGCCGGTTAATTCCAGGGGTTCCTGGGCAAAGGAGATGATGTCGCCAACCCGGACTTTTTGTGCAACCTCATCCGGACGTAACCCCACATCGACGAGCAGGTATTTCATCTCCACCGGGCCGTCGCTGTCTCCTTCGGGAAGCAAGTATGCGGGCGGCTGGACTACCACGCCGGGCAGATCCTCCCGCCCGTGAACGGTCACCAATTGACCCGGCAAAATGCGATGATCAATCCCCCCGATTTCAGTAAAGCGCATCAAGCCATCATGGATACCCGTCACCATCATGCCAATAGCATCCATGTGCGCCGAGATCATCACCCGTTTTCTGGGCTGCTCTCCCTTGCCAGTTTTCAAACCGTGCAGGCTGCCAATTTTGCTCACCGTCAATTCGTCGGTGAGCGGAGCCCAGGCTTCCTGCACAATTTTGCGGATTGGGCTTTCAAAACCTGAAAGCCCGGCTGCAGACAACATTTCTTTAAGGTGTGTTAATAAATCAATCATCAAACTCCGTTTCTATGTCGGACCGATTCCTAAGGCACCAAATCCTCTTTTTCAGTCGGTATGAAGGACGGTGCCTCAGTGGGCGTCTCGGTGGGCGTCTCAGTCGGTGTCTCAGTCGGTGTATGGGTGGGAGTCGGCGTGAATGTCTCCGTTGGGGTTGCAGTGTTGGTCGGCATCGCTGTGTCTGTGGGGACTGGCGTGATCGACGGTGTCAGGGTGATATAGGGCGTCAGGGTAATCGTCGCCGTTCGGGTGGGGGTCGACGTGATTGTCGGGGTGAGTATTATCGGCCCGGATTGATTGATCCACAAAACCAACCCGCCCAGGCAATAACACGAAAGAGCCGCCAGTATCACCAGGATCAAAATGTACCGAACCCGCTTTTTTTTGCTCAGGTTTTCCAAGACACCTCCAACCCATCAAATCATAACACCAGGAGGCAGGCGGGGCAAGGCAGAACAGACGGTCCTGCCAAGCGCCGGGACCCTGGGGGATCAGGTTGGTTTTTGAACAACAAAAAATACCCGGGAAGAATCGACCTGCAGCTCAGTGCGCCTACTCAAAGAACCATAAATCGCTTCAATTTTAAACCCGGTTTCAGTCAAAAGAAATTGCAGGTCGGCTATCGGGTAGCCGCGCTCGCGATGGGTCTCCTGGATGCGTTCCCACAGCTCACCGGATGACCTGCTAAAAATGGTGATTTCCACGGTGGCAATCAGATTCTCATAATCAAATTCATGCCGATGGTATTCAATAAAATCATCCGTTTCATTCTGTACATAGGTTTTTTCGCGCATCCAATTCACAACCAACCCGTGAACCGTGTTCATATCAAAGATGAAGTAACCGCCCGGTCTGAGGGCTGCAAATACGCCATGAAAGGCAGCCTGCAGATCTCTCACCGTCAGCAGATAGTTCAAACTGTCAAAAAAACAGGTCACCAGGTCAAATTCTTCAACGAACTGCAGATTGCGCATGTCCTCGACTGAAAAATCCACCTGGATGCTCGCTAAGCGGGCGCGTTCTCGCGCCAGGGCGATCATCTCTGCCGATTGATCAACCCCGCTAACCCGATACCCCGCTGCCGCCATCACGACGGCAAAGCTGCCCTCACCACAGGCGATATCGAGCAGATCAACCGGGTGGAAATTGATCAGATCCAGGTATTCCGGCACCACGGACTCCGCCAGTTCCTGGGAAAAGCGCAGGTAAGGGCCGCGCTGGTAAAAGAGTGCAAAACGCTGATAAATTGACATTTTCACAAGCAATTATAGCCGGGAATGACAAAAGGTGAAAAAATGGTTGGCGCAGGTATTCCTGACGGCGAAGATCAGAAATTCACTTTCAGGTCCATTCCCTTGTACAGCGGCATGACCTCCCCGGCATAGCCGTTCATCAACAAGGTATCCCGCCGGCTGTTTTCCCCAATGCGCACTTCCGTTGCCTGCGACCAGCGAGGATGGTCTACCGCCGGGTTGACGTTGGCATAAAACCCATATTCATGCGGAGCAAAGGTATTCCAAAATGTGGGCGGCTGATCGGCAACCAGGGTGATGCTCACCAAGGATTTGATGCTCTTAAAACCATATTTCCAGGGCACCACCAGGCGAATCGGTGCGCCGTTTTGGGGCGGCAGGGGTTCACCATACAGCCCGGTTGCCAGCAGGGTCAGATCGTGCTGAGCTTCATCCAGGCGCAGTCCTTCCAAATACGGAAAGAAAAAGAACTCAGAATTAAGGCCCGGCATGTGTTCCGGGTCCATAACCGTTGTAAATGATACATAGCGTGCACCTGGCAAGGGTTTGACCTCCGCCAGCAGTTTATGCAGCGGGAATCCCAGCCAGGGAATGACCATCGACCAGCCCTCCACGCAACGCATGCGGTAGATACGCTCCTCCTGGATGAAGTTAGCCCGCATCTCTTCCATGCTGAAACTGTGCGGGTTCTCCACCATGCCGCCGACCTCAAGCGACCAGGGGTCGGTGACGAAACCCTGGGCAAGCTCCGCTACCCTGTTTTTGTTGACCGTATACTCGTAAAAATTGACATAATTCGTGATATCGTCATAACTGGTGAGTGTGTCAGGCGGGTTCGTTGGGCTGCCAGGGCTGTCGATCAGGCTCCTGATGCGTGGCTCACAACTAGCCAGAAGGGCACCCAGGGCAGCTAAGCCCATGCCCTTTATAAATTTTCTGCGTGACAGGTAGAGCGCCTGCGGGGTAACCTCATCGGGATCAACGGGAACGGAACGGATGTTTTTGTTTTTCATCGAGAGTCCTCCAGGGTTCAATGATCAGGGACACAGCCCAGGGCGCCGACCGGCGTTGCTGCTACCGGAGAGCGTTTCAGCAGGTTGTTAATTATACTTTTTATCCCCTTGCGCGCCCAAGCCAGCATCCCTCTCATGCCAGAGGGTATAATGACCGGGTTGCTAAAATAAAAGAGATTATGCCATGCTATTCAATCTTTCCGTTCCGGTCCTGATCTCCCGCATCATCACCCTGCTGATCGCGTTCACGGTCCACGAATTTGCTCACGCCGCCACAGCAGACGCCCTGGGCGATAGCACCCCCCGCCTTCATGGCAGGCTGACCCTCAATCCCCTGGCGCACCTGGACATGATGGGCACGATTACCCTGTTGTTTGCCGGCTTTGGCTGGGCTAAGCCCGTGCCGATCAATCCCTATGAGCTGCGGCGCAAAACCAGTGCGGGGGTGATGCTGGTCTCGATTGCCGGACCGGTCTCTAACCTTTTGCTGGCGTTGATCGCAGCCATCCCATTGCGTTGGGCGCCGTTGACGATGAGCAGCGGACCGATCCTACCCGGCGCGGGCGCGTTCTTGCTGGAATTCCTGTACATCAACCTGGCGCTGTTCCTGTTCAACCTGATCCCCCTGGCACCCCTCGACGGCGAAAAGGTGATTACCTACTTCCTGCCCAAACACTGGGCGACGTTTTACGATCGCATCCGTCCTTACAGCCCGTTGATCCTGCTGGCGATCATCTTCGTGCTACCCATATTCGGCCTCGACCTGATCTACCTGGTCATTCGCAAACCTTTGATGGGTTTGACACGCTTTTTGATCAACTGGTGAGCCGCGTGCCTGAAGAACGACCCCCTCAAAATCGTTTTTACTGCTATATGGTGCGCTGCGCCAATCATGCTTATTACACGGGCTGGACCACGGATCCCCTGCGCCGGATTGTCGAACACAATGCCGGACGGGGTGCGCGCTACACTCGCATGCATGGCCCGGTTGAGCTGGTGTATGTTGAAGAGGTGGAGAATCATATTGCTGCGCTCAAACGTGAAGCACAGATCAAAAAATTTTCACATGCCCGCAAAGCAGCGCTGGCTGCCGAAAATCCGCTGCCGGAAGCCTTCAGGTCATAATGGTATGCGGAACTTCACCGCCCACCGAACGCGTTCATTTATGCCCATTAGCTTAAGATGATCGATCTACAAAATTATTAACCAAAGTTAATGCTCTGATCATTCATTCGGTTTTGCAGGTTGCCAGGGTGAAAAAATTCACCCTATTTGGAATCAGGCCCTGCCTGTGCTCTGGATAACATGGCCATATCTAAATTCAGAATAGTGGTGTGTTACAATGGCCTGTCAAATTGGTGAAATTGATTCAATAAATTCAACACTGTTTCTCCTGGCAACCAGTCTGCCTTGGTTCGTTTTACCGGACGGTTTGCCCAATCCCATTTGTAATGGCTCCGTTCACGTAACGCCTCCAAGGTTGTGTTGGTAAATGCGGTATCGCCACCGGTAAAACCGATCAGAATATCGTTGCCATGTTCTTTACAAAGCCGGACCATTTCATAGAATTTACATGTCCCGGACCAATTGACCGAACGGGGCATTTTCTCAACCTCTGCTGTTGGCGTTGATTGCCCCTGGCGGGCAATCTTTCGTTCAATGATCCAGGTAAAAGTCTTCCCCGGTATCCAATTCCGCCTATCTTTTTTTCCCAACCCGTGTTTGACATCATCCCATTTAAATAATCGCTGTTCCAGGTAAGCCAGTGGGCTGTTTTCAAGCGCTTCACGTCCTCCAGAAAAGCCTATCACAATTGAATCACCAAGTGTTTTACTGAGATTGATTATTTCTTGGAAAGGGAGCTTGCCTTTAAAATTGGTGCCATCAGAAAGGTCTTCGCTGGATTGGGGAGGTTCCACTGGCTGGTAAAGTAAATTGCGCGATCGTCGCGAGATTGTGTCCAAACGAGATAATTCTTTATGGACAACCTCCCATTCTTGTGCAAAAGGGTCCGGGATGATTTTTGCAAGATCACTGAAACACAAGACGCGGTCTGCATGACCTTCAATTTTTTGCCGGGCGCTTTTAGGCACCAGATATATCAACCGGGCTTCACGGCAGTTGGTCATTTGATCATGGTAGGGTGCAAGCCGCTTTTCAAGCAGGTATTGATATTTACCAGATTCATTGGAGGCGTCACGCAATTCTTCAACATCCTGTACAAGGAACTCTCCACCAGAGGCATGTATCTGTCGGACCCGCTCGTTATAAATGGCATTCTGCTGGTCATTAACTGACGTATCTGAAGTCTTCAATTCAAAAAATAGCAGCATTTTTCGGCTTTTATTGAACATTAGCCAGTCAATATTGGTCGATTGGCGATTGTGTGTCTTTTTTAGGGGAAATTCTGGACAAATCATCACGATTTCACCCGAAAGTTCAGGGTCCTCCTGGAATGTTGCTGTCAAAACCTGTGGTAAAAACAGGCTCAGGATAGGCCCCACAGCACGTTCAACCTGTGCTTTTGGGATCATCGTCGCTTCCATAATATGGGCCATTAAAGTAACTATAAAGGATTCTTGCATGGTCTTACTTCCTCTCTCTAATTTTTTCCCATCCCCCGCCACCTATCGGCTTTGCCCATCTTACTTCAGCCGCGACGACGTAAACCATAGCAATGCAAGCCCGAGCAGACTCACCACCACCAAACTAATGCCAATTCCCAGCGTGTCCCCGTTGAAGAGATTTATAAAGAATTGACCGCTCGGGTTGGGCTCCGGGATCGGCGTGGCGGTGATTACCGTGCGGGTCGGAAAGGGTGTGCGCGTCAGGGTTGGCGTGGAAGTCGGTTCTTTTGTGGGCGTAGGGGTGGTCTCTTCCCCCAGGTTTTTGACGCTTTCCGTGCCTGTTCCGCTACCAGCAGGCACAATCAACAGCTTCTGACCAGGAAATATGGCTGCATCCTCGGTGAGATAGTTTTGTTCCAATAGCGCGACCATGTTAATCTGGTAAGCCTCAGCAATGCCCCACAGGGTCTGCCCGAACTGCACGATGTGAATCACCGAGCCGTCAGGGTTTGCCTGAGCAGTGGCAATCGGTTGGATCAGAGGCGCGGGGGTGCCGGTCGGTCCGCTGGGCACCGATGTTCTCGGTGGTGGAGCACTGCCGATCACATGTCCAAATTTGACCACATATACCGTCATCCCCTGGCTGTCCAGGGCGACACCGGCACCAAACTCATTGTGCCAGGTGGTGAGCATGTTGTTGATGTGCGCTGATGAGGGAGCCCACATCGTATAAACACAAGCGTGGGCAGTCAGTCCCGGGCCGCGCGCCCAGTTCTCGGTGACGCTGACCGTCGCCCCACCGCCGTAGCCGACCGCCAGCGCCCGATCTGCGGGTGTGCTGCCGCCTGCGCCAGTATGCCCTCCCTGCAAGGTAGAAGCGATCCAATCTGCATGGTTCTGAGCAGCCAGGTTCAAATACTGGTTTTCAACCAGGGGTTCCAGGCCGTTGGCAACGCGCAGGCCGTTGATCTCTGCTAGCACCTCGTATGGAGCGCCGGCCTGTGCGCGCCCAGGCTCAGGCGTGCCGAAAACAAGTAAAACCAGGCTGATCAGCAGAACAACCACCCAAAAGGTGTTGTGAAGTTGTCGTCGATAAGCCTTAGCAGGAAGGCATTTCACCTTAAATATTGCTTTCGTCGCCATATGTCGGAAGATTCTACTCAAATTGTTGACAAGCACAAGCGCGCATCAGCCATTCAGGGAACAACTACAATTTGATCACCCGGGACGACCTCACCGATCAGCCAGGCAGGCTGTTTGCTGGTTTTGGCTGCCGCCATAAAGGCGTCCACGTCCGCCCGGGGGACGCCCATCAACAAACCGCCGCTGGTTTGAGGGTCAAACAGCAAGACCCGTTCCGCGTCGGTGATTTGGGGGTCAAAAGACACATGCTGCTGGTAATAGTGCTGGTTGTCAAAAGCGCCACCAGGGAAACGCCAGGCCAGGGCATGCTCTCTGGCACAGGAGACAAAGGGCACGGCACTGTAACGGATCTTCAATCCAACCTGGGCTGCTTCCGCCATCTCCCAGGCGTGACCCAAGAAGCTGAAACCGGTGATGTCTGTAGCCGCACGCAGTTTGAATTGGAGTGCCAAAAGGGCCGCGTCCCGGTTGAGGCGCGTCATCCAGCCCACCACCTCGGCGATATCCTCTGGTGCAGCCTGTTCCTGTTTGAGAGCAGTGGTGGTCACGCCAAAGCCGATGGGCTTGGTCAGCACCAACTGGTCGCCGACTTGCAGGGCGTCTTTTCGCAGGATGGCATCCTCACTGGCGAAACCTAACGCGACCAGTCCGATCTTGGGTTCTTTATCGTTGATCGTGTGTCCGCCGGCGATGACCACACCTGCTTCAGCAGATTTCTCTGCCAGGCCGCGTATGATCTCGCGAGAGATGCTCACATCCAAATCGGGCGGCAGCGCAGCGACGGTCAGCGCCAAAAAAGGCATGGCGCCCATGGCATACACATCAGAGAGGCTGTTGGCAGCCGCGATGGCGCCGTAATCATAGGGATCGTCCACTACGGGTGTGAAGAAATCCGTTGAGATCACCAGCACCCGCCCATCGTCCAGGCGCCACACAGCGGCATCATCGGGCGATTCGAGCCCGATCAGCAAATTGGGATAATGCCCGGGGTTGAAGATGTTTGAGAACGGCTGCAGAACCTGCGCCAGCGCTTCCGCGCTCAGTTTAGACGCTCAACCTGCGCAGGAAGAAAGCGAGGTCAGGCGAATCTGGCGGCCGGTCGGGGTTTTTTCAGACATATTTACCAATCGTCAAAGTGGCTTCAACAACATCGGAATTATACCCAAGAACTGCCTCTGGATCGCAGTGAAAAAATTGGTATGCAGAGTGCATCTCCCCCCCGAATTCTGGTTTTTGTTAAGCAGCACAAAGAGCGCTCAGAAAACAAAGAAACTCTTTTCATCTTTGTGCCTTGCGTGTCTCGGATCGTTAAATCTTTAAACCCATGCCTGACCTTTGAAGGCTTGCCTGTAAGGTGGTAAACTTTCAACACCAATTACACCGTTAAAGGCACGCTTATGTACCCTCTTGCCAATCCAAAAGTCATCCAACGCGCCCGGCAAATCCTGGCTTATGAACCCATCTTCATCGATACCGAAACGACCGGTTTTTCTCCCCAGGATGTCGTTATCGAGGTGGGCGTGGTGGATTTACACGGTGCAACCCTGTATGAAACCCTGATCAAACCCTCCATACCGATCCCTGAAGATGCCATCGCCATCCACGGGATCAGGGAGGAAATGGTTGCTGAGTCGCCCGAATGGGAAGAAGCCTGGGACGAGTTGCAACCCTTACTGGCGGGGCGCTATATCGGGGCTTACAACGCCGATTTTGATCTACGGTTGTTAAAACAGGTCCACAGCCGTCACGGGTTGGTGTGGCCTCTGGATGACAGGCAGTTTTTCTGCGTGATGAAACTGTATGCAGCCTTTTACGGTCAGATTAGCCCGCGCGGCAACAGTTATCGCTTTCACAAGCTCGAGGCTGCCGGTGCAGCCTGCGGCATCCCATTGCCCAACTCGCATCGCGCCATCGACGATGCCAAATTAACCGCCGCTCTGTTCAACCACATTGACAATTACCCAGCCTGAACCCCACACAAGGAGCCATCATGCCGATCCCCTACCCTCAAACACGCACGCAAGACCTGGTCGAAGAAATTCATGGACACCGCGTCCCGGACCCCTATCGCTGGATGGAGGACCTCGAATCCGATGAAATTCGAGCCTGGATCCAGAATCAAAACAGCTTAACCAACGCCTACCTGGAAAGATCACCGCTGAAGGAAAAAATCCAGGCGCGCATGCATGAATTATGGGATTACGAGAGGTATTCTCCGCCATTCAAGCGCGGCGGTCGCTATTTTTTTACCTATAACACCGGTTTGCTCAACCAGGACATTTTTTACTGGATGGAAGACCTGGACGCCGAACCACAGGAATTAATTGACCCGAACACCCTCTCTGAGGATGGAACGGTCGCCCTGAGCGGAGCAGCCATCAGCCGCGATGGGCGCCTGCTGGCTTACGGCCTTTCGGATGCCGGTTCGGACTGGCAAACCTGGCATGTCCGCCGCGTGGATGACGGGCAGGACCTGGAAGACAGAATCGAATGGGTTAAATTCTCCGGCGCCAGTTGGGATAAGAGCAGCACCGGGTTCTTCTACAGCCGTTACGATGCCCCGCAAGGCGATGCGCTCAAATCGGCCAATTACGATCACAAACTTTACTACCACCGCCTGGGCACACCTCAATCCGAAGACCGGCTGATTTACGCCCGCCCGGATCATCCAAAATGGGGCTTTTATGGCCAGGTCACCGAGGACGGGCGTTACCTGGTGATTTACGTCTCACAGGGCACAGCAAAAGAGAACGGGGTATTTTACCTTGACCTGGAAGACCCCCAGGGTGAGGTCACGGGTTTGTTGACGGATTTCGATGCCGCCTACGAGCTGGTGTGGAACGACGAAACTCGTTTCTTTTTCAAAACCGACCGGGATGCTCCCCTCAACCGCGTGATTGCCATCGACATTGACCACCCGCACCCGAGCAAATGGAATGAGGTCATCCCGGAGGATAAAGATAAACTTGAATATGCGGATTTTGTCGGCGGGTTTTTTGTGTGCACCTATCTTCATCATGCAGCGCACCAGGTGCGTTATTACACACAGGATGGCACGCCGGATGGTGAACTGACGTTGCCGGGTATTGGCACTGTGATGGGGTTCAGCGGTCGGGGTGATGACCCGGAGACCTTTTACAAGTTTTCCAGTTTTACCACACCCGGTACCGTCTTCCACCTGGATGTTCTCAACCGTAAGGAGACCGTCTTCCGGTCTCCCGACCTGGCCTTTGATCCAAAAGATTACGTGAGTAAACAGGTTTTCTTTACCAGCAAAGACGGCACACAGGTGCCCCTGTTCATCACCCACCGGGCAGACCTGCAAATCGATGGTGAAGTGCCCACCTATTTGTACGGATATGGCGGCTTCAACATCCCATTGCCGGTCAGTTTCAGTGTGCCCAACCTGGTGTGGATGGAAATGGGCGGCATCTATGCCCAGGCGCATCTGCGTGGCGGCGGTGAATATGGCCGCGAATGGCATGAAGGCGGCATGAAAGCCAACAAACAGAACGTCTTTGATGATTTCATTGCCGCAGGAGAATATCTGATCCATGAGGGCTACACCATGTCACCGTACCTGGTGATTGGCGGGCGCAGCAACGGCGGGCTGCTGGTCGGCGCGTGTCTGACCCAACGCCCAGACCTGTTTGGCGTGTGCCTGCCCAATGTGGGGGTTCTGGATATGCTGCGCTTCCATAAGTTCACCATTGGCTGGGCCTGGACCTCGGACTACGGATCTCCGGATGATCCGGATGAATTTTCCACCCTGCTGGCTTATTCGCCCTATCACAATATCAAAAACGGCGCGATCTACCCACCTACCATGGTGCTGACCGGCGATCACGACGATCGGGTGTTTCCCGGGCATAGCTTTAAATTTGCCGCCGCCCTGCAAAACGCTCAGGCTGGCGAGGCTCCGATACTGATCCGCATTGAAACTCGCGCCGGTCACGGCGCCGGCAAGCCCACTGCCAAGTTGATCGAAGAATTTTCAGATATGTGGACCTTTGCACTGATGCACATACCGGGTTAGCCAATCGATGTTCGTTTGCCGCTGGTCGTTGATCGATGCGTTGGGAGTTTGAGAGGAAGGGATCGACGGTTGAATGATGATTTTTTTTGGATCATTCGGCACGAGTTTAAAAAAGAGTGCCGTCGAATTGGCCCGATGGAATTCGGAAAGTTGAGTTGATATGACAGAAGACAATCAACGTACACAAGGAGAGACCATCCTGCAAAGAGAGCGCCAGGTGAAAAAAGCCCGATTACTTGGTGTCGTATACCGTGTTGTTCTTGCGAGCGGGCTGCTCACCCTGATTGCCGTACTGGTGCTGCTGATCTTCACCAGGCGGATGATCGTTGTGATGCTATTATTACTCCCCGCCGCGCTAATCGCTCTGGGGATCATTCTGGCATGGGTTGAGTACCGCCTGGATTTGCGGTTACATTATGATCAGGTTCAAGCCCCCACGAACGGAGAAGACACCCTGATCTGAGACGACGCCCCGCTCAGGATGCCGGATTCCAAAAAGAAGCGACAACCAACGCCACCGTCACCAGGCTGATAAATACCATTAACCCGGTAGCCAGGATATTCTGCAGGCGGGTGTTCTTCCACTGCCCCATGATCCGCTCGTTGCTGGAGAGTTTAATCACCAGGTACAGCAGCACCGGCAGAATAAATGCGTTCAGCGTTTGCGAAAGCCACATAATCGGGAACAGGGGGATGCCCGGGATGAGGACAATCAATACGCTGAGACCGGTGATGCCCAAGTAAATGCCATAAAATGTAGGCGCCTCTTTGATGGGACGGTTAAGGCCGCGCTCAAACCCGAAGGCTTCACAAAAGGCATAAGTGGTTGAAAGGGGCAGCACCGAAAGCGCCAGCAGGGACGCGCCCAACAAACCGGCTGAAAACAAAATCCGGGCTGCATTTCCCGCCAGGGGCGCCAACGCCAGAGCAGCCTGTTCTGCGGTATCCACATGAATGCCGGCTACATACAGGGTGACAGCCGTTGAAATCACGATGAAAGCCGAGACCACGTTACCCCAGGCCGCGCCGAAGGTGGCATCAATTTTCGTATAAGGATAATCTTTGATCGCCAGCCCCTTATCTGCTACAGAGGATTGCATAAAAAAGATGCCCCAGGGGGTGATGGTCGTCCCGATGGTAGCCAGTACCGCCAGGATGAAGGTCGATTCCAGCGTAAATTGGGGTATGAACGTGGCGCGCAGCACCTCTCCCCAGGGCGGTTTAACCAGGAACACGGTGATGATGTAACTGAGAGCGGTCAGCGACAGGGCTATAAGAATTTTCTCGATGTGTTTATAAGAACCGCGCAGCACAGCCAGGCTCACCAATATGGCAGCAAGGGGCGCGGCAATATAGCGGCTGATGCCAAACAGCTCCGCAGAGGCAGCCACCCCAGCGATTTGCGCAACAGTGGTACCCAGATTAGCCAGCAGCAGTGAAAACATGGAAAAGGTTGTGATCTTGACTCCAAATCGTTCCCGGATCAGATCTGCCGTGCCTTTGCCGGTGACCACACCCATCCGGGCAGCAATTTCCTGGATGACGACCTCGCCGATAGTCACAACCAGAATCACAAACAGGAATTTATAGCCATAGATCGAACCAGCCATGGAATAGGTGGCAATGCCCGGCGCATCGTTATCAGCACTGGAGGTGATCAAGCCCGGTCCGAGGACAGCCAAAAAGATGCCGAGCTTTCTTAGCCATAAGGGCGCTTTAAATTTCTTCAGCATAGGGGCGCTCCAATTTTCTATCTTAGAACAAACGGGGTAGACGTTTCTTCCATGCCGTCGGCAGGACGATATCGATGGCATCATCAACGGTGACAATGCCCAGCATGACGTTGGTGTTTGGATCGATCACCGGGATGGAAGCCAGATCGTACTTGGCGATCAGGTAAGCCACATCTTTCTGCGGTGTCAGGGGTTCGACGGTGATTCTCTCAGCGATCACCCATTGCTGCAGCTCGCTGTCAGGCTCAGCCATCACCAGGTCGCGCAGGGTAACCACGCCCTGTAAACGTTTATTGTGATCAAGAATGTGCACATAATGCATACCTTCATCATCACGGGCATCTTCAGAAGAACGCAGGTAATTGAGAGCAGCGCCTACGGTCAGGTCTACGGGCACATAGGCAAATTCAGTGGTCATGATTCCGCCGGCAGTATCCTCCGGGTAGGTCAGCAATGTGCGCACCTCCTGGGCATCGTCCTGTTCCATCAGCTCCAGCAGAGCTTCACTGGTCTGTTCGGGCAGATCCGCCAGCAGGTCAGCGGCTTCATCCGGGTCCATTTCCTCAAGGATGTCAGCCGCCCGCTCCGGAGGCATGTTAGCCAGGATGGTCATCTGCAGTTCAGGCGAGGATTCTTCAAGGGTATCCGCCAGGGATGGGTTATCAAAGCCTTCCAGCAGGGCAGTGATGGTGTGATGGTCAAGCTCATCTACGATGGCGGCGATATCGGCGGCTGGCAGCTTCACCAGCTTGTTTTGCGAGACGCTCAAGCGCAAAGGATCATCGTGGTCAATCGAAGCGACAAACTCCCAAGGGATAACAGTTGTTCTCACCGGGCGCTTGAGGGCATTCCCAATATGTCGCCCAAGTTTTTCCAACCCCAGGCGGCGCAAAAGACCGATACTGCTCACATCCACGCCGGTGAGGACAAACAGATCACCAGCCCTGGCAAGCTGCAGGTCGTTGACCCGCACCAGCCGTTTTCCCTCGGTATCAACGATTTGTTGATCCAGCACCCGGTCCAATAACGGTAATTCATGCCCACTCGGCTGATAGGGTTTGATGTGTTCTGCGCCGACTTTAAGCGTCATGCTGGGCCACAAACTGGCAATTTGGTTGGCGGGAATCATCTCAATTCCAAGATGGTTTTTCTTCACAACCAGCGCCACAATCGGCGGGAGGTTTTTATCAGTTCCATTAACAAGAATGTCTTCCAATCGGCCAATAGCACCCCCATAGCCATCCCAAATATACTGGTTAATCAATTTGCTGACGTAAATCATCGCGCACCTCTTTTTTTTGAATTTTCTATCCAGTGATCGGGCTATAACAAGAGCCTGATGCAAATCAGGCTCCTGCTGCATTCAAGAGGTGAGCTCAGCCTAAATTGTTTGCATCTGGCAACCCGTATTGGCTCCCCGGCGTCTATCGCCGCTGGAACTATCACTGTCTAACGTGCTTGTTTCGTTATTTTCTGTCATTGTAAATAGCTAACGCACTAACTGATCTTCTTGCTATCATCACGCTGTGTTTTAAGGCTAACCGTTGGACACAGCATGAAATCTGCCATAATTATACACCTGAATTTGTCAAGCGCGTGTTGAAAATCGGTTGGTTCTTAATTCAACGTCATTTGTAGAGGCGGACCTTCGCATCGCACTCTCTGTCAAACAACTTGACAAAATCCCAAAATGCATTAAAATAATACATGAATATGTGCTCATATATTTATGGAGATGATGATGCAAGCTACGACAAATACACCGGTTGAAATTAATTACGAAGCGCTCTCAGAAACTGCGCTCCACGCCATGGCAGAAAGCTTTAAAGCCCTGGCAGATCCCACCCGGCTGAAAATCCTGGCTTTGTTATTTGCTGAAGAGCGTTGTGTAGGGGATATCGCCGAGCATTTGGATGTTTCACAAAGCGCGGTGTCTCACCAGCTGCGGTTATTGCGCAGTCTTAACATTGTACGTTATCGCAAAGAGGGGCGTGAAGTGTACTACGACCTGTCTGACGACCATGTCCGTGGCATCCTTCTGCGCACCTTTGAACATGTCCTGCATGATTGAGGCAAAAGAGCAATATGACAGAAACAAAATTAAAAATTACCGGTTTAGATTGTATAGATTGCGCCCGGGGGTTGGAAGCCTCAGTGGCTGCTGCGCCCGGAGTGGAAGCAGTCGAATTGCATTTTTTTGATGGCTCGTTGACGGTACGCGGCGCTGTGGATGAAGGTCAGTTGCGAAAGCTGGTCACCCAATTGGGCTACGGCGTGGATGACGGCAAGTCTGCCAGCCTTCCACCTGCGGCGGAAGCGAATGCCCTGGGGGGCTTCTGGCGTTACATGCTCCAGCAAATCGAAGCGAAACTCGCCTTAATCGCTGGCGCAATCATTCTGTTATCCCTCGCGCTCAACTGGCTGGGAGCGCCCCGTTGGACGGCGATCGCGCTGCAGATTGGAGCTTTGATTCTGGCTGGATGGCCGATCGCCCGCAGCGGACTGGTGAATTTATGGGTCAACCGTAGTTTTAATATCAATTTCTTGATGACCGTCGCCGGCATCGGCGCGGTGGCCATCGGCGAATACGCCGAGGCAGCCAGTATGATCCTGTTGTTCAGTATCGCTGAAGCGCTGGAGGGTTTTACCAACGAACGCGCCCGCGGCGCCATTGCCCAACTGAAGGAATTAACCCCCACCCACGCACTCAAACTGGCAGATGGCAAGGAGCTGCTCGTTCCAGTGGAGAGATTGTCTCCGGGCGACACGATCCTGGTCAGCCCGGGAGAGCGCATCCCGATTGACGGCGCCGTGTTGGAA
This sequence comes from Brevefilum fermentans, assembly GCF_900184705.1. NCBI lineage: Bacteria > Bacillati > Chloroflexota > Anaerolineae > Anaerolineales > Anaerolineaceae > Candidatus Brevifilum > Candidatus Brevifilum fermentans. Next base: position 288,470 of record NZ_LT859958.1, on the reverse strand, counting down.
GGCAACAGCGATGTTGATCAGGCGGCTATTACCGGCGAGAGCATCCCGGTCTGGAAAGCACCGGGCGATGAGGTCTTCGGCGGCACGGTCAACGGGTCGGGAAAATTGGTTATCCAGGTCACCCGACTGGTTGGCGACAGTTCATTGCACCGCATCATCGAACTGGTCACACAGGCGCAGTCGCACCAGTCTCAAAGTCAGAAATTCATCGACCGCTTTGCCCATTATTACACCCCCGCGATGGTTCTACTGGCTCTGCTGGTGGCAATGATCCCGCCCCTGTTTCTGGGTGCTCCTTTTTTGAACCCGGCTGACGGCAGCCGCGGCTGGCTGTACCGCGCCCTGGCTTTACTGATCATCAGTTGTCCCTGTGCGCTGGTGATCTCCACCCCGGTCACCATGGTTGCCGGCCTGACCCGCGCAGCCCGAGCAGGGGTTTTGTTCAAAGGCAGTGTCTTCCTGGAGGCTTTATCCAAACTGCGCACCTTCGCCTTTGATAAGACCGGCACCCTTACCCGCGGCGAACCGCAGGTGGTGGACAGCAGAGACCTGGATTGCCAGGGTGAGGCGGATTGCGAACCCTGCAATAATATGATCGCCCTGGCGTATGCCCTGGAGCGCCACAGCACCCACCCATTAGCCCAGGCGATCACCAGGGAAGCTGAACACCGCGGGCTGACGGAATGTTACCCAGCAGCAGAGAACCTGGTGGCGCGCGGTGGAATGGGTCTGGAAGGTGTGATTAATGGTCATCTGATGACGATTGGCAGCCGACGCTTATTTGCAGAAGAGCACAATGTCCCGCCCCAGGTGGACGCCTGGGTTGAGCAGGCGGAAGCCGAGGGGAAAACCGCCATGCTTTTATGCGACGGGCAGCAGGTGCGCGGCTTCATCGCTGTTGCTGATACCCTGCGCAAGGAATCAGCCGCTGTGATTTCAGAGCTCAAAGACATGGGGAAGAAAACCATCTTGCTGACCGGTGACAATCGCGTCGTCGCCAACAAGGTGGGCGGCGATATCGGCATCGACGAGGTTCGCGCCAGCTTATTGCCCGGCGATAAACAACAGATCGTTGAAATACTGCGTCAGGATTACGGACCGATTGCCATGGTGGGCGATGGGATCAACGACGCACCCGCACTTGCAGCCGCAAATCTGGGGATCGCGATGGGGGGCAGCGGCAGCGCTCAAGCCATGGAAACTGCTGATGTGGTGTTGATGGCGGATGATCTCCACAAACTGCCCTTTTCCATCCGGTTGTCGGCTTTTGCCAACCGGTTGATCCGACAAAACATCAGCTTTAGCCTGGGCAGCAAACTGCTGGTGGCGGTATTGGCGCTCTTCGGCTTTACACCCCTGTGGCTGGCGGTTTTAGCTGATATGGGCGTCTCGCTGCTGGTGACCCTGAACGGTCTGCGTGCCCTGCGCTTTGAGCGGGAGAAAGTGGAAGCCAGGAATTCGTGAATGGTGATTCCTCCTAAATCGTGCCCGGAGAAACAACGACCCTACGACCCACGACCTGCTCTCAGCTATCACCTACCTCCTGATCTGTGATAAAATCTTACTGTTGGTAAACTTCAATATTTCACACGATGATCAGGAGGTGTGTTTCCTTATGACCGATAAATCAAGCTTTAAACTCACGTACTCCACCATGTTCAATCCTCCGGAAGAATTGCATACTCACTTTGCAGAAGCGATGGAAGCGCAAAAACAAAAGCTGGGGCAGGAAATTCCAATGTTTATCGCCGGTGAAGAACGCTTCTCAACTGAGAAAAACAAACAAGTTTCTCCCATCAACACCGATTTGCACCTCATCACCTACCAGAGAGGCAGCATACAGGACGCAGAGGACGCCATCGCCGCTGCCCGAAAGGCCTTCCCTGGCTGGAGCCAAATGTATTGGGATGAGCGGGTGTACCTGCTCCGCAAGACCGCAGATTTGATTGACCAGCGCCTGTTTGAGATCGGCGTAGCGGTCACCCTGGAAGTCGGCAAAAACCGCATGGAATCCCTGGGCGACGTGGCTGAAACAGCCGAACTGATTCGCTATGCCTGTGATCAAATGGAAGCCAACCGCGGCTACCGGGCAAGGATGGGAAAAGACCCCCTGGTCGGTTTTGATTCCTCCAATACCTCGGTGCTCAAACCCTATGGCGTATGGGCTGTGATCAGCCCCTTTAACTACCCACCCGCCCTTACCGGCGGTCCCGTCGGGGCTGCCCTGGTGGCGGGCAACACCGTGGTGATCAAGCCGGCCTCGAACACGGTCTGGTCGCCATCCATCCTTGTGGATTGTTTACGCCAGGCTGGCATCCCTGACGGTGTAGTCAACTTTGTGACCGGACCCGGTTCAACCGTTGGCAAAACCATCGTGGAAAGCAAGGATATCGGCGGAATTACCTTCACCGGTTCCTATGATGTCGGTATGGGTATTTTCCACAGCTTTGCGCAGGGCGATTATGTGCGTCCTGTCATCCTGGAGCTGGGTGGCAAGAATCCGGCGATCGTCTCAAAGCATGCCAACCTGGATGACGCGGCCATTGGTATTGTCCGCTCGGCTTTTGGATTGCAGGGACAGAAATGTTCCGCCTGTTCACGGGTGTTTGTCGAGGCGGAGGTGCATGACGCGCTTGTTGCCCGTATGGTTGAGCTGGCTCGAACATTAAAAGTCGGCGATCCTGCGGAGCGCGATACTTATATGGGTCCTGTCATCAACCGTGCAGCCTACGAAGACTATCAATCCTTCACCGCTGAACTTAAGGCAGCCGGAAAAATACTAACCGGCGGAGAGGTGATCACCGAAGGCGAATACGCCAGAGGTTATTTCTGCCAGCCGACCATCGCTGTCGAGGTTCCCCTGGAGCACCGGCTGTGGAAGCATGAGATGTTCTTGCCGATCGTCATGGTGCACGCAGCACGAGACCTTTCAGAGGCGATGAATCTGGCTAACAGCACCAAGTACGGTTTAACCGCTGGATTTTATGGGACTGAAGACGAAGTGGGCTGGTTCTATGATCACATTGAAGCCGGCGTGGTATATGCCAACCGTCCACAGGGCGCTACAACCGGCGCATGGCCGGGCTACCAGCCCTTTGGCGGCAGAAAGGGTTCCGGCTCCACCGGCAAAAACTCAGGCGGCTTATACTACCTGCCGCTGTATATGCAGGAACAAATCCGCAACCAGGTACGCCGCTTCTGAGTTAACCTGAACAATACCGATCAACCGGATGGCGCGTCCATCTGCCATCCGGCTTTTTAATAGCATAAGATGATCCGTTTTCGACTTACGCGGCCTGGCTCCTGATGATGATTGCTGGATTTCTTGCCCCGATAATGAGTTTTGCGGTGGCGTAATCCGATCAACCCACACGAGAATTATTGATCGGCAGGGCAATGGGAACATTTTCAGGGTTTCTGCGGTGGAAACGCTTACGCGCGCGCCCTGCTCGGAGCCAGGTTTTCTTTGCTCATAAGAAACAAGTCGCGTTAAGAAGATTAATCGGATCATCTTCGGGAGAACAGATTTTATGAGTAAGTTAATGTCGTTGCATGACGCCATCAGGGACCATGTACATCCAGGGGACCTGGTGTATGCCAGTGGTTTCACCCACCTGATCCCCTTTGCCGCCGGGCATGAGATCATCCGCCAGGGCTTGAAGGACCTCACCCTGGCGCGAGCTACTCCCGATTTGATCTACGACCAAATGGTGGCTGCCGGGTGTGCCCGGAAATTAATCTTCTCTTATATCGGCAACCCGGGGGTGGGCTCCCTGCACCGCATTCGGGCTGCCCTCGAATCCGGCGAGCTGGAGTGGGAGGAATACTCACATTTCGGCATGATCAGTCGGTTACAGGCGGGCGCCAGTGGCTTACCTTTCATGCCTATGAACCCCACCGGCGCAGCCGACCTAGCAGCGAATAACCCCAATTACCAGCAAATCGTCGACCCATACAGCGGGGCAGCGGTGATGGTGGTGCCCCCGTTAAAGCCGGATGTAGCCATCGTCCACGCCCAGCGCGCGGATCAGCAGGGCAATGCCCAGATCTGGGGTATTTTGGGTGAACAGCAATTGGCTGCATTCGCCAGCCAGCGGGTGATCCTGACGGTGGAAGAAGTGGTCGATCAAGCGGTCATCCGCTCCGATCCCAACCGCACGATCATCCCCGGGATGGTGGTCGACGCCATCTGTCACGTCCCTTACTGTGCCCATCCCTCCTACACCCAGGGTTATTACGATCGGGATAACGAATTTTACCTGGACTGGGATAAGGTTAGCAAAACCCAGCAGGGTGCCCAGGATTACCTGGATGAATGGGTGTTTGACCTGCCCGACCGGGCGGCGTACTGGGATAAACTGGGCTTGGATGTTCACCACAGGCTGAACCCTGGCGATCGCTTCTCTCAACCTGTGAACTACGGCGCATATTAACCACGAGGAAGAAATCATGGATCAATCAGGATATAACCCACAGGAATTGATGGTGGTGAATGCCGCCAGGCTGTTAAAAGATCACGACGTGGTTTTCGTCGGCGTTGGGATCCCCAACCTGGCCTGCAACCTGGCGATGCGCACCCATGCACCCAACTTGCAGATGATCTACGAAGCAGGGGTGATCGGCGCCCAACCGGCGCGCCTGCCCCTTTCGATTGGCGACCCGACGCTGGTGACCGGCGCAACCGCGGTCTGCAGCATGTATGACATCTTCTCGCTTTACCTGCAGCGCGGCAATGTGGATGTCGGCTTCCTGGGCGGCGCCCAGATTGACCAGTTCGGGAATATCAACGCAACGGTCATCGGTGAATACGAACATCCTAAAGTTCGTCTTCCAGGGTCGGGCGGTTCAATGGAGATCGCTGCCTGGGCCAATCGCTGTTATATCATCACGCCACATCAAAAGCGACGTTTTCCTGCCAGGGTGGATTTTCACACTTCGGCCGGGTTTCTTTCAGGCGGCGACGCCCGAGCAAAAACCGGCGTGCGCGGCGGCGGTCCCCAGGCTGTGGTCACCGATCTGGGCATCCTCTCGCCCGATGATAACGGCGAGCTGGTCCTGGCTGCCTTGCACCCGGGTGTGAGTTTTGACCAGGTGTACGAGAATACGGGCTGGTCGTTAAAACAAGCCCCGGATTGCCAGGTGACAGCGCCGCCAACTGAAGAAGAATTGAGCATCCTGAGGGAAAAGCTCGATCCGAACCGCATCTATATCTGACCGGTTGTGCCGGGGTAGAATTTAAAAAAAGCAAACCGGAAGGAAAACATTATGGAAGCCATCCATGTTCTTGCCGCCCTGACGTTACCCGAAGGCGGTGAACAACGCATCACAGCCGTATCACCGCGGATCAAGTTGACCGTTACCGCGGCAGAGAAACCAGAAGATATTCCGCCATCAACCTGGGCAGATGTCGACATCCTGTATACCCGCGGTGTCCTGCCCAACCTGGGCATGGCTCCTAACCTGAAATGGGTGCAATTCAACAGCGCCGGTGTTGATTCGAAGCTTGACCACCCGATCTTCCAAAACCGGGGGATACGCACCACCACGATGAGCGGGGCTATCACCAGCCAGATCGCTGAATACGTCCTGATGGCAATCCTGGCTCTGGGTCAAAAACTCCCCCAATTGTTGCAATTCCAGCGGCAGCATCAGTGGCCACCCAGAAAAGGAAAATGGGATCATTTATTGCCCATTGAACTGCGCTATACCACAGTTGGCCTCCTGGGTTACGGCAGTATCGGGCGCCAGGTAGCACGCTTGTTAAAGCCCTTTGGTGGAACAATTTTAGCAGTGAAAAAAGACGTCTTGCACCCCGAGGATCATGGGTATATCAAGCCGGGTATGGGAGATCCGGAAGGCGAATTCTTCGACCGCCTCTATCCTATCGAAGCCATGCACAGCTTTTTGTCAGAGTGCGATTTTGTAGTCGTAGCGCTGCCCCTTACGCAAAAAACCCGGCACATCCTGAATGCACACGCTTTTGAAGTCATGAAACCATCCGCATACCTGATCAACGTGGGGCGGGGCGGATTGATCGATGAACCTGCCCTGATCCACGCCATTAAATCAAAGCAGATTGCCGGGGCTGCCCTGGATGTGTTTGAACAGGAACCTTTACCCGCAGAAAGCCCCCTGTGGGACCTGGAAAATGTGATCATTTCGCCGCATGTCTCCGGCCTCAGCCATCACTTACCCCAGGAAACCCTGGATTTGTTTGTTGAAAACTTGAAGCGCTACCTGGAAGATTTGCCCCTTTACAATCTTGTGGATCAGGTTCAGGGCTATTGATTAATTTTGTGCACAAATGTTCCATCTTTAAACCTTGCAAGGTAGAATCAGCCCATGGACTTATTTGATCATGCCATGCAAACACGTTTGTCGCACGAAGCTCCCCTGGCAGACCGCATGCGACCTCAGACGCTGGACGAAATCCTGGGTCAGGACCATATCATCGGTGAAGGTCGCTTATTGCGCCGAGCAATCCAGGCAGATCGCTTATTTTCGTCCATCATTCTCTACGGTCCGCCCGGTACCGGCAAAACCACGTTAGCGCGGGTCATTTCCAACATCACCCGAGCGCATTTCGATAGCCTTTCAGCAGTCCTGGCTGGCGTGGCAGACTTACGCCAGGTGATCGCCGGGGCAGTCGAACGGCGCAAACTCTACCAGCAGCGCACCATCCTGTTTGTGGATGAGGTCCACCGCTGGAATAAATCACAGCAAGACGCGCTGCTGCCCCACGTGGAAACCGGCCTGGTGACCCTGATCGGCGCCACCACCCAGAACCCGTATTTTGATGTGATCAAAGCCCTGGTTTCCCGTTCGCGGGTTTTTGAGATCAAATCCCTGGGTGAAGAGGACATCGAACAGATATTATTGCGAGCCCTCAAAGACCCGGAGCGTGGGTATGGAAAACGCCGGGTTGACTTTTCAGCCGGCGCCCTCGAGCATCTGATCCGCATGTCTGGAGGAGATGCACGCAATGCTTTAAATGCCCTCGAGCTGGCTGTAGAAACCACCCCGCCCGACGAGAACAACCTCATTACCATCACCCTGGACGTCGCCCAGGAATCGATCCAGAAGCGTGCCGTACTGTATGACAAGGGAGATGACGCCCATTACGATACAATTTCAGCATTTATCAAGTCCATCCGCGGGTCAGACCCCGACGCCGCCCTGTACTGGCTGGCCAAAATGCTCTATGCTGGGGAAGACCCTCGCTTCATCCTGCGGCGATTGATCATCCTGGCCGGGGAGGACATTGGCCTTGCCGACCCGATGGGTCTGGTGGTGGCTAACGCTGCAGCCCAAGCCTATGAGTACATCGGCTTACCTGAAGGCATTTTTCCGATCACAGAAGCCACACTTTACCTGGCAACCGCCCCAAAATCCAATTCTGCGCTGGCTTATTTCAGTGCACTCAAGGAGATTGAAGAGCACGGCGCCGGATCGGTACCCGTCCACCTGATGGACCCCAGCCGGGACGCCAGGGGATTGGGGCATGGTCAGGGCTACGATTACCCGCACCAACATCAGGGTCACTGGACGCCCCAGCAGTATTTGCCCGATAACCTGGTTGGAAGGGTGTTTTATGAGCCCTCTGACCAGGGGTATGAAGCTCAGGCTGGCGAACGTTTGCGCCGCTGGCGAGAGGCACAAGCCAAAGCCCTGGCTGATTTGACCCGTGAGGCAGGGGAAGAATAACATGGCAATAATCTACCTGGTCAGGCACGGTCAGAACGAAATGGTAGGCAAAAAACTTGCCGGCAGGCTGCCGGGAGTTCATCTGAATGAGCAGGGCCACGCCCAGGCCAGGCAATTAGCTGCAGAACTATCCGCTTTGCCCATAAAAGCCGTGTTTTCCAGCCCCCTGGAGCGCACCCAACAGACCGCTGAACCCATCGCTCGTATCCATAACCTGCCAGTGATCACCGAGCCCGGTTTGATTGAAATCGATTTTGGGGCATGGCAGGCAAAATCGCTCAAACAGCTCAGACGAAACCGATTGTGGAGAGATGTCCAGGAATTCCCGGATGGTTTCAGCTTTCCAAGTGGAGAGAGTTTCGTCGCTGCGCAGACTCGCATCGTCCACAGCCTGCAGTCCATCAGCCAAACCTGTGCGGATACAGATAAGATCATCTGTGTCAGCCATTGCGATCCCATCCGCCTGGCTGTCGCCCATTTCCTGGGGATGCCCCTGAACGCCTTTCATCGCCTGCGTATTGATACCGCATCGGTGACGGTGCTAAACCTGGCAGAGGATAAGGTTTCCCTAGGACCAATCAACGCTTTAGCAGGGTTTTTTGCAGGTCAGGAATAAATATCAGTTCTCGGCATTGGCACCTGTTCGAACTCAGACAAGTTATAATCAACCAAAATTCATCAGGCTTAAGGAGGTCTGACCCGTGGACCATCGTCGCATCCCCTCCAATACCGGCGTTGATTTAAGCAAAATTGAAAGTCGCTACACCGACGATACCAGCAAAAAAGAGGGTCAGGCACAACTGAAGACATTTCGAAAAGAACGTATCGACCTGCAAGAATTGTTGTTTGCAGAAAATAAGCGCCAGCTATTGATTGTCTTGCAGAGCATCGGGCAAGGTACCGTAACCTGGCTCTTGCGTCAGTGATTGTTGAAACACACAAAGGATTGGATCTGCAATTCCCCACGGAAGTGCCGGATATTGAATCTGATCGCGAAAAACTCAAGGAAATTCTCGCAGAAGACCTGAAATGACCAGTGAACTACCGGATAACCCCCTGCGTTTCGTAATCGCGGGTCGCCTGAATCGGGATACGATTATCCCAATTTCCGGTGAACCGCAAATTGATGGATTTGGCGGCAATTTAGCCTATGCTGCCATTGGGCTCAAGCTGTGGGGAAAAAAAGCGGGTCTGCTGGCGCGCGTTGGTCAGGATTTTCCCCTGGATTGGATCGCGGATATATCATCCCTGGGCTTTGACCCATCTGGCATCAGGGTCATCGATAGCGATATAGATCTCCGGCGGTTCATCGCCCACGAAGATGCGGTCACTGCCCATTACCAGAATCCGATCCAGCATTTTTCAGACCGTGGCCTGCCCTTTCCTCGCAATCTGCTGGGCTACCAAGCCCCCAGGCTTCTACATAGTCGTCGCACGACATTGCAGCCGTTTTCAATCCAGATTTCAGACATACCGCTGCACTATTTAGAAGCCAGTGCGATCCATATCTGCCCCATCGATTATCTTTCGCATATCATCCTGCCCTCGATTTTTCACCAGCACCAGGCGGGCACCATCACCCTGACCTCCTGCCCGGACTATATGGACCCTGCCTTCTGGCAGGAGTTGCCCCCCTTGCTTTCAGAAATTACAGCCTTCATCACGCCGGAAGCGGAGATACGTAATCTTTTCCTTGGTCGCCAGACGGATTTATGGGCAATGTCCGAAGTTTTGGCCGATTTAGGGCCTGAATTTATCATCATCCAGACGGAAAGCCTTGGGTACTACTTGCTGGATCGCGTTAACGAGCGGCGTTGGGTTATCCCTCAATACCCCTCTAACGCAGTCGACCCAACGGGCAGCGGGGACGCCTTTGCTGGCGGATTCCTGGTCGGTTATCGAGAACATTACGACCCGATGGAAGCGGCTTTGATGGGCAGCGTTGCTGCGTCCGTGGTTATAGAGGGCACCGGTGTATTTTTCGGTCTGGATGTGATGCCTGGATTAATCGACGCGCGCCGGGAGGCGATGCGTCAGTTGGTCAGGCTGATTTAGCCAAAGAATTTTCCAGAACAGATTTTACTGTATGGATTGTTTTGTGAAAATATTTCTCAACCTGGTTTTGAGAGCCATTCTGAGCACCTGCCATCCTGCCGCAGTGCTCTGCCCCTGGATCATCAAATGGTCGCTGAATTGGTCCAAATGATACTGCTCAACAATCTCCAGTGCAGGTTGATACGCCTGGGGAATGCGCCGGGTCAGCATTTGTGCGCGCTCTGCGGGCGTCAGTGACGGGTCTGATGGTAGACCGAGAATTTTAAGCGAGCGGCATAGACGGCGATAAGCCTTCTGGGCGGGCGACATGCGAGCCAGATCGCTCCAGCGACGCAGCCAATCTGGCACAGTCTTTCCACATTTCAATAACAGGCGCTCTAACAGCACCGGCAAAGGATCGATGGTGATTTTAAATAAATCGGGGCGTTGCAAGATCAACACCGCTAAAACCATCACCAGCAGAAAGACGATCAGCAAAATCCAGGCCACGGTGCTGCCTTCCACAGGTGGTGGGAGCACCTCGTATTCTTCCAGGTCGGTCGGGGGCGATTCATCCATTTCAGCTATAGGTTCATCGATAGCGTCATCGATGAGGGGCGTCTCACCCCGTTCCGGGGGGATAAAATCAGAGCTTCCCGGGTCCGAACCCCTCGGCAGCACCAGGGCAGGCTGAGAAACGGTGGGTTCAAAAGGCACCCATCCGAAATCCACAAAATACACCTCGGGCCAGGCGTGGCTGTCCAGTTCGCGCACGGTATAAGTTTGAGTCAATAAATCATATTCACCCGGTGCATAGCCGACCGTAAAACGTGCCGGGATCCCCAGGGAACGCAGCATTAACACCTGGGCAGCCGCATAGTAATTACAAAACCCGGCCTGGTGATCGAACAAAAACCATTCCATCGGGTCGGCGCCTGCAGGAACCGGCGGGATCGTGCGCGCATACTCAATATTGATGCGCAGATAGCGGGTGATAGCAACGGCCATATCGTAGGGGTGGTCATCCATGTTCACGATGTCTTCAGCCAGGCTGGCGATCCTGGGTGAGAAATCAGCGGGCAACTGGGTATAGCGCGCCAGCCAGTCTGGATATTCGGTCTCAGAATGGCGCAGTTGGCTGGCAGTGGGTACCCTGACCAGGCTCTCCACCTGGTAAGTTTCACCCAGATACAGCTCGGGAGAGGCGAGTAATGCAATCAGGTCTTCTTCGGTTGGCGAGATCCAGCGGGTAAGCGCCTCCACCGGGCGATCAACCCGCGTGGGTAATCCCGTCACATACAAATTATTGACCTGTCCAACCTGGGAGGTCACGCTGTATGCTGCAGGCACTCCACCCACCCAGTCAGGAAACAAAATTTGAAAATCATCGGGATAGCGCATGGTGTTGACGACCCCGGGGGAGGATGTCCATTTGCCATCTTCATAATAATCATAGCTGCGGGCGTACCAGTAATTACGATACGCTGCCGGTGGGGGCTGGGTGACTTCAACGGTGAACACAACCCCTTCACTGACCGGTGTGCCGCTGCCCAACGCCATGGTTTCATCGAAAAAAGTGATCGTTTTCGTATCCGTCGTTGTTTCAAGCACGAGAATATCGCCGAATCGTCCTCTGAACTCTTCCCAGGTTTCGATTAACGAGAGCCACAATTCGGCATAACGGGTTCTTTGTTGCGGTGTAATTGGAATCAGCCACGCCAGGATCACCAGGATCAATGCCAGGATGATCATAGCCCGGGTGAGAACAGTGTGGGTTTCGTGGGTCGTGCTGATGCCTTCCTGGTTCCATTGTTTTTGGCGGGTTAAAAAATTAATCCGCCCAACCAGGATCAGGGTGAAGAACATAAAGGTCATCAAGAAGCGCGTATTGCGCGCCAGGTCTTGATCATAATGGCTGACCACCAGCATCGAAATCCCAAGGGGGATCAGAACCGGCCAGACCGACCCTTGCCGGACGATGATAAAGGTAGCAATCGATGCCATGATCCACAGTAAGACGGCCATGATCACCAAAAATAGGATCGGGTCCGTAACCGCTTGATTGGCGTTAAATTGCTCAATGGACAACTGCAATCGCCAGCTCAGGTGGTTGACGATGCGCTCGCGCCAGGTGATATCAAGGTCAACCGTCGTTCCGAACAACCACCCCATGCAGAAAGTGCCGTAAACTGCGGAAAACAGGGCTGCCACCAGGGGAGAAAACTTGCTGTAACCCAGAGCCAGACCCGTTAACCCTGCAAAAAAAGTCAGGAACACCAGGATATAAAGATCGCCGGTCCATTCCGTAACCCACAGGCGCCATGAGACGATCAATACCACCCCCATGGCAAAAATCGCAACCCACATGTCCCACCAGCGTTCGGATAGGGTGTTTCTGGTCTTGATCATGATAACTCAAGTGTATTCAGTTTGAATTATTTCGTCAATCAAAGCGAAGTGTTCAATTGTGAGCGATAATTTCTTTTCAGAAAATTAAAAGACCGCAATCTTCCCGCAGGAGCTGTGCGGTCAATTCAGTGGCTTAATTTGATATTCTGCGTCAACGATCAGCAGTGGCAAGACAACCTATTTCGCAGGGCTGTGCGATTAAAGCTTTTTTACAAAACGGTCAATTTTCTCAAGAGCTTGCTCGATCTTCTCGTAACTGGTGGCATAGGAGCAACGCACAAAACCAGCCCCGGCATCTCCAAAGGCAGAGCCTGGTACAACCGCCACGCCTTCTTCTTTCAGCAGTCGTTCAGCAAAGGTTTCATCATCCAACCCGGTATTGATCACATTGGGGAAGACGTAAAAGGCGCCATGCGGTTCGAAGGTATCCAACCCGAGTTCATTCATGCCAGCGTGGATCATTTTTCGACGGCGGTCGTATTCCGCCAACATTTCCTGAACGTAGGGTTCGCCAATTCTAAGCGCTTCAATTGCTGCGTATTGCGAGACCGTTGGGGCAGACATGACCGAATACTGATGAATGCGTACCAACCCGCCGATAACATCGGCGGGTCCTGCGGCGTAGCCAACACGCCAACCCGTCATGGCATAGCTTTTCGAGAACCCACCTAAAAGGACGGTCCGATCCTGCATTCCGGGCAGTGCTGGGAAACAGACATGTTCCACTCCATAAACCAGGCGGTCATAGATCTCATCCGAGACGACCAGTAAATCATGCTGTTTTGCCAGGTCTGCAATTGCCAAAAGTCTTTCACGGCTGGCGACTGCGCCCGAGGGATTGCAGGGGTAGCTCAGCAGGATGGCTTTCGTTTTTGGTGTGATCGCCTTGGCAATCAAAGCCGGGTCGGGTTGGAAGTCGTCTTCCATATTGGTATAGACTTCAACCGGAACCCCTCCGGCTAATTCAACTTCAGCCTGATAAGACACAAAGCAGGGTGTCGGGATAATCACCTCATCGCCGGGATCCAGCAAAGCACTGAAAGTCAGGTAAAGAGCCTCAGACACCCCCACTGTGATAATGATTTCACTTACAGGATCGTAACGGACACCGTATAGCCGTTCAAGGTTTTCTGCGATCGCCTGTCGCAGTTGCAAGATGCCGGCGTTGGAGGTGTAATGGGTTTCACCTTTCTGTAGCGCGTGAATCCCCGCATCGATAATCGGTTGTGGCGTTGTGAAATCCGGTTCTCCGATCCCCAGTGAGATGACGTCTTTCATCGTTGCTGCGATATCAAAAAACTTGCGGATTCCCGATGGTTTCAATGCTTTAACGGTCCTGGATAAGTATCGTTTTGCCATATTAACTCCTTATTTCCTTGTTTCTTGAGATAGTTGATCAATAAAGGCAGCCCCGTGGGGGTGTATCTGCCATTCTCCTGTTTCTATCAGATAAAAAAGATCGCATATTTGGTCACCCGGTATACAGTGTACCAGAAAGCCGAGTCCATGCGGTTCTCTTCGACGTTCAAGAACCTTTTGAACGGTATAGCGCTGTCCTTCCCAGATTATGGTGCGCGGTGTTTCGGGGTGACTGCTGCCTGCATAAGATTCCACCTGAACTTTCATCGCTGCACCTGGCTGTCATCTCCTAAGTTGAACTTGCCACTCACACCGCTGATCGTTACCCGATCCCCGATCAACGAGGTCTCCAGCTTGCAGTCGGTGATCACGGTCTCAGATCCGATGATGGCATCCTCGATCAGGCTGTTCTCAACCAGCGTTCCCTCTCCAAGTGAAACATACGGTCCGATGGTCGACTTGCGAATCTGCGCTGAAGGGTGCAGGTTAACCGGTGGGATGATCAGGCTGTCTTCCAGGTCAGTCCACGCTGCGCTATTTTCCCGACCATGATCCATCAAATAGCGGTTGGTCTCGATGGTGGCAGCGATTGTGCCGGCATCCAGCCAGGTATCCACGATTTCTGTGCGCATATTAAACCCACGCTCCAACAGGATATTGATCGCATCTGCCAGGTAGAATTCTCCCCGCAAAGAAAGGTCCTGTTCTTTCTGGGCTTTAATCGCTGAAAGCAGTTCTTCAGCCTCACGGAAATAATAACACCCGACCAGCACCAGGTTGTTGTCCATCGATTGGGGCTTTTCGATCAACCGGGTGACCCGGCCGTTTTCGTCAACTTCTGCCACGCCAAAGCGCCGCGGATCAGGCACCGGCTTGACCCAGGCGATGCCGTCTGCCTGTTCATCCTTCAGAAAAGAAAAGTCGATCTCAATCAGGGTGTCGGAAAAGGCCATTAACATCGACCCGTGCAAAAATTCTCGCGCCTGCCAGAAAGCATCGGACTGACCGATCATCTCTGGTTGGATGGGATAGTGGACCTTTAAGTTCGGGTAGTGCCAGGATGTGTATTCCTGTATCTGTTCGCCCATTGTCGGCCCGAGGATGAACACAAATTCAGCCTGTTCAAAGTTCGAGACGCTGTGAAACATGTCTACTAGGTAGTCCAGGACGGTTTTCCCCGCCAGGGGAACTAACGGCTTGGGCTTGCTCCAGGTCAGCGGGCGCAGGCGAGTGCCATAGCCGGCCATGGGGATTACAATTTTTAAAGGACGAGGCATAAGAATTCCTTTAATAATTACAAAATTGCTTTACATTTTCTTAAATGGTAACCCGGGTGAACTATTTTTCATTTTCGACATCGATCAAAATTACTTTAACTGGGACAGCTGGGAAATGTCTTTTTAACCGTTCAATATCATAAATCAATTGTTCACCATAGGAAACGCCTGACGACATTTCTCGCTGTAAATAATAACAGGGAACAATTTCAACGCCAACATCTGCTTTGTTTTCATTGAAGAAGTATTGAAATTTTGCCATATCATAAAACATAAAAGCATATTTGCCGAATTGAACTTCAACGAGAACTTTTTGTTTAACAAAATCAATTTGTTTATAAGCTCTTGATATTCTCACACAATGATTTGGAATCTCAATAGTGTAATAATCTCGAATTTCCCTAAAGCCGTTATCATGAAATTGTTTCTTAAACTGACTGTTCATATCTGTAGGGGAGAAGAGCATTTTCCCAGCCATGGTTTTTTCTTTGCTCTTTTTCAATCTCAACGCTGAAACATTAGAAATTACTTGATCAATTTCAGAGTTTATTTCCGGATATCTGACCTGTAATATTTCCGATCCGCCTAAATGGGAGTATTCATAAACGATTTTCATTGTCACAGATCCTTTTTGTGTTTTAATTTTGCCTTTTCAAAAAGCTGTAATTGCGTTTTTGAATAGCTTGAATCAAGAGCTACTTGTTTTGGAGGAACATAAGAGTCGGGACTATCGGGGTTATACACGGGTCGATTCATAGGTCTGATCCGCAAATTGCCTTCTTCAGCGAGTCGAATTCTTTCCCATCCAATATTCACATAGTCTTCAACAATTTCTGCACCAATGACTTTTCGACGATGTAATAAACTGGCTACTGCTGTGGAGGCAACACCCATAAAAGGATCAAATACCCAATCATTTTCGTTTGTCATCGACAATACCAGGCGTTCAATAAGCTCGATTGGAAATTGGCACGGATGTGTCGTTTTTTCAACATGATTAGATTTTACATTTGGAATATCCCAAACATCTGACGGATTCTTTCCTAGGGGGTTGCCGGACAACTGGCCCTTTTTGGGTCCTTTAAAATGTTTTTTTTGTGGATATTTTTGTGGCACACGTACTGAATCAAGATTGAAAACAAATTGATCAGTTTTTGTAAACCAAAGGATGACTTCATATCGTCCGGAAAACCGTTTTGTTGCATGCAGTCCGTGCCCATAATGCCAAACGATACGATTACGCAAATGTAAACCCAGATTAGAAAAAATTGGAAACAAGATAATATCAAGCGGAATAATCTCGCCATTTCCGACATAATTACCAACTTGCCAACAAATGCTTCCTGTTGATTTAAGGACTCGTACACATTGTGTAATTATTTTCTCTTGTTGTTTGAGGTAAATATCAATATCAGTCTTTTCTTCATACTCCTTACCCAGGTTGTAAGGAGGCGATGTCACAACAAGTTGAACAAATTCATTTGGGATTTCGACCAGTAAATCGTTAACATCACCATTAAAGTAAACAATATCTGCGCTTGTATCAAATTTGTCAGATTTCTTGATCATAATTTAATGCCTTGCCACCATTGGTCTAGTAAATTTATTATAACTTAGGATGATAACAATTGTGTTTTTGGTTATTTTTATAAAGGGTCACTTCCATATGGTAACTCGTTTTCAGGAATGCGCTGCTCGGAGTTAATCCATCGGAAACGGGTTGCGAAGTTGGACTTTGATGATAACATTACTGAGTTACCAAAATTGAGGCACTACGAGGTGTTGAAGTGAAAAAATTTGCACTATTTTCAAACCCTGGCTCACTTAATGCAAGACGATTTCTGATTTACGCTGTTGTATACATCTCGGTGGGGATCGGCCTTTCCATGCTCGGCCCACTGCTGCCTTTTTTAGCAGACCAGGTCAGCATTTCCCTGGGTCAGATGGGTTTCGCCTTTACTGCACAGAACCTGGGATATCTGATCGGCTCGCTGAGCGGAGGCTGGTTATTTGACCGGGTTAGAACCCATCGCCTGATGACCCTGTTTTTGTTGGTGATGATACTGACCGGTTTTCTGATCCCGTTGATGCCCTGGTTCTCTGCCCTGTTGATCGTGCTGTTCTTTTTCGGCCTGGGCGTTGGAGCGGTCGATGTGGGCACAAACTTGAACATGGTATGGATTTTTCAATCAGGTGTGGGGTCTTATTTAAATGCCTTGCATTTTATTTTTGGCGTCGGCGCATTTTTTACACCGCTGATCATTACGACCGTCCTGGGATGGACTGGCGGCAATCTGAGCTGGGCTATCTGGGCATTGATGTTGCTGTTTATACCGGGATTACTGGGGTTGGTCAGCTCCCCTTCACCTGAAAACCTGGCAGCGGCTAATACCGCAAGCCCAGAAAAAGTGCATCATGTGGGAATCATACTCTTGTTGATACTGGCTATCTTTTTTGCTGTAGGGGTTCAAATTGGCTTTAGCGGATGGATTTTTAGTTATGTCTCTGAATCAGGGATTGCAGACATCGCGACGGCATCACAGATCACCGCGCTATTTTGGGCCAGCCTGTCCCTGGGTCGGCTGATCGCCATCCCGATCTCAAAAAAGGTTGCACCCGGTACGATAGTCCTGTTCAATTTCTCCTTATTGACCCTGGTGGTCATACTTCTTCTGATTTGGCCGACCCGCCCGGTGATGATGTGGATTGGCTCAGCCGGGGTGGGGTTGGCAACCTCGGTCTTGTTCCCTACGCTTTTATCGTATGCTAAAACCCTGGTGAACATGACCGGTCGAGTTACGGGGTTGCTCTACCTGGGTTCGAGCCTGGGGATGATGGTCCTGCCATTATCCTTGGGCCAGGCGTTTGATCGTTTTGGTGGATTTGCGATGATTCTGGTTGTGTTTGGAGCCTCGCTGATGGGGCTGGGCATCATCATTCTGCTCAGATTTCAGCGCGCATCAATCAAGACTGCCGAATGACATCACGCACTCATGGTGTTGGCTTCTTGAAGCGTATCGCGCAGTTTATGCGTCAACTTACTGAAGGATTCTGAATAACGTATTTCCGATGTACGCGGCCGGGGCAAGTCGACCGGCATATCGAGGACGATGCTGCCCGGTCGTGAGGAGAGCGCCAGGACCTGGTCAGAAAGATACACCGCTTCAGGGATTGAATGGGTCACTAAAACCACGGTTTTTTTGTGCGCATGCCAGATATGCTGCAATTCATCCCCCATCCGCTCGCGGGTCAGCGCATCCAGAGCACCAAAGGGTTCATCCAGCAATAGAATATCGGGGTCCTGGATCAACGAACGCCCAATCGCCACACGCTGCGCCATCCCACCCGAGAGGTCACGCGGGTAGGCGCGTTCAAAGCCTTCCAGCCCCACCTGATGGATCACTTCATGAACTCGATCCAGGATTGTTTTCCTGGGCAGCCCCTTTAATTCCAGGGGCAGGCTGATATTTTCCAACACCCTTCGCCAGGGCATCAGGTTTGCTTTTTGAAACACCATGCCAATTTTGGGTTGGTCGGTGCTATAACGCACTTCGCCGGCAGTGGGCGGCACCAGCCCGGCTAAAACCCTTAACAGGGTGCTCTTGCCGCATCCAGAGGGCCCGATCAACGAAAGAAATCCGTTGGGCGGCAGGCTGAAGGTCAGATCATGCAGGGCATGCACCACACCGCTGGCATCTCGGAAGATCACGTCCAGGTTGTGGACGCTCAGCGCTGCTTCAGGGGAGGAATTCATTCGTAAATGCCTTTTCCAGGTCCTGGGTCTCGGTCAATAAACCCATTTTTAGCAGTACCGTCTGCATGTTGATCCATCCTACCGGATCGGTGTACCCCAGGCGCTCGGTCTGCCATAAGACAATTGACTCGCCCAGTATCTGCCGTTGCAGATCCGTATCCGCATCGGCGAGGTTTTCAACGTATTTTTTACTGATCTCGAAGGCAGCAATTGGATTTTCAACCGTATCTGCAATCCCCTGCAGCATCGCGCCGATAAAAGCTTTCACCATCTCAGGATTCTTCTTGATCGTCGCTTCGTTGGTCACCAAACCGTTGGAAACGAGTTGCATGTAATCCGCCACGCGCACCACGTCCACTGCATATCCCTGAGACCGCAGCACCACGGGTTCATTCGCGAGATAAATCACTGCCGATTCCACCTGCCCGCTGACAATCGCCTCTACCTGGTTGAAACCGATCGATATCAGGTTAACATCGTCCTCGGTCATTCCGCCAGCCTCCAGCATGGCAATCAAACCAATATAACTGGCACCGTATAGACCGGGCAGGCCAATCTTAACCCCGCGCAAATTTTCAGGCACCCGAATGCGGTAATCGGTCAGTGAGACCACACCGACCGGGTATTCGTTGTACCAGGCAGCGACGTAGGTCACCGGTAGACCTTGGGCACGCGCCAGCAGGATCTGCTCACCGCTGGCAATGGCGAAGGTTTGCTCACCTGCACCAATCAGGGCGACCGCATCCGCTTCGTTGCCGTATTCCAGTTGCACATCAAAACCTGCATCCAAAAAATAACCCCTGTCAATCGCGACGTAAATTGGCGCAAATTGAATGTTCGGAATGTACCCCAGGGTTAATCGCACTGGAACAGGTCCGGATTGCTCGGGTGCTTGAGCCCGTATTTTAGCCAGCATTTGATTGATTCGGGGCCCGTAATAAGACATAAACACTAGGAACAGTAAAATAAACAGCAGGGCAGTCAGAATCAGTGCAGGTTTTTTTTTCATAAGAGCTCGCTCCTTCAATCGTGTTTTGGGTCATCGGGCATTCTGGCGCCAGGATTGCCACGACAAGAATTGCCTTTCTATCAATAAAACCAGGCCGTAAAGAGCCACGGCTATAAACACCAGGGTGAAAATTGCCACAAATACCAGCGCAGTGTCATATTGACCGCGCCCGATGTTGATCAGGAACCCCAGGCCGCGATCCGAGCCGACCAGTTCGCCGACGACCGCGCCAATCACAGACAGGGTGGCGCCAACGCGCAAACCGCCCATGTAAATCGGCAGTGCTGCGGGAACCTCTAATTTCCACAGGGTTTGGGTTGAGCTGGCTTTTAAAGTGCGCATCAGGTCGCGCAGATCGTTAGGCACTTCTCGCAAGCCGACGACGGTGTTGATCAAAATCGGGAAGAATACGGTCAGGCTGCAAATAAGGATCTTTGAAAAAATCCCCGGTCCAAACCAGATGATTAACAGCGGCGCAATTGCAACCACCGGCAGGGATTGGCTGGCGACCAGGTAGGGAGAGAGTAATTTCTCCAAAAGAGCCGATTTGGCTAACAGGTACCCCAAACTGGTCGCCGCCAGGCCGCCAATGAGCAGCCCGGCTAAAACCTCGAACAGGGTCGTCAGGGCATGCTGTTGCAACTGACCCTCCGTCAGAGACTGTAAAAAACGCCGCCAAACCTGTCCTGGACCGGGCAGGATGAACGCTGGCAAGCCAAACACCAGGGTCGCAGCATGCCAGAGCAAGACGCCAATCAGCAGGGATGCTGCCAGGTAAAACAGGCGCGAAAACAGGCCATTCGATTGGGGAGTGTATGCTTTTCCTGTGTCGCTCTTCATTAAAAAAACCCCGATTCATGATTACGGGGCGTGGACAATCATCCAGGTGGATGCACCGACCTTCTCTCATTCGGACTGTCACCGCCGGCACCGGCTTCTCACCGGTTCATGCGCCCAGGATGGCGCTCGTGGGCTCTCCCTTTTTCGGGATTACCACCGATCGGGAATTAGGTCACCAGACCCGCACCCTGCCCCGAAGGTTATCGGTTAATATCTGGTAGAAGTATATCCACTGGGGTGACCATTGTCAAATAATTTTAACGAGGGTATTGAGCCGTAGTTGCCCTGGGCAAAGCACTCTTCGGGTTGGGCAGACCCGTAGGTCTACCCCTACAAATTGATATAATATTTGTTAAAATCGAATTTACTAAAAATAATTGTGTCCCTTCATAAATCAATTTTTCAACACAACTTGTTTTTCGACATCTTTTTTATCCCCGCACTGGCACAACTTGCCTCTCTCTACGAGCTATCGTAAAATACGAAAATGAATCTTCCAGTACGATCAAGGAATGCATGCCGGTTTGTCTGAGCGATAATCAGCTCAAACCTGGGGATTGCAGTGCCTGAAAGGTTCCTACAACATGCAAAATATCCATTCTGGGTGAAAATAGGTTTATCAGATGATTCCTGTAAAATTACGCATTGAAGGTTTTCTGTCTTACCGAGAAGCGGTTGAACTGGATTTCACAAGTTTCAACCTGGCATGCATCTCAGGCGCCAATGGGGCAGGCAAGTCTGCCCTGCTGGACGCGATGACCTGGGCTTTGTTTGGACAGGCGCGAAAACGCGATGAATCCATCATCAACAATCACCCCTCGGTGAAGGCTGCTGTGGTGATATTCGATTTTGACTTTGAGGGCGCTCGCTACCGGGTGCAGCGTATCAACCCGCGCGGCAAGCCCACAACGGTGGATTTTTTCATCGAGGCAGATGCGGGAGAAGACCGATACTGGAAATCCCTCACCGAGCACACCCTGCGCGAGACAAATGCAAAAATCGAATCAACCTTGCGGATGGATTTTGACACCTTCACCAACGCCTCTTTTTTCTTGCAGGGCAAAGCAGACCAGTTTGCCAGCGCCAGACCGGCTGATCGAAAACGAATTCTCAACAATATATTAGGGCTCGAAATATGGGAAACCTACCGGGATGCTGCCAGCCAGAAACGTCGTGATTTTGAAAAAACCGTCAAATCCCTGGAAGGTCGCCTGAGCGAGATCCAAAGCGAACTTGACGAAGAACCACAGCGCATTGAACGTTTGAAAACCCTGAAAGCCCGGCTGGCAGACGTATCCAAGCAACGTCAGGAACGGGCATCCATCCTGGAAAATATCCGCAGCATGCTCGCTGCCCTGGATGAGCAATCCCGAATGCTGGCTGCCTATCAAATTCAAATCGATATCATCACCCGCAACCGGGGTCAAGTCCTGGAGACTTTATCTACACGCCGCGAGGAGAAATTGAGTTACGCCAAAGTGTTGAGTTCTGCCCCAGCCATCGAAAAGGCTTACCAGGATTGGCAGTCAACTTACCATGCCCTGGAAGCTATGGAAGCCGTGGCAATCCAGTTCAGGCAGCGTGAATCCCTGCGGCAGGAGCCCTTGGGCATCGTCCAGGCGGAGGAAGCCCGCCTGAGAGAGGCTCTGGCAGGTCTGACACAGCAGCACACCACCCTGTTGGAAAGTCTTAATGAACTGGAAACCTTGACCCAGCAGTTGAGCACCTCAAGGGAAAAAATTGCCATTGCGAATCAAAAACTGGAAGAGCGCGGATTGCTGCAAGCAGAGGCAGCACATTTGCAAACGCAACAGGCTGAAGCCAAAGCCGAAAACCCTCGCCTGAGGGAGGAGATGAACGAGCTTCAAGCGCGTATTCAGCAATTGCAAGCCGCCGAGGGTGTGGAATGCCCGCTATGCGGCGGTCCCCTCAACACTGACGACCGGAAGAACCTGATTGAAAATCTGCAACAAGACGGACTGGGATTGGGGGATCGCTATCGTGCCAATAAGAAGTTATTAGAAAACGTCGAGGAAAAGTTGAGCCGCATCGGTGCAAAGCTGGCCGACCTGAACAACGTGGAGGTCAATCTGCGTGAGGCCACCCGGCAGGCAGACCAGCTTGAACTCCAAATTGCAAATTTAACTGCGCAGCAGCAAGCCTGGGAAAAAAATGGGGCACCACGGCTGGCGGAGATTCGCACAGCGCTTGAAACCGGTGCCTTCGCCCTGGAGGCGCGCACCCGCCTGGCTGAGATTGACGCCGAGCTAAAAGCCCTGGGTTACGACCTGGAAGCACACGAAAAATTGCGTCAGGCTGAAAACGCCGGTCGGGACGCGCAGGAACAACTCCACCGCCTGGAAACAGCCCGAGCTGCCCTGGCTCCGATCGAACGGGAAATTGCCAGCATAGAGAACCAATTGGTCAATCTGGAAGAAAACCTGAGGGAAATGACATCCACCCATGACGAGGCAGCCATCCAGTATTCAGCCGCACAAGCTGCTATGCCCGATTTGCGCCAGGCTGAAACCGCATTGTATGATATTCAGGAGCAGGAAAATCAACTCCGCCAGGATGTGGGTGGGGCAACGCAAAACGTGGTCGCTTTAGAAAGCCTCAAACAGCGCAAATCCGCCATGCTGGAAGAGCGGGAAGGGCTGTCCCAGCAGATCGCAGACCTCAAACAACTCGAGCGTGCCTTTGGTAAGGATGGCATCCCCGCGTTATTGATCGAGCAAGCCCTGCCCGAGATTGAAACCGCGACCAACACCCTGCTCTCACGCTTGAGCCATGGGCGCATGTCCTTTAATTTCGTCACCCAGCGCGAATACAAAGATGCCAGCCGGGAAGACCTCAAAGAAACGTTGGACATGGTCATCAGCGATGGTGTTGGTCAGCGAGATTATGAAATGTACTCGGGAGGAGAGGCGTTTCGGGTTAACTTTGCCATCCGGGTGGCTCTTTCCCAGATGTTAGCCCGTCGGGCAGGCGCGCGTTTGCAGACCCTGGTGATCGATGAGGGCTTTGGCAGCCAGGACGCCCAGGGTCGGCAGCTCCTGGTGGAAGCCATCAACCTGGTGCAGGAAGATTTTGAGAAGATTCTGGTCATCACCCACCTGGATGAGCTCAAGGATGCCTTCTCCACCCGCATTGAGGTAGAAAAGACGCCATTGGGGTCCCAATTGCAGGTGGTTTAGGTCGCGCAGCTTGAGATGACTGTCAAGAAAGAGCCCTTCAGTTTCCTCAACACGCGTCGCATAAATGCAATCGGAAATCCCCAGGAAATGGATATTGCATTAGCGGCTACCAAAATCCGATGACAATCGCGCCGCCCGCACGTGATCCCACAACCAACCGCGTGCCAAAGAGGATCATTAATCCATAACGCCCGTGCTGTGATGACACGGGCGCTATGGTGGGGATTGTGGTCCGCCTGTTATTGATATTTTAATCCATAAACATCAAATATGTATCGCCTCATCCTGGGCGCCCGCTGCCGCCTCCATGATCGCCTCACTCAGGGTGGGGTGCGCATGCACATTGCGGGCAATCTCGTGGGTGGTCAGCTCAAAGCGCTGCGCCAGGGTCAGTTCGGGCAGCAGTTCCGATACGTCCGGGCCGACCATGTGTGCGCCGAGGATTTCGCCGTACTTCTTGTCGCTGACGATCTTCACAAAGCCGGTATAATCGCCCAATCCGAGCGCCTTACCGCTGGCCTGGAAGGGGAACTCGCCAACCGCGACATCGTAGCCTTTTTCCTTAGCCTGGTCCTCGGTGTACCCAAAGGAGGCCGTCTGTGGGGAACAATAGGTGGCGCGGGGCATCATGTCATAATCCAGAGTCACGGTCTCAACACCGGCGATGTTTTCTGCAGCGACGATTCCCATCGCAGAAGCCACATGCGCCAGCAGGAGTTTGCCGGTTACATCGCCAATTGCCCAGATGCCCTCCACATTGGTGGCCATGCGCTCATCGACCTCGATGTGACCGCGCGGGCTGAGCCTGACCCCCACGTCTTCCAAACCCAAGCCCTGGCTGTTGGGCTTGAACCCGATTGCGACCAGGGTCAGATCTGCTTCGATAACTTCATCGCCGTCGCCGGTTTCTACGGTAACGGAGGTGCCCTTCGTGTTGGTTTTGACACCCTTCACTTTAGAGCCGGTCATCACCTTTATGCCGCGCTTTTTATAGGCTTTTTCGATCTCCTTACCCACCGCCGGGTCTTCAAGCGGCAGGAGCGTATCAAGCATCTCGACGATCGTCACCCGGACACCGTAGGCGCTCCAGATGGTGGCAAACTCCACACCGATAGCGCCGCCGCCGATAATCACCGCTGATTCTGGCAGTGTGTCTCGCAGGATGGCGACCTCGTAATCAACGACCTTTTCGCCGTCCACTTCCACACCCGGGATGCTGAAGGGGTGTGCACCGGTGGCGATAATGATGTCCTTAGCTTTTAGGGTTTCGGACTCGCCTTCCGACGGGGTTACTTCTACGGTGTCCTTTGTAATCAGTTTCGCGGCGCCCATCAGTACATCGATGTTATTCTTTTTCATCAAAAAGTTGATGCCGCGCACCAGCCGCTCAGAAGTTTTACGGCTGCGGTTATGCGCTACGCTGTAATCCAGCTCAAGGTTATCGAGCTTGAACCCAAATTCCTTGCCGCGTTCTCGCAGGGTATACGCAATCTCGGCATTTTTAAGCAAGGCTTTTGAAGGGATACAGCCGACATTTAAACACACACCACCAAGGAAGCGTTTTTCAATCAACGCAGTTTTCTTGCCCAATTGGGCACTGCGGATGGCTGCGACATACCCGCCGGGTCCGGCACCAATTACAATCACATCGTATTCTTTCATCTAATAGGGTTCCTTTCTGCTTTGATGTTCCGATCCATTCACATGGTTGATCACTACTTTTTCAGGATTGATCATTGATTATACCGAACCCCGCAGGGTATAGACCGAATCAATGGAATCACTGCCAGTTTTCCAGTGCGTCCACAACCTTTGCCAGAAAAGTGTCGGCAGAGGCACCGTCCAGGATGCGATGATCGAAGGAGTAGCTCAGATACATCATGGGCTTAATCGCGATGGCGTCATTGACAACAACCGGCCTCTTCTGGATCAACCCCGCCCCAAGGATGCCACTTTGCGGTTGGTTGATGATCGGCGTGGCAAATAAAGAGCCCTGAATTCCATGGTTGGTCAGGGAAAAGGTGCCGTTTTGGACCTCGTCTGGTTTGAGCTGACCCCTTCGAGCGCGTTCTGCCAGGTCATTGATCTTTTTCGCCAACCCGATCAGTGAAAGTTCATCAGCGTTTTTAATCACAGGAACGATCAACCCGCCATCTGGAAGGGCGACAGCCATGCCAAGGTTGATTTGCTTATGGATACGGATTCCCGTTTCTGTCCAGGTTGAATTTGCCAAAGGAACAGCTTTCAATCCGGTGACAATAGCAGAAAGAATGTAAGCAGTGTAGGTTACATTTACCTCTTTGCCTACCTCCTGATTGATGATGGTACGATGGCGCGCTACCTGACTCATATCCGCTTCCATTACCGTGGTCACATGTGGCGCTGAATGGACGCTTTGCACCATGTGCTCGGCAATTCGCCTCCGCATCGGAGTCAGTGCCAGGGTTTCACCGGGGATTGCACTGACTTCCGGTCGGCTGGTAGGAACAGGCTCTTCCACTTTTTTCGCAAAAATCAATTCTGTTGGGCGGAACAGGTCCCCATCTGCCGGTGTCTCCCAGATGGGTATTTCAGCTTCTGCTACCCCCTGATGTTCTTTGAGATAGTTTTGGACATCCTTCTTGGTGATGCGTCCGTCCATGCCGGTCCCTTTGACCTTGGTAAGATCCACTCCTTTTTCACGCGCCAGTCGAGCCACAACCGGCGAGATATAACCCAGCTCCTCGTTCCTGCCGGCAGGCCTTTGCAGGACCGGCTCGTCAATGATCGATTCAATATCCGGGGTCTCATGTGGTTCGTGGTGATGAATCACCTTTTCATCTGCAGCGGAGATTTCCTCGCCAGGTTCACCAACCCAAGCTAAAACGGTTCCCACTGCAACGGTCTCCCCTTCATGGACAAGAATTTTTAACACGGTGCCGCTTGCTGGGCTGGGAATTTCACTGGTCACCTTATCGGTTTCCACATCCAGCAACGGATCAAATTCATTTATTTCATCTCCCACCTGCTTATGCCAGCCAGTGACTGTCCCTTCAACAATCGATTCGCCCAATTGGGGCATAACAATTTTTGTAGCCATCCTTCCTCCTCTATTGAGTGCATGCTTTAAAAAGCAGCCAATTCACGGATCGCATCAGCGATCTTTTCTGGATTGATCATGAACCATTCTTGCATGGGATGGCTGAAAGGAACTGCCGGAACATCCGGACCAGCCAGCCTTCGCACGGGCGCGTCCAGATCCATAAAACCCCACTCTGCGATGGTCGCAGCCACCTCGGCGCCATATCCGCCGGTCAGATTATCCTCATGTACAATCAGGGCTTTACTGGTTTTTTGCACAGATTTCAGAATCGTTTCCCGGTCTACCGGGTATAGCGTGCGCAGATCAACAAGTTCAACGTCAATCCCCTCTTTGGCAACCACTTCTGCTGCTTGCTTAGCGTAATGGTGCATCATTCCGTAAGCGAAAACGCTCAAGTCCTGACCTTCACGGGTGATTTTGGCTGGCCCTATCGGAACTGTATATTCCCGATCATCCTCCGGCACTTCTCCTTTGATCAGGCGATAACCTTTTTTGGGTTCAAAGAATAGTACGGGGTTTGGATCGCGGACAGCGGATTTTAGCAGACCCTTAGCATCGAAGGGGGTGGAGGGGATCACGACTTTCAAGCCCGGTACCTGTGTAAAGAGAGCCTCTACACTTTGAGAATGATATAATCCACCGCCAATACCACCTCCATAGGGTGCGCGGATGACCATAGGAACCGACCATTGCCCATTGGAACGGTAATACATTTTTGCAGCTTCACTGACAATCTGGTTGAAGGCGGGGTAAATAAAATCGGCAAACTGGATTTCGCAAATAGGACGCTTTCCATACACAGCTGCACCAATGCCAACACCGACAATTGACAATTCAGCCAAAGGAGAATCGATCACCCGCGATTCACCATATTTTTCGAATAGCCCCTGTGTTGCTCGAAACACACCGCCTCGCACACCAACGTCTTCGCCAATGATAAAAACACGCTCATCACGCGCCAGTTCTTCATCCATTGCCTGGCGAATTGCTTCAATTAGAGTAATCTCAGCCATTGTTTACCTCCTCAGCATAAACCAGGGTTGCTGCATCTTTGCCCTGGGGATAGGGAGCCCGGGTTGCTTCTTCAACCGCTGCATCGACCATCTGTTTGGCTTTCTCTTCCAGTTCCTCATATTCTTCTTCGGTTATCAAGCCCTGTTCAATATACAAATTCTTCATCATCAGCAGCGGATCTTTCTTTTTAAAGGCTTCAACCTCTTCACGGGTGCGGTAGCTCCGATCGTCATCATCGGAGGAGTGCGGCGTTAATCGATACATTTTCGCCTCAATAACGGATGGCCCCCTGCCTGCCCTTGCATTTTTAACCGCCTCTGCCACAGCATCATACACTTCGAACATTTGCGTTCCATCGACCTCAATCCCTGGCAGCCCTAAACCACAGGCTTTATCAGCCGCGCTGCTGACTGCCATTTGCTTTTCCTGCGGAACAGAGATGGCATAATGGTTGTTTTCTACCAGAAATATCACCGGGAGGTTGTGAATCGCCGCAAAGTTAACGGCCTCGTACCACTCACCTTGAGATGTAGATCCCTCACCAATCGTAGTGAGGACAACTGCGTCTCCACCATCCAGTTTAATTGCCAGCCCGATACCTGCCGCATGGGGTGACTGTGTGGCAACCGGTGCAGAGTGGCTGAGGATATTTGCCTTGCGCATGCTGAAATGGCTTGGCATCTGCCGGGCCCCGGATGTGGGTTCGTCTGTTTTTCCCATCAGACTCCTTACAAACTCAGCCGGGGTCATCCCCATCGCAAGGACCATTGCGAGGTCACGGTAATAGGGAACCAGCCAATCTTTGCCCTTTTTAATGGCATAGACAGCGCCAATTTGAGCAGCTTCCTGTCCAATACCAGAAATATGAAAAGCGATTTTTCCCTGACGATGCAGTACCCAGGCACGTTCATCCAATCGTCTGGAAAGCAACAGATACCAGAACATATCTATTTTTTGTTCTTTCGAAAGTGTCATTTTCACCTCCTTTATGGGTATTTGATTCAATAGAAATCGAAATGGTTTGCCGTAAGTTGTACCATTTTGCCGATGTGCGCTTAATCTTTCCGCGCATAACGATCTAGCGTATGACGTGGTTTTCTTAATAAATAATGATACTTTGTTAATCCATAAGAGTAAAATGTTTGCAAATTTGTTGATACAATAACATCATTCCAAACTCAAAACGGTTGTTAATGGATACGATCTTAGCTTATTGAGCTGATCAAAAAGACGCTTAATGACCGTGCAGAGCATTGCAACCTTCCAGTATAATGATTGCACTGGAATGGTTCAATCGTATTAAAAACGTCCTCAACTCAGCAAATATTGTAGCTTGAAGCTGGTAAAACAAGGTTGCGGGAACAAGCACGGAGATAAAAGGAAACGCCCACCAGAGGCTGGAACAATCCTTGCAAGGTAACAGAAATCGACATCAAATCGATGGCATTTGGAATGGAATACCGCCCAGCACAATAAGGATGAAATGGTGTCTGCAAAGCCAAAAAAATCAGCAGAAAAACAAGATCAAGGGCTTTCCGATCACAAAGTGAAGCTTCCTCATGCTGATCTTTCAGCAAGCCGCTCCTGGCAGCCGTTGGAACCCAAATCACCAGCCGAAGAGGACCTGGCTAGCATTCTTCAAGCGGGGATCAAGGACCAATCCGCGGAAGAAATCGATGACTTGTATTCAGCCCGTCATCCAGGCGTTGCTGAATCCAGCAGTCAGTCACCTGGCGACCAGCAACCCGATTTTCAACCTGCCTCAAATGACGATCTGGCTGCCCTGGCAGAAACGGTTTATGACACCTCCTTCTACCTGGTCCCACGCATGAAGGAGCACTATCTTTTAGGTGAGCTGGCACAAGAATTGCGAACTTGGATGCCAGAATTGAGCCAAATTTATGGCTGGGAACTGGATCTGATTTCTATTCGACCCGATTATTTTAAATGGACCCTGCTGGATTTTCCCGAATGCCTGACCCTGAAAACGCTGGCTGCTGTCAGGCAGTGGACGTCAAAACGGATCTTCGAAGCTTTCCCCGCTCTGCAAACCGATGAAAACATCGGCGACTTCTGGTCGCCGGGTTACCTGGTCGATACACAATCCCATGATTTCCCCACCCAGGTTTTGATCGCCCATGTCTCTCGGGATTGGTCTGAACGCAGTTCTGGACACCGGAGGCAATGAACATTAAAACGCTAATGTTAATTTAACCTCTTAACCCTTGCAATCTACAGGAGACCATGATATATTTACAAGCGTCAAACGTCTGGGTGCCCCCCTCACCCAGGCGTTTGGCTTATATTTCACTGGGGAAAAGTGTTCCCAACTTCAAGGTGGGGGAAAGCCAAGACTCGCGATAAAATAAACCCAGTTCGATTGACAGTTCGCCAGGACGAGACAGTTTTGGAACATGACCATGTTTGAAATTCGACAATGTACCCACCCTGACTGTGGTTTGCGCATGCCGATTGATCCGACGGTACACAAAGGAGATTTTTGTCCTCGTTGCGGTGCGCCAATGCTTAAAGCTTCGGCACCTTTTCAGCATCAGGGATCAGAACATAGCAGTGTGGTTCCCAAACGCAGAATCTGTATCTTGTTGGACAATATCCGCAGTACACACAATGTCGGGGCTATTTTTCGTACAGCGGATGGTGTGGGCGCTCGGCACCTCTACCTATGCGGATATACGCCTAGCCCTTCAGACAATTCAGCCATTCAAAAAACGGCTCTGGGCGCTGAAATTACACTTTCCTGGTCACAGCATCTCAATGCACTTGCCCTTGCTCAAAACCTGCAAAACCAGGGGCATTACCTTCTGGCTCTTGAAACTACGGCAAGTTCACAGCCTATCTTTAATGTCGACCTGGCTTCGCTGGGTGCTCAGCAATTCTTACTGGCAGTGGGAAATGAGCAAGCAGGCATTGACCCCGGTTTACTGACGATCGCCGATCTGGTGGTTTCGGTGCCGATGGTCGGACTGAAAGCCTCGCTTAATGTATCTGTGGCTTTTGGGATTGCAGCCTATTGGCTGTCTTTTTTGTAAACCATACTGCAAGTCGCCAGGATCGATCATAAATAATAATCACATTATTGCAAAAGATTCATGCCAATAAAGAATTGGCATTGAAGAAGTACGCAAGGCGAATATCCATGGGACGGTGGTAAGTGTGTGGAGAAGCTTATAAAAGCAAACCTTTTTTTGATTTATTTAATTATCCGTTGCTTGTAAATGTGCCTCATTTTATTATGAAATCTATGTGATTAAACTGCCAAAAAGAAGGTGAAAAATGACAATTTTGGATTGTATTAAGGCTGACATTACAATGCTTAAAGTCGATGCCATTGTAAATGCTGCTAACACAACGCTGCTGGGTGGCGGTGGTGTTGATGGCGCCATCCATCGGGCTGCAGGCCCGCGTCTTTTGGAAGAATGTCGAAAATTAAATGGCTGCCAGACTGGAGACGCAAAAATTACTGCCGGATACAACCTGCCAGCCCGGTATGTCATTCACACGGTTGGCCCCGTCTGGTATGGCGGGGCACAGGGAGAGTCACAGCTTTTGGCATCCTGTTACCGTAAAAGCCTTTCATTGGCGGTTGAGCATCACATAAAAACGATCGCTTTCCCTTGTATAAGTACCGGGGTATATGGCTATCCCAACCGCCCTGCAGCTCAAATAGCCGTCCAAACAGTAAAGGATTTCATTCAGTCAGATCACTCATTAGAGAAAGTGATGTTTTGTTGTTTTTCAGATAATGATTATGAAATCTACAAGGAATTGCTGGGAAAGTAAATACCATGTTTATCGCTATTTCCATAGCGAGAAGATGAAAAATCGAGCTTAATATAGATTTCCGATAAGAATGCTATCAAGATACCCCTAAAAGATAAAAGCTCTTATAGCGCCACTGCAAGAGATTGAAATACTGGTTGGAAAATTGGACTGCTAAAAACAATAACGAAATGGGGGCAACATCCGCTGTGCAATATCCCCAAATCTTAAGCGAGAAAACTGAAATTATTGCAATTTCGTAAAGCAATTGAAAAAATACTCCGCACATGCAACGCAATATTACATCCTGGACGACACAAAAATATTGACAAAACATAAAAAACTGTATCACCAAAAGTTTAGTGTTTCGGAACGATTTATACCACGGCTTCAGTTGTCGGACATCTCTGCGCGTGGTAGAATTTTTATAACTATTTATCTTTTGGAGGCTCTATGGAACAACAAATTGCGGCTTTTGAGGTTAAAAAAAGCCTGGCACAGAAACTAAAAGGCGGGGTGATCATGGATGTGGTCACGCCCGATCAAGCGAAGATCGCTGAAGATGCTGGTGCCGTCGCAGTAATGGCGTTGGAGCGCGTTCCCGCAGACATTCGCGCCCACGGCGGAGTTGCCCGTATGAGCGACCCCGAGTTAATTATCCAGATCATGGATGCGGTTTCTATCCCGGTGATGGCTAAATGTCGCATCGGACATTTTGTTGAAGCTCAAATTTTGGAATCCCTCGGCGTGGACTTTATCGATGAATCTGAGGTGTTAACCCCCGCCGATGAAGCCTATCACATCAACAAACACGTTTTTAAAGTCCCTTTTGTGTGCGGATGCCGTAACCTGGGTGAAGCCTTACGCCGACTGGGCGAAGGTGCAGCCATGTTGCGCACGAAGGGTGAACCCGGCACCGGCGATGTGGTCGAAGCGGTTCGCCATGCGCGCAGCGTACTGGGCGAGATTAAGCGTCTGCAAAATATGCCTGAAGAAGAGTTGATGACCTACGCGAAAGATATCGGCGCACCCTATGAACTGGTCAAAGCGGTGCGCCAGCTTGGACACCTGCCCGTCGTCAACTTTGCTGCCGGCGGTATTGCAACACCTGCCGATGCTGCCTTAATGATGCAACTGGGTGTGGATGGCATCTTTGTGGGTTCGGGCATTTTTAAGTCCGGTGACCCGGCAAAGCGGGCTGCAGCCATTGTCAAAGCCGCCGCCAATTATGATAACCCCCGGGTTCTGGCTGAAATCAGCCGTAACCTGGGTGAAGCCATGGTGGGACGCCAGGTGGCAGATCTCTCCGATTCCGACATGCTTTCCACCCGTGGCTGGTAATTCGTCCAGAATTAATCTAAAGATGGACATCGACATTGATGATCCTGCCCGATAAAGACAGGCTTGCTTCCCAGCATATAGAAAGGCTGGGAAGCGGTGTTAATCAGGCAATGAATGTCGATCCCCCTTTTAACTTATTTTTGTGAGTATCGTAAGGACATGAGCGAGCGTGCAATCCTCTGGAGTGACTGGTTATATCTTTATCGTCATCGCCGAGAACTCACCTGCCTGGACAACATTCTGCACCTCACCCACGGCAAACCCCTCTCTCTAAGTCACCTCCTGATTGCAATTCACCCAGCCGATCACCGTTTTACCGGCGTTTTTCAATCTGAAGGTGACCAGGAGCGCTGTATTGCCCAAATTTACCAGTCCTCAAAGATGAGCAGCGCCCAGATTAACTACCTGCTCGCGCCAACCCGGGGGGATTCACACTGCCTGGTGCCCTTGCTGGAGGCGCTGGTGAAAAAAGCCGGTGGCTGGGGTGCAAAACAGGTCGTGGCAGAAGTTTTCACAGATTCGCCCCTCCTTCCACACTTTCGTCAGGCAGGTTTCTCAGTTTTAGCCCAGCAAAATGTCTATCAATGTGCCCCGCCAGGGCAAGCCCGCCATCAGCGCTCTTCAGGCTGGCGGATTTGGTCAAGCACAGATGTAACGGGGATGCGCAACCTGTACTACACCCTGGTGCCGCCTTTGGTGCAATCCGTGGAATTCCTTTCCCGCCAGGAGATGCTCGGTCTGGTGCATTACACGTCAAAGGGCGATCTGCAAGCTTATGCAGACCTGGTCTACGGTCCGGTTGGGGTATGGGTATTGCCCGTCGTCAACCCGCAAGCCAGGATTGAAATGACCGAACTGCTGGAGCAATTGCTGCTGGCATTGCCTGACCTGCATGGGCGCCCGGTCTTTATCACCTCACGCTCCTACCAGCCCTGGTTAGAACCTGCATTGTGCGAACGCGCTGTTCGGGTGCTCCCTGCACAGGCCTTGCTGGTGCGCTATATGGCACACCGCCAACGGGTTAAGACCGAGTTTTCATATCCAGCGTTTGAAAACGGCAATCGTGAGCCGACCCTTCCAATTGCATCGATCGAATCTTCCCGGGAATAAAACCCGGGCTGTCGAGTTGCACACAGAGCCAACATTCATCAATTTAGGATAGAATTAAAGGTGATGTTGAGGTAACCTTCCCCGGCATCAATTTTACGGAAAAGAAAATAATTTGAATATGCAAAAACACGAAAAAATTACAGATGATCTTGATTTGCTGCTGGACATCCTGCCACAGCAAATTTCTGCGGTTTTACGTGAGCTGGATGACAGCGATAATTTACTCGAAGTGGTCATGGATTTAGGGAGGCTACCAAAGGCGCGTTTCGTAAACCGTGAGGTGGTTCTCAGCGAGCAAGAGATCACCTACGACGATATCAAAGCCGTCACGCGTTCCATCAGCGAGTTTGATGCCGATAACCGTGCCGGTATCGAGCGCACCCTGCACCGAATTTCAGCCATTCGCAACCGGCGCCAGGAAGTCATCGGATTGACCTGTCGGATCGGCCGCGCAGTTTATGGTACCAGCGATATCATCCAGGATTTAATTGAATCCGGCGCCAGCATCCTCATCCTCGGACGACCGGGAGTGGGCAAAACCACCATCCTGCGGGAGACAGCCCGTATCCTGGCAGAAAAATCCCGCGTGATCATCGTGGACACCAGCAACGAAATTGGCGGCGACGGGGATGTCCCCCATCCGGCGATTGGCTCTGCTCGCCGAATGCAGGTGGCCAAACCTTCTCTCCAGCACGAGGTGATGATCGAGGCTGTGGAAAATCACAACCCCGAGGTGATCGTCATCGATGAGATCGGCAGAGAACTGGAAGCCATGGCAGCCCGTACTATTGCAGAACGTGGGGTTCAACTGATCGGCACCGCCCATGGCAACACCCTAGAAAACCTCCTGCTCAACCCCACCCTGTCTGATCTGGTGGGCGGAATTGAATCCGTTACCCTTTCCGATGAGGAAGCCCGCCGGCGCGGCACCCAAAAGACCGTTCTTGAACGCCGCGCACCAGCAACCTTTGATATGCTGGTCGAGATCCAGGACCGGAACCGAGTTGCCGTACAAAACGATGTCTCTGCGGCTGTGGACGCACTTTTACGGGGCTACCCGCTTCCGCCGGAAATCCGCTATCGTGATGAGCAAAATCGAATCCATACGCAAAAACCGGTTGTTCCAAAGATCAGCACAGCCGCCCAGGCTGTAAGCAGGGCAGGCAAACGAGAAACGATGCCCTTCAGCCGTTCGACTGGCAATCAGCGCAGCGAGGTTGGGATACTCGCAGGCGCAACCCCTCCCCTGGCATTGGCGGAGATGGAGACACAACCGTTGAAGCCGATCAACATTTTCCCATTCGGGGTGGCGCGCAATCGGCTGACCCAGGCAGCAAAACTGCTGAATGTACCCGCCCGAATCGTACGTGAGTTGAAAGAAGCAGATGCCCTGTTGACACTGCGCCGTTATTATCGCGAGCGCCAGCAGCCCATTGTCGAGGCAGAACAGCGTAAAATGCCCATTTTTGTCTTACGCTCGAACACCAGCCAGCAATTAGAGCAATTTTTAGTCGATGTGTTCAACCTGGCCAGCGTCGAGGAGATATCCGGGCAGGATCGCACTGTTGTCGATCAAACCCAGGCTGCCATCGAAGCCGTGTTGAACGGCGAGCGCTGGATTGACCTGGCGCCCGCCTCGTCCACAATTCGCCGTTTACAGCACGAAATGGCACGCCAGGCTGACCTTGTCTCGCATTCATATGGTAAAGAACCCAATCGGCACGTGAGGATATTTAGAGAATAACCATGTTTATCACCTTGGAAGGACCCGATGGCAGCGGGAAGACATCTCAACTGCCTGCGCTAAAAGAGTTTTTACAGGATGCGGGTTACGAGGTTGTTCTCACCCGGGAACCCGGCGGCACCCCCGTCGGCAACCAGATTCGTGAAGTCTTGATGAACCTCAAAAACGTATCTATTACCCCACGCACCGAGATCTTACTGTTCCTGGCAGCCCGCGCCCAGCACGTGGAAGAGCTCATCCGCCCAGCGCTGGCAGCAGGGAAGATTGTCTTGTGTGATCGCTTCGGCGATTCCACCCTGGCGTACCAGGGATTTGGTCATCAAATCGACCTGGACACACTGCAAATGCTGCTTGATTTTTCCACCGGTGGACTGAAACCCGATCTGACCCTGCTGGTGGATGTTCCCGTTGAAGTGGGAATGGAACGTAAGCGCGTCAACAGCACCGAATGGAACCGGCTGGATGCTTATACGCTGGCATTCCACGAACGCGTCCGGCAGGGTTATTTTGCCCTGGCAGAAGCAGAACCCGCGCGATGGGTGATCATCGACGCAACGAAAGATAAAGACAGTGTCCAGAAAGCCTTGCAAACAGCGGTTACCAGTCGGCTGGGGGGAGGGTAAAGGACTCACCCTGTTTGGCAGGTCTCCAGGGTTAACTGGCAAATACACCCACGAAGAAAGGTTTGAAATGCTAAAAAAGACGATGTTTACATTATTAATCGGCGCCTTGCTAATCGCAGCCTGTGCTCCTAAAGCTGTTGAACCCCAGCAAACATCTGAAGCCATCCCTGTAATCAAGGATCCGCCACCGCAGATCACGCCTGAACGTGATTCGGAAGATCAGACGGACCGCATGCCCTGTTCCGCAGCATATGATTACACAACCTCCCCTGAAACCGATTATTACCAGGCGGTCATTGATCAACTCCCACCGTTATCCGATGAGGACTGGGTGCGGGGGAATCCGGACGCCCCGATTACAATCATCGAATACGCCGATTTTCAATGTCCAGCCTGTGTACAATTTTCACACTTGACGGACTTTTTACGTCAAAATTTTCCCAATGCGGTTAAGCTAGCCTTCCGGCATTTACCCCTGCCATCCATCCATGATAAAGCCTTTATCGCGGGCTTAGCTGCCGAGGCAGCAGGCGCCCAGGGGAAATTCTGGGAAATGCACGACTTGTTGTATCTGTATCAGGGTTACTGGAACCAGATGACGGAAGATGAATTTGTCGATTGGGTCCAGGAGGTCGCCGAGGGTTGGGAACTGGATGTGGACCAGTTTACGAAAGACCTTCTCAATCCGGAAAAAAGAGCCTGGATTGAACAGCTCACCGAAGAGCGGTTTGCCATTGGCATGAATTACACACCAACCGTGGTCGTGAACGACCGGATTTATCGCGATAATAAACCCAACCTTTTCGGTCTGCTCGGGGCGTACGAATTCGGCGGTACCCTGGAGTGCCCTGCCTGGGTCATCGATCCTGAAGCTTCTTATATGGCCCGGTTGAACACCAGCGCGGGTGAAATTGACATCGAACTTTTTGCCGATGTCGCCCCGATTGCAGTTAACTCCTTTGTCTTCCTGGCGCAAAGTGGTTGGTATGACGATGTCTATTTCCACCGGGTTCTCCCGGGCTTCGTTGCTCAGGCGGGCGACCCCTCTGGCCTTGGAATAATCGGGCCTGGATACACCTTCGTCAATGAGACCAAGGACGACCTTTCGTTTGATCGCAATGGGCTGTTTGCCATGGCGAATGCCGGTCCCGACACGAACGGCAGCCAATTTTTCATCACCCTGGCGCCCACTCCCTCCCTGGACGGTGGTTTCACGATCTTCGGCCAGGTAACCGAGGACAGTATGCCCATATTAGATCTGATCGCCCTCCGAGATCCACAAACCGCGGTTGGCTTTGAAGATGCCACCATCATCAATGGCATTGAGATCATTAAAAAATAACCGTCACGGGCCAACATTAAATGACAGAACAGCTAACACCGGGTAAAAATTGGCAGGTGATACTGACCCTGCTGGCCAGCATCCTGGGCATCCTGTTGTTTGCTGTGCAAGCCTTCTCAACAGGCGTTGCCTGGCTGCTGTTTGTTTTAGATTCACGGATGAGTTTCTCACAGAGCATGCCCATCGGGTTGCTCTTCTGGACGTCGATCTTGGGCGGTGTGTTGCTCCTCCCACTTTTACTGCTCAGCATCAATCAACTGCGAGGAAAACCCTCGCTGACTTGGCTGGATCTGAACCATCCCGTTTTAGCAAAAGCTGCTCGCTGGGTGATCCTGATCTGGCCTGTCGTGGTTTTATTGGGTTGGCTGATCGCCCGATTGGAAAATGTGGCTGTGATCCTGTTGGGTCCGATCAACATTCTGGTTGCCGGAATTCCCATCTTATGGATCTACCAGGCTGCTCAAAGAGGTTTTGCCGGCGGATCCCAGGCAAGAAAATGGCGGGTTTTTGGGATCAGTATCGTCATGCTGCCATTCCTGGTGGTTGTCCTGGAACTGCTGGCCATCCTGATCCTGGCTGGCATCGGGGGCATCGGGCTGGGTTTTCGTATTAACGCCAATCCACAACTTGAGCAGCAATTATTGGGACTGGTTGAACAGCTAATGATGTTGGACCAGGATTTAGACGCCATACTTGACTTCCTCAAGCCCCTTCTCCTGCAGCCAAGCGTCATTTTCTGGGGATTGGCAATTTTCGGCGGTATCGCCCCAATCATTGAAGAGGTGATCAAGCCCCTGAGTTTATGGCCACTGGCTGGTCGCAAAATCACCCCGCAGGAGGGTTTTGTGGGCGGACTGTTGTGTGGCGCAGGTTTTGCTTTGATGGAAAACGTGCTGTATTTTACCAACGTCATTAACACGGAAGATTGGTTAATCATGGCCATCAGTCGGGCTGGGACGGGCGTATTGCACATGCTTGCT
Organism: Brevefilum fermentans; assembly: GCF_900184705.1. NCBI lineage: Bacteria > Bacillati > Chloroflexota > Anaerolineae > Anaerolineales > Anaerolineaceae > Candidatus Brevifilum > Candidatus Brevifilum fermentans. Next base: position 249,871 of record NZ_LT859958.1, on the reverse strand, counting down.
TCGGGTATGATGGGTTGGGGATTATCAAGGGCATGGCGCGACTCAAAATGGCTCTCTCTTGGGTTAAGCGCCCTGGGCGCATTTGTCTTGCATGGCTTCTGGAATGTTCTGGCGCTTATTTCAGGGGTGGCACCTTTGCTGATTTTAGAAGCAGAACCTACCTTCGCCCAAACTTTGCTTTCCCACTTACCGGTAACCCTGATGTTGGTGCTGGCAGTGATAGGTCTGATTTTAATCAACAAGCATTTGCGAAATGAAAAACCACATCCCCTGGCTGCAACCGAAAGCGTTCATCCGGAAAGGCACAATCAGGGCAACTTATAGCAGACATGCCTGTTAACGATCGTATAGAGGAAATTAATCACCATGCCTGAGAAACCTTTATTCAAACTGATCATCTTTTTGATCAACAAAATAACCCACTTTCAAATCATCAATGGGGAGCGCATTCCTCCACAAGGCGGAGTGATGATGACCACCAATCACATCAGCCGCCTGGATGTGCCCTTTTTGATAGCCGTTCCTCAACGCATGGATAAGGTGGCAATTGTCGCTAAAAAATACCAGAAAAAGCCTTTCTTCAGGTGGGTCCTGGAAAAAATTGGCGACATCGTCTGGATGGATCGGGAAACAACCGACTTTTCAGCTTTGCGCGAGGTTCTTAACTGGCTTCGAAAAGGACGTGTGGTTGGCATTGCCCCGGAGGGCACCCGCAGTCATGAGGGTGTGGGCATGCTTGAAGGCAAACAGGGTGCCGCGATGCTGGCTGCCAAAGCTTCAGTTCCAATTTTACCCATTGGCATCGTCGGCACAGAGCGCGTCTACAATGAATGGATGAAGTTCCGTCGCCCAACGGTGACAATTCGTGTAGGTTATCCATACCACCTGCCCGATTTTGATCGCGAGAACCGCCAGGCCTGGTTAGCCCAAAACACCGATGAAATCATGTGCCGGATCGCCATGCTGCTGCCACCTGAATACCGCGGTTTTTATGCAAACCACCCCAGATTACAGGAATTGCTGGCTGAAGCTGCAGAAATTCCTGAATAAGACTGGGAACGCTTCCAAACCAGGAACTGGACATCAACCCTAAGCGTTGCGTACCAAAAATCGTCGAGAGATTTAAAAACCCTGCCCGTCTGGATGGTATAATCCAATCATGCTGACTGAACTGGGTCTTGGCGATATCTTACGCCTGCGTAAACCGCATCCCTGCGGCGGGTACGAATGGCGCGTGGTGCGCCTCGGCGCCGATATTGGCATCGAATGTCTCACCTGTGGGCGACGGGTCATGCTTGAGCGGAGGGCGCTCAAAAACCGGCTTAAAAAAATCCTCTACAGCGCTGATTCCGCCCAGGACCAGGACCAACCTGGCGCTCCAGGCAAAGAACACTGAGGTTGTTCATTGAACACGAATCTGATATGATACTGTTTAATCCTTATGCCTATCTTAGATGACTTGAGCTTTGAATTTTTTAGCTACAGCGCCGAGCAGACCCGGCGGTTGGGTATCCACCTGGGCGGATATCTCAGGCTGGGTGATGTCATCTGCCTGGCAGGCAAGCTGGGTTCTGGAAAAACCACCCTCGTCCAGGGCATCGGTGACGGTTGGGGCACGCTTGATCCGGTCACAAGCCCGTCTTATGTGATCGTAAACGAATACCGGCGTCCCGACCAGGAACGGCTCTTCCACCTGGATGCATACCGTTTGGAAAGCGCACAAGACGCCCAAATCCTGGATCTTGACCGAATGCTCGCCCAGGGCATCCTTGTGATTGAATGGGCTGAACGGATCCAAGCCGCGCTTCCTGCCGAACACCTGTGGGTTCAACTTGAAGCGACAGCCCTCGAAAACCGCACCATGCTGTTTTCTCCCCGAGGAGCGCGATATGAATCAATGGTTTTTAATTTGCGCCGCAAAGTTTATGGAGTGTTCTAGTGTTATTCGCCCTTGATACATCAACTTCATGGATCAGCCTGGCATTGTTTGATGGCACATTTTTACGGTATGAAGTCACCTGGGAAACTCAACATCATCACACTGTTGAGCTTGCGCCGGCGCTTGAGCGCATGATCAAATCCACCGGCATCAAACCAAGCGAGCTGACCGGTCTGGCTGTGGCGACGGGACCAGGCTCCTTCACCAGTTTACGAATTGGCGTCTCATTTATTAAGGGCATGGCGTTGGCGGTTAACATCCCGCTTGTGGGTATCCCTTCACTGGATGTCATTGCCAAAGCACAGCCCCTCGATGAGCGTCCAATGGTCGCTGTTTTACATGCCGGGCGCCAGCGATTAGCCTGTGGCACCTACCATGTCGTTGGCGGTGAGTGGGTTGCACAGGGCGAGCCTGTGGTGCTGGATGCCAGGGACCTGGTTAAAACCATTGAATCGCCCACGTTGATCTGTGGCGAATTATCAGCAGAAGCCCGCGCCATCATTGGGCGCCGTTGGAAAAACGCGTGCCTGCTCCCGCCTGAACGTTGTTTGCGTCGGGCAGGTTTCCTGGCAGCCCTGGGATGGGCACGCCTGCAGGCTGGCGATACTGACGACCCTGCAAGCCTGGCGCCGACCTATCTGAGCACAACGTCCGCCATTCCTGGATAATATGAGATCGAAAACCGATGAGGGGTACATCCGTCTACGCCCAATGACCGCGGCGGATTTAAGTCCGATTAGCGCTATCGAGCAAGCCTCTTTCCTCACACCCTGGGCTGAAAAAGATTTTATTAAAGCCCTTGCACAAAACCAGGGAACTTTGTGCTGGGTCGCAGAATGGATTGAAGAACCCCATCCACCAAGGGTTGTCGCGAATGTGATCGTCTGGCTGATCCTCGATGAAGCCCATATCGGAACGCTGGCAGTTCACCCGGAGTACCGCGGGCGTTCCATCGCCCGGCGATTGCTGGCAAAAGTGTTACTGGAAGCAACCCGGTTGGGCGCAACCCACGCACTGCTGGAGGTCAGAGCCTGTAACCAGGACGCCCTTCATCTTTACAATAAATTTGGCTTTGCTGTGGTTGGCGTCCGCAAAGGATATTATCAGGATGCCGGCGAAGATGCACTTTTGATGACTTTAAACCCACTGGTGCCTGAAATACTTGCCGAACTGGTGGATAACCGATAATATTGAGTGTGTTATTCAATACGCTGGAGGTGTGTTTTGACGCCCGAAGAAATTTTAGATGAAATCGCACAGCAAACCCGGGTTTGCACCCGCTGCCCGTTGCATCTTTCCCGCAAGAATGCAGTTCCCGGGGAGGGAAACCCCCATTCGCGGATCATGTTTATTGGCGAGGGACCCGGTTTTTACGAAAACGAACAGGGGCGACCCTTTGTAGGCGCAGCCGGAAATTTTTTAGATGAACTCCTGGGCGATGCGGGGTTCAAACGCGAAGAAGTGTTTATTACCAACGTGGTCAAATGCCGCCCGCCTGGCAATCGCGACCCTGAACCGGAAGAACTGAATGCCTGCAAATTCTACCTTGAACGTCAGATTTCAGCGATCAACCCGGATGTGATCGTCACCCTTGGGCGGGTATCGATGAACTATTTTATCGACAAGGGAAAGATCAGCCTCATTCATGGCCGCGATTTTTGGTCCCGTGGACGCATGGTGGTGGCCATGTATCACCCGGCAGCCGCCTTGCATCAGCCATCCCTACGCAACGTGGTCAAAGAAGATTTTGCAAAATTACCCAGTCTAATGAAAAAAGCACAGGCTGCCCGCCAAACCAGCACCGTGTCTCAGGACGCCAACCTAGACCTTCCCGGTGATGATCCGGCGGGCAACGATCAGCCAGAACAGTTGAGTTTATTTTAGAAAGACGTGCTGCCGCCAGGGTCTGTGATAAAATAATCTTTCGAATTCTATTATAAAAAAGGGTTCATCCCATGGGAACGATCAAAGAAAACTTAATCCAAAAATTCCGTGACCGAAGCGCCCGCGTGGGCGTGGTAGGCATCGGTTATGTGGGGCTGCCCCTGGCTGTGGTGTTCGCCGAAGCCGGGTTCACCGTAGTAGGCGTGGACCCGGACGTCGAGAAAGTGGAGACCATCAACCGGGGGGAGAGCTATATTCTCGACGTAAGCTCCGAACGCGTCAAAGCGCTGGTTGATGCGGGTTTGCTTTCCGCCAGTAACGATTATGCCATTTTAAGCCAGGTCGATGCCGTATCAATTTGTGTTCCCACGCCCTTGCGCAAAACTGGCGACCCGGACCTTTCCTTTATTGTTTCGGCTTCCAGGTCCCTGGCTCCCCACATGCATCAGGGCATGGCAGTGGTGCTGGAATCCAGCACCTACCCGGGCACAACCCGCGAGATGATTCTGCCTGCTATTGAGTCGACCAGCGGACTTTCGGTGTGCGAAGATTTTTTCCTGGCATTTTCCCCGGAACGGGTTGACCCCGGTCGGGATGATTGGACAACCATCAACACCCCCAAGGTTATCGGCGGCATCTCTCCAGACTGCACGGAAGTGGCTACAGCCTGGTACAGCCAGGCCCTCGAGACCATTGTGCCGGTTTCAACCTGTGAAGTAGCCGAGATGACCAAACTGCTTGAAAACACCTTCCGCATGATCAACATCGGCATGGTCAATGAACTGGCGATCATGTGCGACCGCCTCAAAATTGATGTGTGGGAGGTGATCGATGCCGCCGCCACCAAGCCCTTTGGTTTTATGAAATTCACCCCCGGACCCGGTCTGGGTGGTCACTGCATCCCGGTTGATCCGCTGTACCTGTCGTGGAAGCTCCGCTCGTTAAACTACACCGCCCGCTTTATCGAGCTTGCCTCTGAGATCAATACCAGCATGCCCCGCTATACCCTGGGAAAGATTCAGGACGCCCTGAACCTCCATAAAAAGCCCATCAACGGCAGCCAGGTGTTGATCCTGGGTGCTGCTTATAAACCGAATGTCGATGACCTGCGCGAGTCGCCTGCCCTGGATGTAATCCACCTTTTACAGGAAAAAGGCGCTGATGTGATTTATCACGATCCCTATATCCCGCATCTTGAGGAGGAAGGGCTGTCGCTTTCTTCCGTACCCGACCTGATGCAAGCGGTTGAGCATGCCGATTGTGTGGCTATCATCACCAATCACGCACAGTACGATTACGGTGCCATCCTCGCCAGGGCAAAGTTGATTGTTGACACCCGCAATGCCCTGGGAAATCAGGGGAAAGATCACCCCAAGGTCGTCAGGCTCTAATGGCTAACTATTTGATTTCGGGAGTCGCGGGTTTTATTGCTTACCGTGTGGCGGAATTGCTGACTGATTCCGGTCACCAGGTGTACGGCGTTGACAATCTGAATGACGCCTACGACGTCCGCCTGAAAGAATACCGCTTAAAAAAGCTGATGACCCGGTCGAATTTTCACTTTCTGAAGGAGGATATTGCTGATCGGTTCATCATCGAGTCCCTAAAACCCTGGCTGCCTGAAAAAGTGGACGGGGTGATCAACCTGGCTGCTCGCGCCGGGGTGCGCTCCAGCCTGACAGACCCCTGGGTGTACGTGGATACCAACCTGACCGGCACCCTCAACCTTCTGGAGCTATGCCGCCAGTACCCTGTCGAGAAGTTTATTCTTGCCTCGACCTCCAGCCTGTACGCTGAAAAATCCGATCCGCCATTTAAGGAAACGGATGATACCGATCACCCCCTGCAGCCCTATGCCGCCAGCAAAAAGGGCGCTGAAGCAATGGCCTTTGCCTATCACCACCTGTATGGCATTGACGTCACGGTTTTGCGCTATTTCACCGTCTACGGTCCTGCCGGGCGGCCGGATATGGTCATGTTTCGTTTCTGCCAGTGGATCGCCGAGGACCGACCGGTGATCGTCAACGGCGATGGCGAGCAGTCGCGCGGCTTCACCTACCTGGACGATATCGCCCGCGGCACAATCCAGGCGCTGAAACCCCTCGGTTATGCGGTGATCAACCTGGGCGGACATGAGGTGATCACGATCAATCACCTGATTCACATGCTGGAAGAGCTCCTCGGCAAGCGCGCCCGGATCAAATACGAAGCTTTTCACCGCGCCGATGTGCACACCAACCAGGCCGATGTCACAACAGCCAAAGCGCTCCTCGGTTGGGAGCCGCAGGTGAACCTTGAAGAAGGCGTCACTCGCCTGGTGGACTGGTACATGGCAGAACGAGATTGGGTCAGCCAGGTCGAAACCCCATGAGCCTTCACAAGGAACAAAACACAGAAAACGATCCACAGCAGACCCGGGAAGAGGACGAAAAGCTGTTTTCCAGAATTAAATTCTGGGGCAAGGACGCCATCTTCAAAAAGGTTGTCAGCAATTCAGCCTATTTATTTGCCAGCCAGGCCATCAGCGCTGTGCTCAGCGTCCTGGCTGCCAATCTTCTGGGTGTGGCGAGCTTTGGTGAATTGGGGGTGGTGATCAGCTTTGTCACCAATATCAACCGCCTGCTGTCCTTCCGGATGGGTGATTTTGTGGTCCGCTACATGGGGGGATTTTTGGCTGAGGACAAGCGCAAACACGCCTCAGCGATAATCAAAGTGGGCGGTCTGGCAGAACTCTCCACCTCGCTTCTGGCATACCTGGTATTGCTCATCCTGTCTCGCTGGGGCGCACTGACCTTCGCCAAGGACCTCGCCGTTCAGCCGTTGTTCATCATTTACGGGATCACGATCCTCAGCAATATGATCACCGAAACCGCCACCGGCGCGCTGCAGGTGACCGGTCACTTCAAATCACTGGCGCTGATCAATTTTATCCAGAGCCTGGTCACCATCGGCTTGTTCGCCCTGGTATTCCTCGTGAAAGGGGGTGTGTTTGCCGTCATGCTGGTATACCTGGCGGGTAAGACGATCCTGGGGCTCGGCCCGGTTTTTGTTGCCCTGTACTGGCTACCCAAACACCTGGGGAAGGGCTGGTGGCGAACTACCTTGCGCGGCAACCTGCCAGAGCGCAAAGAGATGTTAAGCTTTGCTGTCAATTCCAACTTCAGCGGTATGGTCACCACCCTGGCGCGCGATAGCGAGGTGCTGTGGGTGAGCTATTTCTTCGATACCTCGGTAGCCGGCTATTTTAAGGTTGCACAGGCCGTGATCAACCTGGTGGTGATGCCGATCACACCTTTCATCAGCACCACCTTTCCGGAGATCACCCGACACGTTGCCCGCCGCGAATGGAACCGGCTCAAGCAATTGCTCATCCGTGTCACCACCGTCTCAGGCGCCTGGACGGGGACTGTGGCTGCCGGGTTGTTGCTGTTAGGGCGGCAACTGCTTTTTTCGCCCTGGATGCTGTTTGGACGCACCATTTATATCTACAAAGAAGCGTATGCACCAGCTTTTGCGGTGTTAATGGTGCTGATGGTCGGTTATGGAATCGCCAATACCTTCTACTGGGACCGTTCCCTGCTGCTGGCTTTTGGCAGGGCAGAATTGCCCTTAAGAGTCAGCTTTCTCGCCATGTTGGGCAAGATCGGGCTGGCATTTTTGATCGTGCCGGTGCTGGGCTACCTGTCGGAAGCAGCCCTGTTAAGCGCATATTTCGTGGTCACGGTGAGCATTTTAGTCTGGAAAGGCTTGGCGGAGATCCGGCACCAGTAGGGTGGGTTGGCGGGGCAGCCCTGGCAGGCATCACTGGAAAATCCGCCAGCAGCCCAGGAAGTTGTGCTGCAAAGTCCGCTGAGAATCTACGCTCAAACCGCATATAGTGTAAAATTTGGCGCCAGCACCGTCAGCAGCAGCGCGGATTACCGGGCGAAATTCCCCGTTTCAACCTATGACGATTATAAGCCCCGCATCGAACGCGTCAGGGCGGGCGAAAACGAACTTTTACTACACGAAACCGCCCTGGGCTGGGCGATCACCCACGGCATAACCAAAGACGAGACCAAGTTCATCCCCATGACCGCCACGGTGTGAAAATGCTGTACGAAATGGAACCGGGTGAAACCGGCAGTTTGATCGTTTTTACCCCCATACTGGCGCGCTACAAAATCGGCGACCTGGTGCGCGCCTACCAAATCCCGTATTTTCGCTGTACCGGGCGCGAACGCTGGCATACTCCCCTGCTGCATACCTGGCGGCTGCTTAAAAATCTGGATCCGGACCTGTTTTAAACCTTATTTGCGCCTATGGAAAAAAGCGTTAGCCAGGGCAGCCAGACCCATACCGATCAACACAAGGGGCCAAATGAGTTGCCAGCCGAAGATCGCATTCAGCCCGATCGCCAGCAAGATGGCTGCCAGGAAATAACTTCCGCCGGTAGAACGGCGGTAAGCAGGCACAATCGTGCGGATGATCGCCTCAAATAAGAGGATGATGCCGGCGCCCAGGGCGATGACCGACCAGGTTCGCAAGCCCAAAAATTCGATCTCTCCCGGCAGGTTGAATTGCGGCTGGAATCTGTCCAGCCAGCCCAGGTTCGAAGCCAGGAAGACCAGGCCAGCCCAGATCAGAATCAGCGCCCAGGTAATGGCGCTCAAGGGATCCTGGTGAGCCTTTTCGGCAGGTTTTTGGTCTTCTTTTTCGTATTGTTCTTCAGTTATCTCGTCATAATGCGGGGGGCGCGGCGTTTGCTCTTCCTGGAAGTCGGGGTGGTCGTTCATCGTACATTCCTTTTATTAAAGACAAAAGTGTTGCTGAATTTCTTAGATGTTCAGGCTTTCCAATCTCCAATACCCTGCCAGCAATAATCAAGGTGCTCTGCCATCACCATTTTCAGTTTACGTTTAACATGCGCCCTGGCAGCCTGCATCAGCTCCAAACCGCCGATCTGGTTCAATTTCATCCCGATCCTGCGCGCCCCGGTGTGATGGCAGCGGATATCAAAATGTCCGCCCGGGCTGGTCGAAAGGTAATCGTCCAGGCGACCGATTTTTACCAGCTCAACCAGCAGCAGGTTGACTTCTTTTTTCTGCTCATCGGATAGTGCTCGAATGGCGGGATGACCAAAGATTAAATCGAAAATGCTCATCTAATGCGTTCCTTTGTCTTGTGGTTGATTATATTATAGACGATTTTTTCTCGCATTCGATGAGAAATTAAATTATGAACCCTGATCTCGCTCGCTTTTCTTCAGACCTTTTCGCTGTGCTTCTGGCGTTCCGCTCCAAACACGATCATCGTGAATACGCTTTTAGGAGATGACTCAACGCCGCAACCTTTATGTTGCCCCCTTCACCACCCCAAAATCTGGTCGCGTATTTCACCCCATTTAAGCGCGTCGGCTATCCCTGCTTCGATCGACTGTTCAGCCGACCAGCCCAGCAGTGACAGGGCTTTATCCGCGTTGGCATAGGAGCCGGCCACATCGCCGGGACGCGGCGGCATTTCCACCTTGGGAATTTCGCGGCCGAGAACATGCTCAAAAGCCTTCACCATCTCGCGCACAGTAACGCCCCGACCGGTTCCCAGGTTGATCACCGCATAGGGATTCTCGAGGCTCGCATCCGCCTCAATAACCGCATCAAAACGTTCAACCGCCTTGATGTGCGCCAGAGCCAGGTTCCACACGTGGATATAATCGCGGATGCCAGTGCCATCGCGGGTGGGCCAGTCCGTGCCTGTGATTTGGAACTCCGGTGCCTCTCCCCGCGCCACTGCCACCAACCGCCCGAGGATGTGACTGGGCTCTTTGATGTGCAGACCCGTGCGCATGTGCGGGTCTGCACCAATCGGGTTGAAATAACGCAGGGCAATACCCTTCAGCCCGTAGGCGTGGCAAAAATCTTTGAGGATCATCTCCATCATGTACTTGGTGCGCGAATAAGGGCTAATGGGATTAAGCGGAGACGACTCCGTGACCATGAAACCGGGCACTACATCATAAATTGCTGCTGATGAGCTGAACACCACCCGCGGGTAACCCAGAGTCGCTAACTGGAAAAAGAAATCCATCGACTTGACCACGTTTTCCTGGTAATACTCGTAGGGTTTTGACACAGATTCAGGCACCACGATCAGGGCGGCACAGTGGATCGTTGCAGTGATGTCTGGATGGTCCTTAAAAACCTGCCGCACCAGGTCCTGGTCAGCGATGTCGCCATGGTAGAAGATGCGTCCACGGGTGAAAGCGAGCTGACCGGTGACCAGGGAATCGAGGATAACCGGGGTATGCCCGTGATCCAGCAGCGCCGAACAAATTGTGCTGCCGATGTAGCCTGCCCCGCCAGTGATCAAAACCTTCATGGAATGTCCTCCTGAATCGTGGTCATCATCGTTTGTAGATTGTATCATTGAAATAAGATCAGGGATTTAAAGTCTGAAGGTGAATTCTTACAGGAAGACTCCCATCGATCGAAAACCTGTCTTCCTTCTGCCATCCAACTACCGACTAACCGTTATCCGCTGCTAAAACATGCACTGCTGCTGTAGAAGCCATCCCGCCCAGGCACTGGATCAAGCCCAGTTTGGCACCCTGCACCTGGTTTGTACCCGCCTGCCCGCGCAATTGCAGCGTGGCTTCCACCGCCTGGTAAATCCCGGCTGCACCGATCGGATTTCCGCGTGCCTTTAAGCCACCAAAAGTGGTTATCGGGATCTGACCGCCCAGTCCGATCGTCTCAGGCTTGCCCAACATCCAACCCTGTCCCTGCGAAGCAAACCCCGCTGCCTCGAGAGAAAGAACGGTATGCAGGGTGGTGGCGTCGTGGACTTCAAAAAAATCTACATCCCGGGGCATGATGCCTGCTGCACGGCAGGCGCGTTCAACGCTTAAACGGGCTGCATCCCATTCCAGCGGATGATGGCGGTCATGAATAGAAAGCGTATCCGTAACCAGGCTGGATCCAATCAGCCTGACCCGCGGTTGGTCCCAACCCACGGGCAGGCAATCCTCGCGGGTGAGCAGGACTGCCGCTGCCCCATCCGCATAGGGCGCCACGTCATACAAGGTAAAATCCTCGGAAACAATAGCTTGCTGGTAAACGCCCGGGCGCATCGGATACTTGAACATGGCATTTGGATTGACCGAAGCATTGTCATGGGCGGTTTCCGGGAAGCCTGCCAGGGCATCGCGATCGACCTCATACTCAAGCAGGTAACGCTTAAATAAAAGCGCTGCCAGTCCGACCGGGGTCAACCCTTCAGCCGCTTCGTAATCAGCATCCAGCATGTGGGCAAGCATGGCTTCCGATGCCCCGCCAATCACATCGGTGAATTTTTCCACGCCCAGCGCCATGGCTGTATTCACAGCGCCTGAACGCACAGCCAGGTAAGCCAGCCGCAAGGCTGCCCCGCCTGAAGCGTCGGCTGCTTCCACAGTGACCCCCTCTATCCCGCGCAGACCAGCGTTCTCAGCCAGCAGGGTGCCCAGGTTTGCCTGACGAGAGGCAGAGACTGCCAGCAGATTGCCGACATACAACACCTCGGGCACCAAACCGCCTGCATCCTTGCGGGCATCAAGGATCGCCTCGATTCCCAACTGGCGGATCGATTGATCCCAAAACTCACCGACCGGTGTCTGGCTGATGCCAGCCACAATTACATCTGATGGGCGTTTATCCATGGCACCCTCATCTCATGGCAATCTTCCCGCGCATGCGGGCATAGGTAGCGTAATCGATCTGTGTGCGGCGGGCAATATAAGTCTGGGTGCTGGGCGCAGCATTCCGTCGTTCTAATAGCGCTTCCAGGGCAGTGATCACAAAAGCGTCCGACCCGGCGCCCGAACCGTAGGTCGTCATCAGGATGCGATCGCCCGGCTCAGCAATATCCAGTATGGCGGTCAGCCCAACCATACCCGACCCGGCGTAGGTGTTTCCAATCACCGGTGAGAGCAGCCCCTCTTTGATCTGCTCCGGCGTAAAGCCAAGCTGTTTGCTGACCCGTTGGGGAAATTTTGTGTTGGGTTGATGGAAGACCGCATATTTGAAATCGGCTGCCGTGAGACCCATTTGATCCAGCAAGGTTCGCGAAGCTGAGATGATGTGATTAAAATAAGCCGGCTCACCGGTAAACCGCTGACCATGTTCGGGGTAGATTTGGTGTTCCCGCCGCCAGAAATCCGGAGTATCGGTCACGAAAGAATAATGAGCGTCAATTGATGCCAGGGCGTTTTCAGCCGGACCGATGATATAAGCCGCTCCACCCGATGCAGCGGTGTATTCCAGCGCGTCACCGGGTTTAGCCTGGGCGGTATCCATGCCGATCGCCAGAGCGTAATCCGCCATGTGCGAACCAACCAGGGCCATGGCAGCCACCATCGCCTCTGTTCCAGCCTTGCAAGCGAACTCAAAATCCCCGGCCTGGACGTGAACCGGTGCACCAATCGCCTCTGCCACAATCGTGCCAGAGGGTTTAACCGCATAAGGATGAGATTCCGAGCCCACCCACACCGCTCGCAGTTCCTCGGGATCGATTGCCGCCCGTGCCAGGGCATTGCGCGCGGCCTCAATCGACATGGTGACCACATCTTCGTCGAGCCCCGCCACGGCTTTCTCTTTAACCGGGCCGGGTGAGGGCTCGCCAAGCCAAATTCGCGAGACCTCGGTGCCGGGCAAGCGGTACCGCGGAATATAAACCCCATAACCGGCAATGCCTACGGGGCGGGATGGGATTTGAGCCACTCCTCCCTGCTGCGCTGACAAATGCTCATTATTGTCCACGGTCTCCTCCATTCCAATCTTCCAAAATTGCTATCGCATGATCAATACGGATGATTTTATCAGCAATCAAGCGTTCGACCAGGGCATCGATCTGTTCGGGCTGTGCGCCGGCGGCAACCGCTACCTGGCGTGCATGCAGGGTCATGTGCCCACGCTGGATGCCCTCTGTCGCCAGTGCCCGCAAAGCAGCCAAGTTCTGTGCCAAGCCGACCGAAACCAGCACCTCAGCCAGGTCGGCAGCCGATTTAATTCCCATTAAGCGCAGGCAGGCCTGAGCCGCTGGGTGAACGCGAGTGGCGCCGCCCACCGTGCCAACAGCCATCGGCATCTCAAGTGACCCCTCCAGGTTTCCGGTCTCATCCTGGCTCCAGGTCGAAAGGCTGGTATAGCGCCCACCCCGGGCGGCAAACGCGTGCGCACCGGCTTCCACAGCGCGCCAATCGTTCCCGGTTGCAATCAGCACCGAGTCGATGCCATTCATAATGCCCTTGTTATGTGTTGCAGCACGGTAAGGGTCGGCAGCAGCAAACGCCCAAGCCTGGACGATTCCATCGCGCACGGTTTCTCCGCTAAACTCTCCAAAAGTCAGGTCTGCGGTGTTGATGGTCACCCGGGCGCGCGCTAAACGTCGATCAGCCAGGTTGCTGAGAATGCGTAGAAGGACCCTGCCCCCGGTGATGCGCTCAATAATCGGCGCCAGGCGTTCCACGGCTGTGTTGACCGCGTTAGCGCCCATGGCGTCCACCACATCGTAAACCAGGTGCACCACCACAAATTCCCCGATGGGCGAATCCTGGATCAACCTCACCTCCAGGTCACGCGGTCCGCCGCCCAGTTTAATCAGCACGGGATCAACCCGCGCAGCTTCTGCCAGCAGCATTTCTTTGTTATCCAGCAGCGCCAGTCGGGCAGTGGATGGGTCGTCCAGGTCCAAAACCTGGATTTGCCCAATCATCTCGGCTGCATCTGCGTGGGCAAAAAAACCGCCCGTGCCGCGCGCCAATTTCGCCATGAAAGAAGCGCCAGCGACGATGGAAGGCTCCTCCACGACCATTGGCACGGGAACCTCGCGACCGTTGATCAGAAAATTGCGGGCTATTCCCAGCGGCAGGCTGAAGGTGCCAATCACATTTTCGATCATGTGATTTGCAGATTCAAGTGAAAGGCCCTGCTCTCCGCTCAATACTGCCCCATCCTCTGCTGAAAGCCGGTACTGATCGGTTATGCGTGCCAGGCGTTCTGCAGGTGTCAGGTTGTAAAATTTTTCTTCATGTGCCGTGTTTGCGGTCATCTGCCCGACCTCCATGGTTCGTTGTATCAGAAATGATCATACCCGATGTGGTAATTGATCAACAATAAATTCACTTAATGGAATATACTGGCAAAGGGCTCCCAAAAGCTATCAGATTCTCGCCTGCCTTCAGAACACAGCCCCCCTTTTGGGGTAAAATGAGCCCGCTATGGTCCTCAAAACAGATCTCTCCTGTGAACAGTTAGAAGAAAGGCTGGCAGCCTTACACCAGGTGAGCCTGGAACTGGTGCAGGATATCTCGATTGATTCCCTGTTGAACCGCATCGCCCGCATCGCCTGTGAGCAAGCCAATGCTGCTTATGCGACGATTGGCATCCGTACCGAGCGCGGGCATCTCGAGCAATTCATCTCGGTCTGGAACGATGAGGGACAGGTCTTTTCCCAACCCCATCCGCCGATCAATATGAACCTGATCAATGCGATTGCTGACGCCAGCAACCCGGTGCGTGTGATGGATATTCAAACCGACCTTGGACTGGTGGCATTCCCTGAACAGGCGCCCAGGATTGTTTCTCTGCTGGGCGTACCCATCTACCAGGGCGGGCGCAACCTGGGGCAAATCTACCTGGTCGATAAAATCACCGGAGACGGCTTCACGCAGGATGATGAGCGCGTGATCGAAACCCTGGCTGCCTATGCCGCAGTGGCAATCTCCAACGCGCGCTCCTACGATGAACTGCACGAACGGGATCGCACCCTCACCCGTCGCATCCAGGATTTGGCGCTGCTCAATAACCTGGCTTCAGCCCTGGCGTCGATCACCGAGCTGGACGATCTGCTTAAAACAGCCCTCAACCGGGTGATTAATTATTTCGATGTGGAAGTCGGTGAAATCTTTTTAGACCAGGAAGGTCAAAATTTCCTTTCGAGGGCGATCCACCTGGGTGATGCCGTCCATTCCATCTGGAACCAGGCACGCTTCACCTTGAATGAAAGCCTGATCGGGCGTACAGCCCGCAGCGGCAATCCCTCTATTGTCGGTCTGCCCTACCGGCACGACCCCTTCCTCAGGAACCAGGCTCTGGTGGATGCCGGGCTGGCGCAGATTGCTTGTTTTCCACTTACCAGCCGTAGTGAAGTGCTGGGCGTGCTCAGCATTGCCCTCACGCGGGATGATCCGTTGGAGGATATCGATCGACAATTGCTCTCATCAATCGCCTCCTGGGTGGGGACCACAATTGAAAACGTCCGCCTGAATATCCAGGGACGTCGGTTGGCTGTGCTCGAAGAGCGTGAGCGCATTGGGATGGACCTGCACGATGGTGTTATCCAATCCATCTACGCGGTGGGGCTGACGCTTGAACATGCCCGTCTGCTGCTCGAGGAAGAGCCCGCCCAGGTCCGCACCCGCATTGACCAATCCATCGAAGACCTCAACAGCACGATCCGTGACCTGCGCGCCTTCATCATGGACATGCGGCCGCGCCAGCTTTATGAAGAGAACCTGATGGACGGATTGCGGCGGTTGGTGAAGGAATTTCAGGTCAATTCTCTGGTTGAGACGTCCCTCAGCGGTCCCTCTGAAGGGTTGGAAAACTTGCCGGATCCGCAGGCGATTGCCCTGTTCCACATCTGCCAGGAAGCGCTGGCAAATGTCGCCAAACACGCCAATGCCAGCAAGGTGGAAGTGTCGGTTTGGACCACATCTGATCGGGTGCTGATGGAAGTGCACGATAATGGCCGCGGCTTTGATCCTGAAGCGGTTCAGCTAACGCTGGGACATGGGATTTCAAACATGCAAACCCGCGCCCGCAATGTTGGCGGAGACCTGGATATCACCACTGTGCCCGGCGATGGTACCACCATTATGGCCTGGGTGCCCCACACCCGCGATATCGACCCGATGGCTATGGAGTGATCGATGTCCCCTCAAGAAGCTCCACCCTCTGTGCGCAACCTGGACAAGGCAGCCCTGCGCGGCGAACCTTCTTATGTTTGGCGGGACGGTCAAGAACGTCGCCTGGCATTAATCCTGGAAGCCGCCGGTGGACGGCAGAAACAGGCGGTGCTGGTGAATGGCTGTGGAGTGGGCACGTACTTGTTTCGCCTGGGGAAATTCACGGAAAATATCGTGGGGCTGGATATTGAGTTTGAGCGCCTGCAGCAAGCCAAAATCCACGCCGAGCACCTGGTCAATGCCCGCGGGGAAGACCTGCCCTTGAGTGCAGAGCGCTTTGACCTGGTATTGAGCCACGAAGTGCTGGAGCACGTCCAGGATGACCGTGCTGTCATCAAAGAGATCCTGCGCAGCTTAAAACCAGGGGGGCGGCTGGTGTTGTTTTGCCCCAATCGCGGCTACCCTTTCGAGACCCATGGGTTTTACTGGCGCGGGGTTTATCATTTCGGAAATATCCCCCTGATCAACTACCTGCCGCGTGCCTGGCGCGATCGACTGGCTCCTCATGTCAATGTTTACACCCGGCGTGATCTCACACGCCTGTTTTCCGGTTTGCCCGTACGCGTGATCAAGCGCACAATCATCTTCGGTGCCTATGACAATATCATCGCCCGGCATCCCCGTTTTGGAAAGAGTCTGCGCGCCGTCCTGCAATGGCTGGAAAAAACGCCCCTGCGGATTTTTGGTTTATCGCACTTCTGGGTGGTTGAAAAGACATCGCTTGAGTGAACTCGGGGTTTCGTCTCCATAAGGGGCGGCCATCCAGTAGCAAAAAACGATCAATCCAGCCCTTTAAGTTAAATCTTTTAGATTTTGTTAATACCCTTTTGACGAAAATCAAACATATCCTCCCTATACTGTAGATGTAAGTCAATAAAAATAGGTTCAATGGAGGACGAAAAAATGGCTAATTTAATACGACGTGATCCCTTTCGAGAAATGCTGAGCTGGAACCGTGCTTTGGAGCGTATGCTTGATAATGTCTACGATACCGGTGAATATGCTTACGGAGAACCGATGAGCCTGTGCATGCCCATGGACATGGTGGAAAAACCAGACGAGTTCGTTGTTAAAGCCAACGTGGCTGGCATCGACGCAGACAACATCGAAATCACTTATACGGACAATAACCTGACGATCAAGGGCGAAGTTCGCGATGAGCGTGAAGAAGGCGAAGAGGGTCATTACCACCTGCGAGAACGCCGCTTTGGTACCTTCTCTCGCACGATTTCCCTGCCCGGCACCGTGGACGTGGAAAAGATCCAGGCTGAAACAGAAAACGGTATCCTGCAGATCCATCTGCCTAAAAAAGAAGAAGTTAAACCCCGCCGGATTGAAGTCAAGGGCGCCAGCAAATCGAAGGTGATCGAAGGCAAATCAAAAAATAAATAATGGGCGAACCTGAATCAAAGAAAATGGCCAGCGATCTGGCCATTTTTGATTTAATGACCCTCATCAAGGGGCACCAGGCGAACCTGGAACAGCAGTGGCCAGTTTTTGCCGGTGACAAACAAGCGGTTGCCTTGCGGATCGTAGGCGATGCCGTTCAACACGTCTGTGGTCGGTGTGATTAACGCCTCAGGCAGGATCCCAGCCATGTCGATCCAGCCCAAAACCACACCAGACTGCGGGTCGATGCGGACGATCCAATCCGTCTGCCAGATGTTGGCAAACACCTCCCCGTTGATAAATTCCAGTTCATTAAGCCGCTCAACAGGCTGATCCTGGTCGAAAACCTCGACTGTGCCAATCATGTGATAGCTTTCCGGGTCTAAAAAATACAGGCGATGGCTGCCGTCACTCATAATAAGCTGCACCCCATCATGAGTCAGACCCCAGCCCTCGGTTGCATAGGTGAATTCGCCCAGGGGTGCGAAACCCTCAAGCGCGTGGATGAACCCGCGCCCCTCGCGCCAGGTTAACTGTAACAACCGATCTTCCCATAGAGTCAGTCCTTCCCCAAAGACCTGTGGAGGAAGTTCCACGCGCTGCAGCACCTCTCCAGTTTCCAGCGCGACTTTGCGCAGGGATGATTCGCCATACAGCCCGGCGCTTTCGTACAGGTAACCCTCATGGTAGACCAATCCCTGGGTAAACGCCTCCGGGTCATGCGGGAAGGAGTTCACCACTTCATAAGTCATCTGCGCAGACAGATCCATCGGGATGGACCCGGTTTCGCCTACTGGCCGGGGCAAACAGCCGGATAGCAGCAGAGCGATCAACAGGATTTTCGCCCAAAATACGGGCTGGCGGGTCAACGCCCTGGCTTGCCGGTCAGTTTTGTTTCGATTTTGCATATTTCATTGCGGTATTCAGATTTTCCAACACAGACCGAAAATCTGGCAGGTATTTGCCACTGGTCATATCCAACAAGCGTATTGAAAAAGTGTTTAATTGTATTGATTATCACATGCAAGGACAGCTCATTTTTCAAGCCCATGATGGTTGACGCAGTGTGCGAGGTGGTCGTTTACAAATTCAATGATGCAGGCCTCCAGAATATTGCTGATGGTCTGACCCTTCTGGTGGCACCGATCACCAGACCAGTGCCACATCTAAGGGACAGGATACGGGTACTGAAGACCTGCTAAACAAAATCCGGTCTCCTATTCACAATTCGCTATTTAATCAAATGCGCTTCCAGGTATATCTTCACCCCGGCCAGTGCTTTTGAAACCGGGCAGTTTTCCTTGGCGCCCGATGCGTACTTGATAAACTCGTCCATGGTAATATCTTTGACCCGAGCTTTCGACACCAGTTTAATTTCGGGAATTGAAAAACCATCCCCATCTTTGCCCAGAGAGACAATCGCTTCGGTTTGGATCTCATCCACGGTGTAGCCGGCTTTGGAAAGCTCTAAGCTGAGCGCCATCGAGAAGCAGCCCGCGTGCGCGGCACCGATCAACTCCTCCGGGTTGGTTCCCACGCCGTCCTCAAAACGGGAGGTGAAGGAATATTTTCCCTGGAAGGCGCCGCTGCCCAATTCCAGTGAACCGCTGCCCTGCTTCAAATCACCTTGCCATACGGCTTTTGCTGTTCTTTTAATCATCATGATCTCCTTTTTGATTATTTTTGTTTTTTCTTACTGTTATTAATCTTACAGGCAGGGTGTAAAAATTATATTAGATATTGTTGACCCATTAACGTATTGTTCCCTTAAATTCTTGTCGATTCACACCAAAAATGGACTACCTGTTTCAGACAGTCCATTTGAATATAAGAATATTAATTTAATAAAGTCGCTGTATGTTTAACTGCCCCAGCGGAAAGCCGGGACAATCACCCGCTCTTCCCCTTTTATAAAGGCGTAATATGGCAGCCAAAGAAGCGCAAATCGGTCAACATAGATATCTTTTTTGTAAGCGGATACGGGCTCTACCACGACTTTCTCGAGGGTTTCAGCCCATTTTTGCTCGACTTTGGCCAGCTCATCCTTTTGCTCTGATTTGATGCGCTCGATATCGCGGGTGATATTCTTTATTTCCAACTCGCTTTTTTCCACATTGGCTTTAGCCTGGCTGGTCATACGCCGTTTGGTCAGCGACGAACTGACGCTGCGACTGCGACCCCTTGCCAGTCCTAAAACAGTCTCCGCCAGTTTGCCCGCCTCTTCCAACCTGCGGTGACCGAGCTGCGATTTGTAATTATCCAGGCGGCTTTCCTCTCTGGAGAGCTTATCTTCCAGGGTTTTTAGCTGGCTTGCATGTTTTTTCGTCAGGGCGTCCACTTCAGCCTGAAGCTTCTCTTGCATGGCATTTTCGCATTTGCGGCGGAAGGTTTCTTCAGAATCCCCCGGCTCAGCCACTACCCCCAGAGCCTCATTCAAGCGAAGCTTCAAAGTCTGGGTGCGATAAATCCAGTCTATAAAATCGTTTTCCAGGTCTTTGAGCAGCCGGGCATCCACAATCGATAAGTTCTCAAGGGTATCAAAAGTTGCATCGGGTAGCGGGCGATCCTCAAGCATTCGCAAATCAAGGGGTTGCACCGTGTAATTCTCCCAGCGCACCAATCCTCGGCGCTGCATTTTATCGATCCGGACGGTAAATGTCACCTCTTCACTGATATTGTATTTGCGCGCCAGGTACACGGCGCGCGCCTGCCCCACCAACTCCGGACGGTAGAAGTATTGTGGCCGCGGGATATCTCCCTTAATCTGGCTGCCGACTTCCTGCTGAGCATCTGAAATCCCCCGGTTGTCCGGGTAATAAAAAGTCGGCACAGAACCTGGCAACACGGGTGCCACATCGCGGCCCAGACCAGCCGGAGATTCCTCAGATGTGGACGATAGCACACCAGCAGCCGGTCTTTCCGCAGCACGTTCTGTTGCTTTAACCAGGGCGTTAACAGCCGGGATTTGTGTGCGAGTCAGCGGCCCTGGCAGATAGTTCATCGCCCAACGGGTATGGAATATATTTGGCCTTGAATCATGTACGTTGTGCAACAAAAACACCCGCTTGCCCAGCAGTGAGATCATACGGTCAAAGGAGCGTCGATCGACGCCCGGCGCAGCGCCTTCCAGCCCGTCCAGCAGCCGCGCTTTATCCTGGTCCGTTTGCAAGCGTCCGATCATCCAGGTGCCGGCGTTTGATAGCCCCTTATAATCCACGTCGACCGGGTTTTGGGTAGCCAACACCAGCCCGACTCCAAAGGCGCGCGCCTGTTTGAGCAGCCTGAGGATGATGGTTTTGCTGGGCGGGTTGCTAACAGGCGGCAGGTAACCGTGAATCTCATCAAAATACACCATCACTCGCAAGCTACTGGAACCTTTTTGTGTGCGCATCCAACTTTCAATAGCGGTGTACAGTAAGGTAACAAAGAACATGCGCTCCTGGTCATCTAAATGCGCCAGGTAGAACACACTGTGGCGCGGTTTACCCGAAGGCGACCACAAAATCTGCCCGATGTCCAGCGGCTGTCCCTCCAGCCAGGTGTGAAAGCTGGGCGCCGCCAGGAAGTTGTTTAACTGCATTGCCAGGCTGAAGCGATCCTTTTGCGGGTAGAACTGATCCAGTGAAAAAACACCCAGCTTATCAAAGGGCGGTGATTGCACGTGGGTGATCAGGGTAGCCAGGTCAAGGTCTTTGCCCGCTTTCCAGGCTTCTTCAAATATATTCGAAAGCAGGATGTGCTCCTTGGATTGGACGGGGTCGATATTGCGCATACCGATCAAACCCAGGAGCGCAGTGACCGTACTGGAGATTCTCTCGCGCAGGATCTCGCGATTGCCCTCCCAGGGGATATCCGGGGCAGAAAAGGATGCCAGAATACTGACCGGCAGACCAGCATCGGACCCCGGCGTATAAACGGCATATTCAACCGCATCGCGCAGGGCTTCCAGGTCGGGCTTGCCCAGCCCAGATGAAGCCAGGCCGTTTTTCCACAGGGTTGCTGCTTTTTCTGCCGCTTCTTCCACGCTGATCCCCTCACGGCGGGCCGCGTCCTGGTCGACCCAGGGCTGAAAATCCTCAGGTAAAAGGTCAGGAAAATGCAATAATAAATTCGTCAGATCGCCTTTAGGATCGATCACAATGGCCGGGATGCCCTGCAACGCAGCTTCCTCGAGCATGATCACGCCCAGCCCAGTCTTTCCCGACCCGGTCATACCGGTGATGACAGCGTGAGTGGTCAGGTCGTCCGGGTCATAGAAGACCTGCTGCTCCTGTAGAGCCTTCGTTTCCAGGTCATAGGTCTTTCCCAGGTAAAAATCTTTGTTCCTTCCGGGCATGGTTCCTCCTGTTTTTCAAGTGCTCTTAATAGTATACAACAACCTGCTCTCGATGGCGGTTGTATTTAAATAAAATGCTGCCGTCAGTTAGACAGCAGCCTTTTTGCACTTTGACGATCAGGCGCGCCAGATCCCGCTGCCCCGAGGAACAATTTCTTCGGCAGTGATGAAAGCCTCCGGGTCGATTTCAAGCACCAGGTTTTCCACGTCTTTGGATTGTTTACGCCTGACCCGGCAATCGACCAGCATAAAGTTGCTCTCTCGCCCCCTGGCGGGGATTTCTGTCACGCCAAAGCCGGCGTTGCGCAGTGCATCTGCAATCTCAGTGCTGTGATGGCGACTGATGATATTGAAATGCATATAACCCAGAGCCAGGCGTTTTTCAATTGCCATGCCCAGCACATTCCCCGTCGCAAACCCTGCCGAATAACCGATGATATTCAGGGGATTCCCGATATTTGTCAGCACCGAACCGATCAATAAAATGTAAATTGTCGATTCGATAAAACCCAAAACCCATGCTATCCCGCTTTTTTGGCGCATGGTGAACATAATGCGCAGGGTATCCATCGCAATATTGACCATGCGCGCCAGGAAAATGCCCAGGGCAAATAACCAGGCGGACGGTGAAAGCAAAATATCAATCATTGCTTCCATTACACTCCTTTTCGTTCATCAATACCGTTTTTAATCGCCGGTTCGTACATTTTTGTCATATATTCGGTGACCATGCGGCACATGCTGAATTGTCCGCCCAGGGAACGGATGCTTTCCTTCATCCAGGCAATCCACTCCGATGGAAGATTATCCGCTGAGCGTTGTTCGTAATACAGCGGGATGATCTCGTTTTCAAGGGTTTCATACAGGCTGAGCGCGTCAGCTTCGTCCTGGGCGGCCTGGTCTTCAAACAGGGTCTTGTCCTGACCGATTGCCCAGCCGTTATGCCCGTTATAGCCCTCACGCCACCAGCCATCCAGGATGGAAAAATTCAACACACCGTTCAAGCCAGCTTTCATGCCTGAAGTCCCTGAAGCCTCACGAGGTCGGCGTGGCGTATTCAACCACACATCCACGCCCTGTACCAGGTGGCGAGCGACATTCATATCATAATCCTCAAGAAAAGCCAGCCGTCCGCCAAAACGGGCATCTTTCACCGCTCGATAGACCTCCTGGATTCTCAGCTTCCCGGGCTCGTCTGCGGGATGGGCTTTGCCAGCAAAGACAAATTGCACTGGCATGCGGGGATTGTTCACGATTTTCAACAGCCGTTCGTAATCACTGAAGATCAGATTAGCCCGTTTATAGGTGGCAAATCGGCGGGCGAATCCAATGGTCAAGGCATAGGGGTCCAACAAAACGCCGCTGGCCAGGGTTTGAACCGGGTGCACCTTATTACTGGCCCATTTTCTCCGGCTGCGATCGATAATATATGCCACCAACCTGCGCTTCAGGTGTTTGTGAACCGCCCATAATTCATCGTCAGGGATATTTTCAACCTTTGCCCAAAAATCGATATCACAGATATGCTCAGCCCAATCTGCACCCATATAATGTGAAAAAAGAACACCCATCCGGCGAGCCAACCAGGTTTTCGTGTGGATGCCGTTGGTGATGTGCCCAATGGGGACATCCTGCTCTTTTTTATCCGGCCAGAGGAATTTCCACATACCGCGGGTCACCTGACCGTGCAACTCTGAAACGCCATTGCGAAAATCCGAGAGCTTTAAAGCCAAAACGGGCATACTGAAGGCCTCTCCGCCCCAGGGTTGTTCGATTTTGGCGAGATCAAGAAACGCATCCCGGGAAAGACCCAGGTCAGGCCAAACATGAGAGAAATATTTATCCATCAGCCACAGCGGGAACTCATCATTGCCAGCGGGTACAGGGGTATGGGTGGTGAAGATATTGGTTTTATTAATCAATTCGGTCGCTTCAGAAAAGTTCATGCCCTTACGGATGTATTCCAGAGCTCGTTCCAGGGTCAGGAAGGCAGAGTGCCCTTCGTTCATGTGCCAGGCTGTTGGCGCATATCCCAATGCCCTCAGTGCGCTAACGCCGCCCATGCCCAGAAGGATCTCCTGGGAGATGCGCAGCTCAAGATCGCTGATGTAAAGCTTGTCGGTCAATTGACGATCGACAGGGCTGTTGTCACCCAGGTTGGTATTCAGTAAAAACAGCTTGACCCGCCCGATATTCAGCTCATAGATTTGCGCGTAAACCTTCCGCCCCGGCAGGTCAATTGCGATTTTGATCGGCTTACCCGCATCATCCAGTAAATGAACCAGGGGCAAGGCATTAAAATCGATCGGGACGTTTTCGGCTTCCTGCCAGCCGTCTTCGCTAATCCGCTGAGAAAAGTACCCGTATGTATACAAAAAACCCACGGCCACCAGGGGAATGCCCAGGTCGCTGGCTTCTTTCAGATGATCGCCGGAAAGTATGCCCAGACCGCCAGCATAGACCATCAGGGATTCATGCAATCCAAACTCAAATGAAAAATAAGCAACCATTTCTTCGTGTAAAGCCGGATAGGTGGTCGAAAACCAGGTGTCGTTCTCTTTCATATACCGATCAAAATCCCGCATGACACGGTCGTATCGATCCAAAAAATAGCGGTCATTGATCATGGCATCCAGGCGGGCGCGTTCTATATCGCGCAAGAAGACCACCGGGTTATGATAAGAATCCTCCCACAACAGGGCATCCATCATTTTAAATAAGCGTTGCACCTCCGGTTGCCATACCCACCACAGGTTGTAAGCTAAATCTCCCAGGCCCTTGATGCGCCTGGGCAGGTTGAATTTCACAGGTTTTTCTCTCACAATCTCGGTCATTATCAAATTCCTTTTTAAATGGATCCCTGCAGTGACGGTTCTACGCCCGTCCTGCAGGGGTGCTTTTCTCCGCGTTTGCCGGTTGCTTTCTGATTCGAATGATCATTGTGCCAGCGTCTAAATATACCACATCGGTCAAAATAGGCGCTACGTGCCCATAGAAGAACTCTGAATCGCTACTGCCTGATCGGGTTACCCCAACCGTTTATGATTGAGCACAGTGCCTCAATAGAAATACAGCCTTTACGATGATGGTTACCCAAAATAAAAATGGCGCTTAATCATCTTCCACGATTGACAATTGACCAACATTCAAAGGGGGAGGACAACCCATGCTTAATACCCGTGCTTTTCCCTCGTGCGCCGCCCTGAATATTGCCGATAACGGAGAGGGAGGGATTCGAACCCTCGGTAGCCGCAAGGCTACAACGGTTTTCGAGACCGCCCCAATAAACCACTCTGGCACCTCTCCAACGGGCAGGCATCCATTATACTCGAAATTCAACGGGGAATAGTCACTTATGAGATGGACGTTGGTGAAAATCTTATGGACTTAAACTTTTTCCAGCAGGTGCTTCGAGCCGGTGATGGTGAGGTCAGCGCCATGCAGAGAAAGCCTCAATCCTCAAGTCCTTCACGGGTGATAACGCTGAGCATGTCCTGACCAAAACGGTTAAACCGGTAAGGCACATCAAACATCTGCGCCTTCAACGTTGAAAGATCCCTTGGATTTGCGCGGGCGATCCGGCAGAGAACGTCACGGGGCATGACGACATCGGAGGGCACGCCCAGCGCTTTACCGGTTTCCTTGCGCCATTCCTGCAAAATCTCCATGCGGTTGAGCACAGAGTTACGCGGCCGGACGTGATTGGGTGGGTGCTCAGGCTGTGCCTGCAGACCTTCCTGCACAGCGACCAGCAATCCCGGCCCATAACGCCTGACCTGTCTTTCGTGCAGTGTGGATCGTTCCAGCAAGTCAGCCTGGTGTTTGGGGCAGGCTGTGGCTAATTCAATCAGCGTCTGATTGCTGAGAACTTTAAATGAGGGTTTATTCTGGGCTTTAGCAACCGATTCGCGAAAA
The DNA here is from genome assembly GCF_900184705.1 of Brevefilum fermentans. Taxonomy (NCBI): domain Bacteria; kingdom Bacillati; phylum Chloroflexota; class Anaerolineae; order Anaerolineales; family Anaerolineaceae; genus Candidatus Brevifilum; species Candidatus Brevifilum fermentans. The sequence goes on along the minus strand of NZ_LT859958.1, from coordinate 224,425 downwards.
TTGTATAGCGCTTTTAGCACGGCAGCTTTTTCGGGGCTGAGGTCACGCGCCCCGTGGATTTTCCAAAAATCGTCGGCACAGGTTTCCGTCGTATCTTCAATTCCGATGGTCAGGCGTGTAAAATCTTCCACTGCCAGGTCAAGCAGGTCAGCGGCAACCAATTCGGCGCGTAATTGCTCCTGGAGGGCGATCAGGTAATGGCTGTCCTGGCGGGCGTATTCCAGCATCTCAGGTTTCAAGGGGCGTTTGCCCCAATCCGCACGCTGGTATTTTTTATTCATCTGGACACCGAAATATTTTTCCAGCAGTGCTCCCAGACCGACATGCTGAAACCCAAGGATGCGCGCTGCGAGCATGGTGTCAAATATAAAATTGAACCTGAAGCCATAGTCGCGAAACAGGCAGATCAGGTCATACTCGGCGGCGTGGAACACCTTCAGGATACGGTCGGAGTTAAAAATTTCTGCCAGGGGGGATAGATCGGGCAGCGCGCGGGCGTCAATCAGGTAATCTTTTAGTCGGGTGGAAATTTGCACCAGGCAGACCTGCTCCTGGTAAGCGTACAGGCTGTTGGATTCGGTGTCAATCGCCAGGATCTGCTGGGAAGCCAGTTCTTCAGCGGCGTGGCGCAGATGCTGAGGCTGGTCGATCCAGACCAGCTCGAAGTTCTTCAGTGAATGTGGCATGTGTTGATTATAGTCCATGCGAATAAGGAGTGATTAAGAATGGCTGAGCGGGCATCGTGGTATGCCATTGATGCTATAATCGGCATGATAATGGTAAATTCGTCAACCAGGAGAAGCCTATGAAAGCCGTCATCCAACGCGTGTCGCAGGGTCGGGTCACCGTCGACGGGCAGGTTGTCGCTGAGATCGGAAAGGGCTTGGTGATCCTGCTGGGAGTGGCGCCGGAAGACACCCTGGCGACCGTGGAACAAATGACCGAAAAAATCGCGCATCTGCGCATCTTTGAAGATGATGAGGGAAAAATGAACCTTTCCGCTCTGGATGTGGACGGAGAGGCAATCGTCGTTTCGCAATTTACGCTGTATGCCGATACCCGCCGAGGGCGGCGTCCATCGTTTATTGACGCGGCTAAGCCCGAGATCGCCGAACCCCTGGTGGAGGCTTGTGCCGAGCAACTATCAGCCAGGGGGATTCCCACTCAAACCGGCGTTTTCGGCGCACACATGGATGTAGCGTTGGTCAACGTCGGCCCGGTGACGATCTTGCTGGAATATTAAAGTTCACGGGCAGATTGTGAGTGACCAGCAATAATCGGTGTGCTTCAATCGCCGCCGAGCGCCAATTGCTTGAAAACCGCTCAATGATGCGCTACGCGGCGTTTGCCATTCCGTTGCCGTCTGCCAGGCGAGCCGCGCGCAGCGTGTTGTGCAACAGCATGGCGATGGTCATCGGGCCCACACCGCCAGGCACCGGGGTGATCGCACCGGCGACTTCAGCGACCTCATCGAAGGCCACGTCGCCCACCAGTCGATAACCGCTTTTACGGGTCTCGTCTTCGATGCGATTGACGCCCACGTCGATCACGACGGCACCGGGCTTAACCCAGTCACCGCGCACAAATTCGGGGATGCCCACCGCAGCCACCAGCACATCAGCTTCGCGAATCAGCGCTGGGATTTCCTTGGTGCGCGAGTGGCAGATGGTCACGGTAGCATTCGCCTTGACCAGCAGCAAAGCCACCGGCATGCCAACGATGTTCGAACGCCCTAAAACAACGGCGTTGGCGCCCGAAAGCTCAACGCCGCTATCCTCCAGTAAATACATCACGCCAGCCGGAGTAGCTGGAATAAAGAGCGGTTCCCGCCCTTTTTGCGCCAGGCGACCGATATTAATCGGGTGAAAGCCGTCCACATCCTTTTGCAGGCTGATCGTGTTGAGCACACGCTCCTCATCCAGACCTGCCGGCAGGGGTAACTGCACCAGGATGCCGTGAATGTTGGCATCGGCATTCAACTTGTGCACCAGGTCTTCTACTTCAGCCTGGCTGGCGTTGGCAGGCAACACATTGCCGGTCGAGATGATATTGGCTTCCTGGCAAGCCTTGTGCTTCATACGCACATACACCTGGGAAGCCGGGTTCTCTCCCACAAGCACCGTTGCCAGGCCAGGAGCGGGCAAACCCTTTTTAACCCGTTCTGCCACCTTTTGTTTAACTTCTTCGCGCAGGGCTTCAGCGATGGCTTTGCCATCAATCAGTTTTGCTCGCATTTAACCTCCAAATGAACAAATTCTAAAACCGATTATACCTGAATTGCGATTATAATCGTAACATGATGACTGAATCGAAAAGCAAAAACACCATGGTTGTGGGCATTGGCGGGGGTACCGGGTCAGGGAAAACCACGCTGGCAGATTTGATCCGTAAACGCATGGGTATGGGTAGTATCGCCTTCCTGGCGCACGATGCCTACTATCGAGATCAGAAACACCTGACTCCCGAGGAGCGCGCCAAGGTCAATTATGATCATCCCGATTCACTGGAAACCGACCTGATGGTGCGGCATATCCAACAATTATTACGCGGCCAGGCGATTGAGATGCCAGTTTATGATTTCAGCACCCACAGCCGCAAAACGGAGACGGTTCACGTGTCGCCAAAGCCCGTCATCCTGGTGGAAGGCATCCTGATCTTTGTTGAAAAGGAACTGCGGGACCTGTTTGATATGAAGATCTTTGTGGACACAGACGCAGATATCCGCCTGATTCGGCGTCTGTTGAGGGATATCCAGGAACGGGGTCGCACCCTGCAATCGGTGGTCGACCAGTATCTGCGCACAGTGCGCCCCATGCATCTTGAATTTGTTGACGCATCAAAACGCTACGCCGACATCATCATCCCGGAGGGTGGTTTTAACGTGGTTGCGTTGGACATGGTCATCGCGCGTTTGCAGTCTCTGTTGGAAGGACACTTACCTGTCGATGGAAAATGACCATCTCTCCTCGCCTGAAGAGGAATTGCCTCCCAAACGTTTACCCCTGGTAGAACGTCTTCCCAAGCGTACGCTCAACATCATCCGTGCAGTCGTCCTGCTGTTTGTTATCGCGCTGACGGCGTTTCTTTTCATCCAACGTGAACGAATTCAGGAGTTGCAAGCGTTTGGATACCCGGGCATCTTTTTGTTTTCGCTTCTGGCCAATGCCACCATCCTGGTCCCCGTACCAGGTGTGCTCTTCACCACTGCCATGGGAGCCGTGTTTAACCCATTTTGGGTCTCAATTGCGGCAGGTACCGGTGCAGCCCTGGGCGAGCTTTCGGGTTATTTGGCAGGTTTCAGCGGGCAACCCCTGGTGGAAAACTCCGCCCACTACGACCAGGTGGTCAACTGGATGCGTCGATACGGCGACATCACCATTTTGATTTTAGCTTTCATTCCCAACCCCTTATTTGACATGGCAGGCATGCTATCTGGGATGTTGAAGATGCCGGTCACCAAATTCCTGATTTACTGTTTGATTGGCAAGGTCTTAAAAATGATGATGTTTGCCTATGCGGGCGACTGGCTGATCGGGATGTTGAAGGGGGTATTTTGATGGAAGGATTTTGCGATAAAAGTTGATTTAGACACATAGGAGATGAACCATAAACATTCAAGCTATCGATCAATATATTGAAACACATTTGGGTGAAAGCGTTGACGAGCTTTCGCGCCTTCTGGCCCAACCCAGTGTGGCAGCCCAGAACCTGGGCATTGAGGAGTGCGCCGAACTGGTCGCAGGTGCCTTGAAAGCGCGCGGCTTTTCCGTGTCGATTATGCCCACAGGCGGATCGCCGGTGGTGTTTGGCGAGCGGAAAGGGCAGGGCGATGCCACCCTGATTTCCTACAATCACTATGATGTCCAACCAGCCGAGCCCCTGGAATTATGGGATTCACCGCCTTTTGAGCCGACCTTGCGTGATGGACGTCTGTATGCGCGCGGCGTTTCTGATAATAAGGGCAACTTTACCGCCCGCCTGCATGCCATTGATGCCATCCTGGACCGTGAAGGTGAACTTCCCTGCAACGTTAAATTCATCGTTGAGGGCGAAGAAGAGATTGGCAGCGTTAACCTGGAACCCTTTGTGAAGGCTAACAAAGACTTGCTGGCTGGCGATGTGTGCGTGTGGGAGGTGGGCGGTGTTGACCATGAAAACGCACCCATCCAGATGCTGGGATTGCGGGGCATCTGCTATGTTGAGCTGCGAGTGCGCACAGCGATCCGGGATGTACATTCAGGCACCGGTGGCTCGATCTTCCCGAATGCAGCCTGGCGCCTGGTGTGGGCACTGAGCACCCTCAAAGACCCGTATGAGAACATCCTTTTGCCGGGATTTTACGATTCAGTGATCCCACCTACGCCGCGCGAAAAAGAATTGCTCGCTCAATTACCGGATATGCGCGCCCATTACCGCGAAGTTTACGGTTTAGAGGGCTTTTTGAAAGGCGTGGATGACCCGCTGGAACTCGCCATTCAAGCCGTCTATCAGCCGACCTGCACGATTTGCGGGCTGAATTCCGGCTACCAGGGCGAAGGCTCCAAGACCGTGCTGCCAGCCGAAGCCAGCGCCAAGGTGGATTTTCGCCTGGTACCCGACCAGCGACCTCAGCAGGTGCTCGCACAGCTTCGAGAACACCTCGACGCGCATGGATTTTCCGATATCGAAATCGTCTACCTGGGCGGCAACCCGGGCGCCAAAACTGACCCCGACCACCCGGCGGTGGGTCTGGCTGTGCGGGCGGCAGAAGACGTTTATGACAAACCCACCCGCATCAACCCGATGATCGGCGGTTCGGGCCCGAATTTCATGTTCCAGGAATACCTGGGGGTGCCAATTATCTCTAACGGCGCCAACGACGCCGATTCCCGGGCACACGCACCCAACGAATCGATCAGCCTGGACTTGTACGCGAAAGCAGCCAAACATTTTGCCCGTATCCTGATGCTGATGCGCGATTATTAGGCGCTGCGTTCAACTCAATTCTGACCGTCCTGCCTCCTGTTTGTGTGGCGCTCCTTTGCCTTAAATTGGGAAACGGGTAAGATTGATGGGCGTTTTTTTAAATCAACATTGAAAAGTGAGCCATAATCATGTCGACCAGTGAATTCACAAAGAAAACCAACCCGGTGGTTGACTGGGTAATCCGCCTGCTCAAAGGCATCATGGTGGGGATCGGGTTTATCACCCCGGGGCTTTCCGGTGGCGTACTGGCGGTTGTGTTTGGCATCTATGAGCCTCTGATCCGCTTTTTAGGGAATTTCAGGCATAAATTCCTGCAAAATTTCCTCTTTTTTCTTCCTGTCGGCATTGGCGGGATAATCGGCACGGTGGCTTTCTCAGCCGCTGTTGATCTGGCTTTCAAACATTATCCAGCGTTGTTCACCTGGTTGTTCATTGGTTTCATTGCCGGCACTTTTCCCTCGTTGTATAAGACCTCTGGAAAACAAGGGCGGTCCTGGTGGCATTGGGCGCTGTTAGCCGGCATTTCGGTTGGCACCGTGTTCTTAATGGTCTGGATGGAGAATGAAAACTGGGTGCAGCTTTCGCCCTCTTTTCTCAACTGGATGCTGAGTGGCGCATTAATCGGGTTGGGCATCGTTGTGCCGGGCCTCAGCCCTTCCAACTTCCTGATGTATTTTGGACTGTATCATCCCATGGCTGCCGGAATAGCGACACTTGATCTGGGTGTGATTATTCCTCTGGCGCTGGGAGGCTTGATCGCTGTGTTCGCCCTGGCTAAATTGATCGCCTGGCTGTTCAAGAAATTCTATGCGCTGATGTACCACCTGATCCTTGGCGTGGTGATCGGTTCCACCATCGCCATCATCCCAAAAGGGGTAGTAGGCTGGGAGATCGCCCTGAGCGCGCTCCTGTTTGCCCTGGGAGCGTTGGCTTCGTATGGTATGTCCAAACTGGATGAAAAATTCGAACGCGAGGATTTGTTCGCGTAAGTGAGACCCGGGGTTGACCGGGGGCGGTGACAGCGCAATCGAAGGGCGTCAAACCCCTAATACCCACCACGCTCTTATATATTTCTTATTCACCCCGATTATATTTAGTGTCACTGAACAAATAAACTGAAAGGGCGTTTTTAACCATGCCAGAAGTATCCAAACCTGCTAAAAACCAGCCAATCCCCTTCAAAGCCGAAACCCAGCAATTATTGAACATCCTCATCCATTCCCTGTACACCGAACGGGAGATCTTCCTGCGCGAATTGATCTCGAATGCCTCCGATGCCCTGGCGCGGCTCGACTTCATCATGCTCACGGATCGCGATGTGCACGACCCGGATCTCCCAACCGAGATTCGCATCCGCGCCGATAAGGACGCCGGGATTCTAATCGTAGAGGATACCGGCATCGGGATGACGCACGATGAGCTGATTGAAAACCTGGGCACGATCGCCCATTCCGGCGCCAGAGCCTTTGTGGAAGCTGCTCAAACCAGCCAGGCGAGCCTGACCGAGATCATCGGTCAATTTGGTGTGGGTTTTTACGCAGCCTTCATGGTCGCCGATTCGATCCGGGTGGTTTCGCGCTCTTATCGACAGGACGCCCAATCCGCTGCCTGGCAGGCTGCTGGAGAAGACACCTACACCCTCGCCCCCGGTGACCGTGACAAACGCGGCACCGAGGTGCGCATCACCCTCAAAGAGGATGCCAGGGAGTTCCTTGATGAAACCCGCCTGCGCCAGGTGATCAAACGCCACTCTGATTTCATCCAGTATCCGATCTATATCAATGACGAAGACGCGCCTGTCAACCGTCAGACGGCATTGTGGCGTCAATCACCGCGCACGGTGGAAAGTGACGCTTACAGCGAGTTTTACAAGCAACTCACCCTCGATTTCAGCGATCCGTTGGTGCACGCGCACATGGTCGTTGACGCTCCGGTGCAGATGTATGCCCTGCTGTACATCCCCGCCGACCCGCGCAACCTGGTCTTCTCGCCCCGCAAAGAGCCCGGTCTCAAACTGTATGCCCGCAAGGTGCTCATCCAGGATTTCAGCATCGATCTCTTGCCCCTTTACCTTGGTTTTGTGCAGGGCGTGGTTGATTCTGAAGACCTGCCCCTGAACGTCTCGCGTGAGATGGTGCAGTCCAGCAATGTGATGGCGCGTCTCAAGCGGCTGGTGACCGGCAAGGTGCTGGAGACCCTCACCGACCTGGGCAGAACCGACCCCGATCAGTACCTCAAGTTTTGGGAAACCTACGGCGGCTTTATTAAAGAAGGTGTGGCTATCGAACAGGATGAACCGGAGAAGCTGTTTCCCCTGCTGCGCTTCCATACTGACAGGGACCCGAGCGGCTGGTCTTCATTGGAGGATGTCCTGGCTCGGGCTAAGCCTGGGCAAAAGGAGATTTACTATTTCCTGGGCGAAGACGCCAGTGCGGTGCGCTACAGTCCACACATGGACGCCTTCCGCTCGGCGGGGATTGAAGTGCTGGTACTGGCTGACCAGGTGGACCCCTTTATGCTCATGCAGTTAAAAGCCTTCCAGGAGCACCCGCTGGTCAATGTGGCTGCAGCCGAACCGCCCCAAATCGAAAAGGAGACCCGTGAGGATGACGCCGAGCCCGTGCTCGACCAGGCAGCCCTGGCAGATTTGATCGTGCGCTTCAAGTCGCTTTTGGGCGAGCGGGTCAGTGCGGTGCGCGTCTCCACGCGACTATCGGCGTCGCCAGCACGGCTGGTGGACCCTGAGGGAGCGCCCGACCAATCCGTTCAGCGGGTGTATCAAATGATGGATAAGGACTTTGAGCTGCCCAAAAAGGTGCTGGAATTGAACCCGAAACATCCCATCATCGCCAGGCTGTCCGCGCTACGACCCGCCGATCCCAAATTTGACCTTGCGGCTGAGCAGATTTTTGAGAACGCCCTGCTGGTGGAGGGACTACACCCCGATCCGGTCAGTATGGTGGGGCGCATCCAGGAGTTGATTGCCCGCGCACTGGGGGATGTTGAGGAAAGCTGAGACCTTCGCCAGGGTTCAGCCGAGCCATTCGACGATGGTGGCTTCTCCCTGCCCCACGCCCACACACAGCGTCGCCAGCCCGTAAAAGGTCCTGGGGCTAAAGGCTGCCCTGCGGCGCATTTCATGCAGCAATGTGACCATGATGCGCGCGCCCGAGCAGCCCAGCGGGTGCCCCAGGGCAACCGCGCCACCGTTGACGTTAGTCATCGCATGGGATAAACCCAGCCCTTGCAACACAGCAAGAACCTGCACGGCAAAGGCTTCGTTGACCTCAGCCAGGTGAATGTCATTGATGGTTAATCCCGCTCGCTGCAGGGCTTTTTGCGTAGCCGGTATGGGACCGGTGCCCATAATGCGCGGCGCAACGCCGGCAGAAGCCATGCTGACCACGCGTGCCATCGGCGTGTAACCCAGCTTGGCGGCGGTGTCTTCTCGCATGACCAGCAGGGCGGCAGCACCATCGTTCAACCCGGAGCTGTTTCCCGCAGTCACCGTGCCGTCTTTCTTGAAGGCTGGCTTGAGACGGCTGAGGGATTCCAGTGAGGTATCGCGGCGGGGGCGCTCATCTGTGGTGAAAAGTATCGGATCACCCTTGCGCTGCGGGATGGGAACTGGCAGGCTCTCCTCGGCAAACTTGCCCGTGTCGATCGCTGCGACCGCGCGCTGGTGGCTGATCAGGGCAAACTCATCCTGCGCCTGGCGGGTGATGCCGGTCATCTCGGCGATGTTTTCGGCGGTAACGCCCATCGGCTCGGCGCCATGGGTCGACTCCAGCCGGGGATTGGTAAAGCGCCAACCCAGGGACGTATCGTAAGCGGTCAGGTTGCCAACCAATTGTTCCGGCTTGGGCAGAGCATAGGGCGCGCGGCTCATGCTCTCCACGCCTCCGACGATGAAGACCGCTCCATCCCCGGCACGGATGGCGCGAGCGGCCATGTTGAGCGCGGTCAGCCCCGAGGCACACAGGCGGTTGACCGTTACCGCGGGCACGCTCACGGGCAGTCCAGCCAGCAGAGCAGCCATCCGGGCGACATTGCGGTTGTCTTCGCCGGCCTGGTTGGCGCAGCCCAGATAGACCTCTTCGATCAGGGAGGGATCGAGGTTGTTGCGTTCGACAATGGCCTGGATGGTCAGCGCAGCCAAATCATCCGGACGGATGGAGGCAAGGGCGCCGCCCAGGTTGCCGATGGGGGTGCGCAGGGCATCGATAATTACGGCTTCAGGCATGGTATCTCTCCTGTAGGTTGCAGGTTTTGTTTAGATTTTACCATCAAGCGCCCCTTTGACCCGATCTGCGCATGGATTTCAGCCCAGCACGATTAAAATAAAAGGAACCGATTACAATTAGAACCACAGCGGATCCATCCCTGCTGTCAGGCGCGTTTGGAAAGGAACAACCCATCGAGACTTACCTGAAAAGCATCAATGAACTGCTGACCATTCACCGGCAGGTGGCAGGGTTCAACCCGGCATTGGCACGCCTATACCCCATCGCCATTGTGGTTGGGGATGAATTTTTCATCTACGACCGGGTTGAAGATTCAACGGGCTACCGGTTTATAAAAAAAGAGCCCATTCCGATGCCGATCCCCAAGGGGGTACGGGCGGCTTTCCCCCTGGAAGTTTATGGCGGGCGGATTGCCTGCGTGGTCACCCCGGAGGTGTTCGACACGCTGGAAGGCTACGTAACCATCCTGCACGAATTTGTACACGGCTACCAGTTTGAAACCTGCGAGCGAACCCTGAAAAACAAGCTGGGGATCGCCCTGCAAGCCCAGGAAAAAGGCGATTTTATGTGGGAGATCCAGCACCCTTTCCCTTACCAATGGGGAACTTTTACTCGCTATTACCAGGAGTTTCTGGAAGCCCTTTCCAGAGGAGAGGCAGGAGATATCTTAGCTGTGCGTGGGGCATTATATAGCTGCCTGGGTCGGCACGATTTTGAGTACATGGTCTGGCAGGAGTGGAAGGAGGGCTTTGCGCGCTGGGTTGAGAATCGTTTGCGAATTGGGCTGGGTTTACAGGAGAATTTCGGCGGTCGCAACCCGCCCTTCAGCCGGGTGAGCTTTTATGCCGGAGGTGCTGCCCTGGTGGATTATTTGCAGGGGCAGAACCCAATCCTAGTCCGGGATTTGGAGGCGCTATTCTACCGAATCAGTTTGCCCATGATATTTAATTAAGGATTAATATCACCTGGAATTTGTGATGAGCATTGAGCTCTGGAGAGTATGCCCACCCTGAATTAGTGTATACTTAAGCCGAAGGTTCTGAGAATAACCTGACCTTATTAAACTGAACAAAAACCAGAATAGTGAAAAAGGAGGTTTGTTAATGCCCGCAAAGGGATATATTGAAGTAAACGAATTGTATTGTAAGGCGTGCGAGTTGTGCGTAACCGATTGCCCTTTTGATGTGCTGGCGCTGGATATGACCCGCCTGACTTCCAAGGGATATCACCCGGCTTATATGGTTAACCCGGATGCCTGTACAGGTTGCGGTATTTGCGCAGTTTCTTGCCCCGATGCTGCAATCAATGTTTACCGTTACGAACGACAGAGGACGGAGGCATAAAATGGCAAAAGAACTGATTAAGGGGAATACTGCAGTAGCTGAAGCTGCGCTGCGAGCGGGCCTTGAAGCTTATTTTGGCTATCCAATCACACCGCAGACGGAGTTGCTGGAACATCTTTCTTTGCGAATGCCCGAGTTGGGACGCGTCTTCGTCCAGGCCGAGAGTGAACTGGGCGCCATCAACATGGTCTATGGGGCTGCCTGCACCGGTAAGCGCGTGATGACATCCTCATCGAGCCCGGGCGTCAGCCTGATGATGGAGGGTTTATCCTATATTGCCGGCACCGAAGTACCTGTTGTATTTGTGGATGTGGTGCGCGGCGGTCCGGGCTTGGGCAATATCGCCCCTTCCCAGAGTGACTATAACCAGATCGTCCACGGCGGCGGGCACGGCGATTATCATGTGATCGTCCTCGCTCCGGCCAGCGTGCAAGAAGCGGTGGATCTGACCGGTTTAGCCTTCGACCTGGCGGAGAAATATCGCTCGCTGGTGTGCATCTTGCTGGATGGTAGCCTGGGACAGATGATGGAACCCGCCGAGATCCCGCCCATGCAGCCGCTTAAAACAGAAATCCCCGATTGGGCTGTACGCGGCACCGATGGAGGCGAAAAACGTATCCTGACCTCGATTAACCTCGACCCGCCTGACCAGGAACGCTTGAATTATCGCTTGATGACCCGCTGGCAGGAAATTGAAGCTAAAGAAGTGCGCTATAAGGGCTATTACCTGGATGATGCCGAGTTTGTTGTGGTTGGCTTTGGCACTGCTGGAAGGGTTTCGCTTTCAGCGGTGCGGACGGCGCGCGAAAAAGGGATCAAAGTTGGACTGGTGCGACCGATCACCCTGGCGCCCTTCCCCAACGCGATTTTGGATGAATTGGCGGAACAGGTACAGGGCTTCTTGGTGGTTGAAATGAACGCTGGTCAGATGCTGGAAGATGTGCGGTTGGTGGTGCGCGGCCGTAAGCCCGTTGAATTTTTCGGCCGTATGGGCGGTGTGGTGCCCTACCCCGATGAGGTGCTGACCGAGATTGAGCACCTGGCAGCCAGCCCATTGACGACTGAGGGACACCCGCGCGATCGCTGGTTGGCTCGCATGGAAAAGGTTCTTGAATAAGGAGAAAATGATGACAGTTATGACGGATATTCCAGCCCAAATTGTTTATCAACGCCCCGAAGCATTTGATCCACGTGTGACCCATTATTGCCCCGGCTGTACTCACGGCACGGCACACCGTCTGGTGGCAGAAGTGCTGGATGAGATGGGCGAGGTGGGGAATACGATCGGCGTCGCCTCTGTGGGTTGTTCAGTTTTTGCGTACAATTATTTCAGTTTTGATTTTGTTGAAGCAGCGCATGGACGTGCCCCGGCCATGGCTACCGGCATCAAACGCTTGCTGCCTGAGCGGATCGTATTCACCTACCAGGGCGATGGCGACCTGGCCTCCATCGGCATGGGCGAAATTGTGGGTGCAGCTTCGCGCGGCGAATTACTGACCGTGATCTTCATTAACAATACCAACTACGGTATGACTGGCGGTCAGATGGCGCCCACCACCCTTCCCGGGCAGGTGACGACTTCGTCGCCCACCGGGCGAGACACTGCTCGCCAGGGTCACCCCATCCAAACGGCTGAACTGCTGGCCACACTGGAGGGCGCCGCTTATGTCGTGCGCCGCAGCCTGCACAACGTCCGCGAGGTGCGCCGGGCGAAAAAGGCGATCCGCACGGCTTTTGAAACGCAAAAGCACAAGTTGGGGTTCGCACTGGTGGAATTGCTCTCAACCTGCCCCACCAACTGGCGTCTATCGCCGGCTGAAGCGCGTGATTGGGTTGAAGAACGCATGCTGCCCTACTACCCGTTGGGTGATTATAAGGTCTCGCCGGCGGTAGCCGAGCTGAAGGTATAAGGAGGATACAGGGATGCAACAAGAAGTCATTATTGCCGGGTTTGGCGGGCAAGGCGTACTGTTTGCCGGTTTGTTGCTGGCGTATGCCGCGATGGATGAAGGCAAAGATGTCACGTGGATTCCCTCCTATGGACCGGAAATGCGCGGTGGGACCGCCAACTGCACGGTGGTCGTCTCTGACGAGGAGATTGGGTCACCCTTTGTTAAAAACCCGTCTGCAGTGCTGGCTATGAACTTGCCTTCACTGGATAAATATGAGAAGCTGGTCAAACCGGGCGGGGTGTTGGTGGTGAATGCCTCCATGGTCAACCGCGAGGTCGAGCGCAAGGATATTAACGTGGTCAGCCTGCCAGCCAATGAGATTGCCGATGAGGCGGGTAGCAAGCGCGCGGTCAACATGGTCATGCTGGGTGCGCTGCTGGGCAATTTGGATATCCTGCCACTGGAAGCCATCGAAACTGCCCTGGCAGAACAGCTGCCTGCACGGCATCAGAAGCTTTTGCAGGCCAACAAAGACGCCCTGCAAATGGGAGCAAAATATCAGGCTGTAAAAGTGAGTGGTGAGTAGGAAATAGGGGAATTTTATCCTATATCGCCCTAACCGTAGCGAATAAGGAGCTGCCTCATTTTTAATGGGGCAGCTTTTTTATTCTGGTCAATGGTGAATGGATGATCGTTCAAAGCTCAAAGCTGAAAGGGGTCGGTGATAGCTGGTAGGCGGCAAATGATTTGACCTTTCACCCTCAACCTGCCAGGCGGGCGATCAGCACGTCCAGGGCAATCGCGCCGGGCATACCGCCGGTTTTTTCATCCAGATCAATCTTCAGCAGGTGGTGATAGATCTCTTCCAGGGAGCGCAGGTCAAACTGCTGTGCCTGGGCATGGATTTTTTTTGCCACAAAAGGATGTACGCCCAGTGTTTCAGTGATATTTCCTTCTCCGCCCCCCAAATCCAGGATTTCCCGAGCCTGGATGAGCAACCGGAACTGCCGGACGACCATCCCGAACAGAGGCATGAAATCCATCTCTTCCAGCAGGTTATGCAGCAATTCCACCGCTTTTTCTCCCTGACGGTTCCCGAGCGCATCAACCAAGGCAAAAATATCGCTCTGACGATCGCGGATTGATAAATTCTCAACATCGCTGACCGTCACCGGGCGTTCATAATTGACATAAGCCAGTAATTTATTAATTTCCTGCACTGCGCCCTGTGTGTTGTTACCGATGAAGTCCCGTAATACGCCTGCTGCCTCCCGGGTGAACTCTCCGCCCAATTCAAGCGCTTTTTTGCTGATCCAGGCTGGCATATTTGCCTCGGAAGGCAGGGGGCAATCGATGATCATCGCCCGTCCGCCGGCCGTTTGCGCCCATTTGATGAACCAGTGAGCGTTGTTGAGCGTTTCCCAGGTTGTACCTGTACGAGATGAATATTTTTGACGGTCCGCTACGATCAATACCAACGCAGTTGAAGCTGGCAAGCCCTCCAAAAGATCGATAAATTTCTCTCGCAACTCCTGTTTACCGCGTCCCGAATAGGCGTGCAGGGCATCCTCAAGGATCACCAACCGGCGTTCAGTCAGGAATGGCAGCGCCATCGCCGCAGAAAGCAATTCACTGAGACCAGCGGTCTTACCGTCCAGGCGAGTGGTGTTCATCTCTGCCAGGCTGGCGTCGCCCAGGTTGGCATAAAAGTTTGCAAGATGGGTTTTGATCGCCTGATGGTCATCCCCGCGCAAGACGTAGACGATCGGCTTTTCCCTGGTCATGATTGATCTCAACCGCGGGTGGTAACGTGATGCACCCTGATGCCAGCCCGGATGCAGGTCTCAACACGCTCCAACTCCAGTCCCTGGGGGTCGCCGGAGGTGGTGAAGCGTTTCTGAATGATCGGTCCCAGTGGAAAGGTCAGCGAGAGGGCGACTGTTGCCAGCGCCAGCGCCAGCGGAAGGCGTTCCAGCTTCGATTTGAATGACTTATCAGATCCCAGGGTAGCCAGCCATCCCGCCAGCCCGGCAAAGGCACCGGGGATGGCAAAATTGGTGCCACAATTGGGATGCAAAGCCAGGTTCGATTCGCCAGCACGCAAGCGTTTTAATGCCTCAATGGCTGCTTCCGCCACATCCTCTGAGGTGACATCCCCCAGGATGATGAAGCCGCGCGGCGAAGAGATCCCTGCCAGGCTCAGGCGGGGAAAACGCCTGCTGAGGACGTGCAAAGTGGCATGTTCCAGGCCGTGATTGCGGCGTGTGCGGGAGATTGGAGAAAAATTAAGCAGAGAATGGCTCATAAGGTTATCCTGTGTCTATGGTTGTTCATGTTCCGACATCGGCGCCGTCCGGAAGGCACTGTATTCCATTATAACGGTTGATTTTAAAAAGCAAATGGCCCGGTAATTACTGCATTAAAGCCAGTTTCAGCGCCTCAGCCAGGGACCGTGCTTCCTGGACTTCGATGCCTGAGGGCCAGGGTTCCTTTTGATGCAAGCGGCGAGGCACAATCGCCCCTTTAAAGCCCAGGCTGGACGCTTCTTTTAACCGGGCTTGCATCTGGCCCACCATGCGCAGCTCGCCTGAAAGGCCCAGCTCACCGATCAACACCAGGTCAGCCCGGATCGGTTGATCGCACAGTGAAGAGGCAATCGCCGCTGCCACCGCCAGGTCTGCTGCCGGTTCGTCAATGCGCAGACCGCCAACCACGTTGACAAAGATATCCTGCTCTGCCAGTCCCAGGTTAAGGCGCCGCGTCAGTACCGCGGTGATCAGCAGCAGGCGATTATAATCAATCCCGTTGGGCGTCCGGCGAGGATTGCCAAAAGGCGTGTGACTGGTGAGTCCCTGGATTTCTACCAGCAAGGGCCGGGTACCTTCCATGGTCACAGCAATCGCCGAGCCGGGGGCGTTGACCATGCGCTCTGCCAGGAAAGCTTCTGATGGGTTGGCAACTTCAATCATCCCCCGCTCCTGCATTTCAAACACGCCCACTTCCGAGGTTGCGCCAAAGCGGTTTTTCACCGAACGCAGCAAACGGTAAGTCTGGAAGCGGTCGCCCTCCAGGTATAAGACAGTATCGACAATATGTTCCAGCACGCGCGGTCCGGCAATGACGCCTTCTTTGGTGACGTGCCCGATGAGAAAAACTGCTATACCAGAAGTCTTGGCAAGTTCTCGCAGGCGAGAGGCGCTTTCACGTACCTGGGAAATCGATCCCGCACTGGATTCCATCTCAGGACGGTACACCGTCTGAATCGAGTCGATCACCAGCAAGCGCGGGTTGACGACCTGAACGTGCTCCAGGATCGCGTCCAGGTTGGTCTCTGTCACCAGATAAAGCTCTTCTGGTAGACTGCCTGCCGACCCACCCCCATCCTGTAAAAGCCGGGCTGCCCGCATTTTGATCTGCCGTTCCGATTCTTCGCCCGAGACGTACAAAACCCGGTTTTGAGATGCCATTTGCATGGTCATCTGCAGTAACAGGGTCGATTTTCCAATTCCGGGGTCTCCGCCCACCAGGACGATTGAGCCCGGAACCACCCCGCCCCCCAAGACCCGTGCGAACTCGTTCAATGGCACATGGATGCGATCTTCCGTTTCGCTTTCAATCTCGCTGAGACGCCTGGGCGTAGAAAGACCGCCCAGGCGATGTATGCTGGCATGGCCTGCAGCGGTCTTTGTCTCTTCTACGATTTCTTCAACCATCCGATCCCAGGCCCCACATTGGGGGCAACGTCCAAAGGCTTTCGGAAAAGCCCGTCCACATTCCTGGCAGACGTAACGCGTCCTGGTTTTAGCCATGGGTTAGATTTCCACCGCAGCTAAATCGGGTTCTTGCTCGCCCTCAGGGTCGTGCAGCAGGACAATGTCTGTCACCGGAGCTCCATCCTGCTGGGTCACCTGGATGTCAATCAGGATGTTCTGACCGTCCTCAAACTCCTTGGCTAGCAAGGCGTCCGAGAGGCGATCTTCGATCTTACGCTGGATCACCCGTCGGAGTGGACGGGCACCCATCTCAGGGCTATACCCTTCCCCGGCTAAAAATTCCAGCGCTTCATCCGTCGCGCGCAGGTGGATGTGGTTCTCCTCCAGACGCTGGTTGACCTTATCCAGCTCCAACTGGACGATCTCGCGGATATCCGCCTTGTTGAGCATCCGGAAGACGACCACGCTATCCAGCCGGTTGATGAACTCGGGTCGGAAGGTGCGCTTGAGGGCTTCCATCAGCTTTTTATGCATTTCATCATAGGCTTGCGCTTCCTGCTGCTCTTCATCGACACTCAGCGCAAAACCCAGGTTCGACTGGCGCCGGATCACATCTGCCCCAATATTGGTGGTCATAATGATGATGGCATTGCGGAAGTCTACTTTTTGACCGCGTGCGTCGGAAAGGTGCCCCTCTTCCATAATTTGCAGGAGCATATTGTGCGCTTCGGTATGCGCCTTCTCGATTTCATCAAACACGACAATCGAGTAAGGCCGTCGGCGGATCGCTTCGGTGAGCTGTCCGGCGTCTTCGTAGCCCACATATCCAGGAGGTGCACCCACCAAACGGCTGACGCTGTGGCGCTCCATGAACTCGGACATATCCAGCTGGATAAGCGCATCTTCGCTGCCAAACATGAATTTTGCCAGCGCCTTGGTGAGCTCGGTTTTACCCACACCCGTAGGGCCCATGAAGACAAAAGAGCCCACCGGGCGGGCAGGATCCTTCAAGCCCGCCCGAGCACGGCGAATGGCCTTTGACAGGGTTTCAATGGCTTCATCCTGCCCGATGATGTGCCCGGCAAGTTCAGATTCCATGTTCAGCAAGCGAGCCGATTCCTCGGTCTCCAGTTGCATCAAGGGTACACCGGTCCACATCGAAATCACCTCGGCGATATCTTCGGTCGTCACCCGCGGGCTGGTGGAGCGATCCCAAACCGTACGCAAATCCTCCAGTTGAGCTTCCAGGTCCTCAAGCTGTTTCTGCAGCTCTTCAACCGTGTCATAAGCTTCTTCTTCTTTAGCGTCTTCAATCGCTTTACGCAGTTCGCGCAAGTTGGTGACAATTTCCTTAGCGTTGACTGCCGCCGGACTTTTGTACATGCGCACCCGCGAAGCGGATTCATCGATTAAATCGATGGCTTTATCGGGCAAAAAACGATCGGTCACGTACCGGGCGGTCAGCCTGGCAGCCTGTTCGAGCGCCTCGTCATCAATCCGCAAGCGGTGATGCTCTTCATAAGCGGAGCGGATGCCACGCAGGATTTCAACCGTCTCCTCCACCGTCGGCTCTGAGACAACAATGGGCTGGAATCGACGTTCGAGGGCAGCATCGCTTTCGATATTTTTACGATACTCATTGAAGGTGGTCGCCCCGATCACCTGCAACTCACCCCGTGAAAGTGCGGGTTTGAGGATATTGGCTGCATCCACGGAGGAACCGGCAGAGCCAGCTCCCACGAGCATGTGCACTTCATCGATGAACAGGATTGCTTCGGAGGATTTGAGCTCGTCAATCACGCGTTTGAGGCGCTCCTCAAACTGGCCGCGGTACATCGTGCCTGCCACAAGCGAACCCACATCCAGCTGCAGCAAGCGCTTGTCCAGTAAAGGTGCCGGCAC
Organism: Brevefilum fermentans; assembly: GCF_900184705.1. Taxonomy (NCBI): domain Bacteria; kingdom Bacillati; phylum Chloroflexota; class Anaerolineae; order Anaerolineales; family Anaerolineaceae; genus Candidatus Brevifilum; species Candidatus Brevifilum fermentans. Next base: position 206,366 of record NZ_LT859958.1, on the reverse strand, counting down.
ATCGCCAACAACGATGCGCTGCGCCAGGCCTTCCACGATGGCAGTTTTTCCCACGCCGGGTTCACCGATCAATGCGGGGTTGTTTTTTGTGCGCCGCGCCAGAATCTGGATGACGCGCTCAATTTCCTTTTGCCTCCCGATGACCGGGTCGAGCTTATTTTGCTCAGCCAGCGACGTCAGGTCGGTAGCCAGTTGATCGACCAGGGGAGTCTTCTCAGGGTCCTCTTTTTTATCCGCCTTCTGCCGGCGCCCCCTCGGGTGCCCGGCCAGTGCGGGCGGCGTTTCGGATTGCGATTCTCGCAGCACCCGATCCGTCTGGCGGCGAATCTGTTCGCCGGAGAGGCCGAATTTCCTGAGGATGTTCATCGCCTCGCAATCGTTCAGGCGGGTCAATCCAATCAAAAGATGTTCAGTTCCAACGAATTTTTGCCCTTTTTTGCGGGCTTCTTCAATGGCAAAGGGCATGACTTGCTGCAGCCCCGCTGAAAGAGAGATCGACCCGGTGTGATCGCCAATCCCAAGCTCTTTTTCAACCAGCGCAGAAACCCGGTCTGTTTCCAGCCCGAGCTCGCGTAAAACCCGGCTTGCAACGCTGCCTTCCAGTTCAATTAAGGCAATTAACAGGTGCTCCGTGCTGATTTGCGGTTTTTGCAAACGCTCGGCATGTTTTTGAGCCATGCTGAGCACCTGGCGTGCTTTGGGTGAAAAATTTTCAATACCAGCCACAGATAACCTCCTTGGCAATTTTTTTATCTTATTAACAACACGCCTGGATTGTCAAGTGATGATAGCAAAGTCGGATCCAGGGGGAAGTTGTAGACCTCCGCAACTTCAAAAACCAAACAACAACAAACGTGCGCAATCAGTTTATTTTTCAAGGTCTATCGTGATTCTACCTAACTTTGCCCTAAAAGGAAAATGTATGCAGCCTTTATTATGGAATGTTAATACTGCTCCACAAGGTCACAGGGGTTTTCTAAAAAACACCTCTCCAATTCCGCCCGGGTTAAGACCGTTGATCATGCCACATTCTTCAAAGCCCATATGCCTGTGCCAGGTCTGTGCTGCCGGCTCATCCAACTGGGAGGAGCTGTATAAAATGGTATAGCCCTGTTTCCTGAAGTGTTCTTCAACGAATCCCAACAAGATATGGCTCAAGCCGAGTTTTCGGTAAGCAGCGTCAATGATGATCAGGTCGATAAACGGGACACAGTCCCACAAATAGTTCATCCACAGAGATCCGATCAATTGATCCCGATGCAACAGGAGGACGATCTCCCCCTGACTGATTTTTTGTGCGATTTTATCGCGGGGCAGTTCATGATGCCGAATCATCCCAAGATCATCCAGACCTGCTATCCGAACGCTAAATTGATCGTCGCCCATATTAAATCTCCATTAATTAATTAATTGTGTTACCAATTAAATATTTTCACTGCTGTCAGCCAGATTTCACCAGGAATGGCTGTGAAATTGGATAATTCGGCTGAATGAGCCTGTTTTTCAGCAAACAGAAGGGGTTTGCGCCATTTTTTACTCTGCTCTCCCAACCAAATGCTTGAGACCACCATATTACACCTTGCACAGCCTGACACAACCCCAACCATCAACGCAGCTTGTGTAATATAATTATATTCCACTGTGCTCATCGATCACGACAGATCTGAAGGCACAGTCAAGCAGGTTGGCAATAAGCATTGGTTGGTGAAGATGGAAAATAATCAGGAATACCCCTTATTGATCGCCCAGACGGGCCCGTTGGAAGGAAGGCGTTGGAAAATCAAAGCCCCCCTGACCCTGGGCCGCGAAAAAGATTGTGATATCGTCATCCCCTTGCGCCAGGTCTCTCGCCATCACAGCCGGATATCACCCGACCCCCAGAATGGCGTTGTGATAGAAGACCTTAACAGTAAAAACGGCACCTACCTGAACGGCGTCCTGCTTCAGGAACCCCAACCGCTTGAAGACGGCGATGAAATCCAAATTTCCCTGGCGCAGCACTTCATCTACCTCAGCTCAGATGCAACCCTGCCCCTTGAGAGCCTGCCGCTCGAAATGCAGAAGCGGCGTCTCAGGGTTGATGCTGGCGCACGCCGCGTGTGGGTATTGGAAATCGAGCTCGATCCGCCCTTATCGGCAGCACAATTTAATTTACTGCAGGTTTTATATTCTCAAACGGGAGAGGTCGTCCCCCGTACGGAGCTCGTCGAAGCGGTGTGGGGTTGCTCTGCTGAAGGGGTCACAGAACAAGCCCTGGATGCGCTTGTGCGCCGGTTGCGTGACCGCATGGCGGAAATAGATCCCGGTTGGGAGTATATTGTCACCGTGCGCGGCCATGGATTGCGTCTCGACAATCCCCCGCTGGTGCGGTCCTGACCGCACTCAGTCCGCTTTTTCCAAATTCCTTTTCATCGTAAAGCGCAAAACCTGGCGATAAACCTGCTGCAATTTCTCAACCATATCCTGGCGTCCCTCCTGGGCCTGCGTCTGGCTGAGCAGACTGTACAGGAATTGTGAAAATTCATCCGTGATTTCTTCGGCATTTTCTTCAAGGACGGCACGGATAGCATCAACATCTTTTGCCTGGATCAGCGCTTCGATCAATTCAATATTGGCACCCGGTGCACTCACCTTTTGAATGGCTCCGGCGACCTGCTGGAGTTTCTTAAGCTGCTCCTGGTCATCCGCTTTGCGGGCAGCCTGGATGCGCGCGCGCAATACTTCCAGGAAGACCTCATTGATGCCGGGTAGTGCCTGCAGGGTGGCTTCTTCAATGTTTTCCTCGGCAAGAATTTTATCCAGAAGCTGACCGGCAAGATCTTCCTGCTCCTTGATGGCCTGGTCGATTTCGTGGGTCATTTCCAGCAGTTTGTCACGCAATGCCATCAGTTGGGCCTGTTGCTCCCCGGAAGCATGCTGCATCCGATCTGTCAGCAATTGGAAAAAGCTGTAGTCCAGACCGCTGCGCGCCATGCTGACCAGGGTGACCAACCGGATTTCACTTTCGGCTGCGTCAATGATCAAATCCAGCAAAGCCTCGCGCGTCAAACCCGCTTTGCTGGCCTGTTCCAGGGCATCCATGGCAGCTTGCTGTTCCTGGGCCTGGTGGAGTATTTTCTGTCCGAATTCGGTGTTTTCCAAAATTTGCTGTTGAAGTTCAACCAGCACCTTGGCGCTCTCTTCTTCTCCTGCTGCAGCAGCACTCTGGATCAGGCGCTGTAAAATCAGCAATAATTGTTCATCAACCAGTTCTTCTTCCTGGCGGATGACCTCAGGGCGAGCCTCGACGGTGACGCCCGCCAAGCGCTGCAGAAAGCTTAACCGATCTTGCTGCTCTTTGAGCATTTCAGGTGTGACCCCATCCTCCTCCAATATGCGCTCAGCCAAACGCTGGCGGGTGAGCATCGTCTCGGGATTGAGGAAATAAGCTTTGCGTTTTTCCGGCGGCTGCTTTTCCATCACCTGATTAATCAGGGGACCGATCATCTGTTGTTGCTGGTTGACGGGGACATTCAACTCGGGTGGGAAGAAAGTTAACAGCAGCTCTTTGTCAGGGTCATGGTAAACCAGCGGCGTGGGTGCCTGTCCGCGGTAACCACAATGGGGACATTGCACCAGGTTGTACGCTCCGGAAAGCAGGATTTGTTTCGCCTGCGGATCCTCAGCAGCATCAAATATTCGGGTAATCTCTGCCACAATGGGCTGCTTGCACTGCGGGCATGAAATGGTTGTTTTTGCCATGGTCTCACTTTCTTTAATCATGTAATAAATGCCAGGGTTTGCATTATACCTTCACAAAATTGAGTTAATCTCACCCGGGCGAAGAGATTGATGCGCAATTTACCCTCTAAATCTCAGAAATATATAAACATCTTCAAAGCTTCACTGAAATCACCGGGAAAAGGTTTACATGGTATCATTTTAAAAAGGCATCGGCACCATTGGGATCAGCAATCTGTGAAACGTCTGCAAAGGTTCAGTCTCCTCATCATTATGACAATTCTGACCGGGTTGTCGTTCCAGGCTGGCTATGCCCTGGTCCAACCGGATCTCCAGCTCAATTCGGTCAGCGTCTCGTTACTGCCAGAGTATATCCAGCCAACGGTTCTGGTGATCTACGAGATCAACCTGGATGAATCATTTCCCCTTCCCCAGGAGCTCATCTTTGAAATCCCGGCAGATGCGGAAGTGCTCACGGTGATTAACTTCTCGCCGGAAGACCGACCGATCGAATTAAGCTTCCGGGAAGCGCCTTTTGGAAGCTGGAAAGATTTGCGCTTCACCGCAATCCATCGCCGCCTTCACATCGAGTATCAGGACCCAAACCTGGTCAGATTTCATAACCAGAGGACCTACGAATTCAGATGGCTCTCCATGTACACGGTGGCGCAATTGCTGATTAATGTCCGCCAACCCCTGGATGCAAGCAACATCATCAGCCAGCCACCCTTAAGAAAAATTGGCAATGAATTTGACGAAAGCCCCATATTTATGGCTAATTTTGGGAAAATCGCCGCGGGCGAACTATTTTCGCTTAACATTGAATATCACAAGGGCAGCGGCGCGGTGGCTTATCCTGCGCTATCTGTTTTGCCCGCCAATCCAATTGACGAAACCGTACAGGGCAGAACCCCCTCGCCGATCTATGTGCTCGCATGGGTTCTGATGTTAAGTGTGGCCATTGCGCTGATTGTTGGTTCGTTTTATATCAGGTTCAGGAAGAAAGAAGTCGATAATTCTACGCGTATTTCCCAGGAAGAGATAAAAATCAACCCCGAAAGACAGACCTTCTTCTGCCACGAATGCGGCATGCGCACCAGGGTCGGGGAAAACTATTGCAGCAACTGCGGTACGGAGCTGCGCAAACCAACCCCCTTTGAGCAACCCTCCACCAGAAGCTAATTAATACTGAGTCTGTTGAGGTGAGCCAATAATCGCCCTGTTGATCAGGGTAGCAATAACTCCCAGCTGGCGCCTCCATCGATGGTGCGATACAACTTCAACGGCTCCCAGGTCATTTCATCCGGTATGGACACCACCCAACCATGCAAGCTGTCGACAAAATCAACCTTAAGGAGGACTTCCCCGGCTGAGATTCCGCTGGTAGCCATTGCTGACCAGGTAATTCCGCCATCGACACTGTGATACAACGTGGTATCTGACGCAATCCAGCCCTCATCGGGGCTGATAAAGTCCATAGCCTGGCTATCCTGCATCGCGTTCTGGAACGCCCACGTCTGACCGTAATCGGTGCTGCGGTAAATCAAGAGCTGGATGTCGCCATCGGGTAAATAGGCTCTGACCAGCATGAAAGCTGTGTTTGGATTTACAAAAAACAGCCCACTGATATCCAGTATATTGCCCCCAGTGACCCATGGAAGACTGATATCCGTTACTTGAGCCCAGGTCGCCCCTCCATCAGCCGTCTTAAACAGGTAAAACTCATCATCTGCTGGAATAACGCCCCAGATCCAACCGTTATCGACACCATGGAAGACGATGCCCTTCTTCATGCCGCCATGGGGTAGCGATTGGGTCGTGCCCGGCTCGTGGGTGAAAACCATCGTCCAGGTCTCCCCGCTGTTCAATGTTCGGAAAATCGCCACGTAATGAGACCCGGCGCCAACGTCCAGGCTCACCAGCGCATAACCCAGATTCTGATCAAGAAACGTCAGGACGGCGTTTTCAAAGGGCGGCGATAGGGTCATCCAGGTCTGTCCGCCATCCCGGGTGTGGAAAAGGTTGGCACTGCCGGCGGTATTGGCTATCAGCCAGGCGATATCCTGGTTCATGAAGAAAGGCTGGATACCAAAGCTACTGGATCCTGGCGGCAGGGTGCCCAAAGCAGCGGGGGTGACCTCCAGCCAAGAATGCCCTCCATCTTCTGTGACCAACAGGTGGTTCTGATCCCGGGTTACAGCCCAGCCGCGAGTGGGCGTGAACATCGCAATCGTATAAATGATCGGGTTGGTGAAGAACGGCGTGGCTAAAGGCGGCACTTCCGTCTCAGTAGGGGCAACCGTTGGGGAGGTTGTGGGAGTGTGGGTTTCGGTTTCAACAATCGTTTCTGTGGGGGATGGTTCAGCCGTCTCCTCCAGGGGAGGAACAGCCGTTTCCTCAAGGGGAGGCTCAGTCGTTTCCTCCAGGGGAGGCTGGGTGCTGAGCGTTGCTGTCAGCTCTACACGTCCCGGAAACTGGCATGCCAGGGCAGCCAGGATCAATGCCAGCACACAAATTAAAACGATCCGATTGGGTTTTTTCATAATGTTCTCCTTTTCCTTGCTTAACACCAACCAACAATTTGCGAGGCAGGTCAAGCAGCCTCAGGCAGAGTTCTCTTTTTTAAAAACCTGAGAGATGAATGGCTGCTCTGGCTCCAGAATAGCACAGCTCAGCGTGGGATGTCAACAATCCACTCGCAACAGCGTGGAACCACCGGGCGTTGATGCATTGTTTTCGAACATGGTTATAATTAATGATAAGTTGAGCACCGGGTTCACCCCGCCCGGAAAATTTACAGAACACTTTTCCAAGGGAGCGGATATGTCAAAATTTACTTCGGTTGTCAAAAGAGATGGTTCGATTGTTGAATTCACGCCCCAACGCATCACCAATGCGATCTACCGAGCTGCAGTCGCCGTCGGCGGGCGGGATAAGCATACCTCCGAAGCGCTGGCCAACAAGGTGTGCCGCCTCCTCGAAGAACAAACCCCTGAAGGTGAAATTCCCACCGTTGAACAGATCCAGGATATTGTTGAAAAAGTTCTCATCGAAGAGGGGCATGCCAGGGTCGCCAAGGCTTATATCCTCTACCGGGCAGAGCGGGCCAAGCTGCGTGAACAACGCGCTGAGCGCCGGGTTGAGCCCTCGAGCAATATCCCCTGGCATAAGTTGTGGCGCACCCTGGATTGGGCAGTAGAACACAATCTCCACACCGTTGAGAGCCTCAACGAGCGCATCCGCCGGGGAGAGCTTTCCGAAATTGTGGGCGCCTCAGAAGCCTTTTACCATGAGAACATTGAACATGCTGCCCATCTGATCGCCGATCGCAAACATGAACTGCGGATGGTGATCATCGCCGGGCCTTCCTCCTCGGGAAAAACCACCACCACCATCAAATTGGAGGAACGCCTGGCGCGCTTGGGCATGCGCCTGGTAACTCTCAACGTGGATAACTATTTTTACGATCTGGCCATGCATCCCGTAGACGAATTCGGGGATTACGATTTCGAAACGCCGCAAGCGCTGGACCTGGCGTTGATCAATGAGCACCTGGCTCGACTGTTTGAAGGTGAGGAAGTAAAAATCCCCTTCTATAATTTCAAGACCGGCACCCGCTCCCTGGAACAGACCTCTATGAAACTGGCGCCGGATGAAGTTATCCTGATTGACAGTTTGCACGGTCTCTTTCCGGCGATGACCGCTGACATCCCGGCGGAGAAGAAGTTCCGCCTGTATTTAGAACCGCTACTGCAGCTCAAAGACACGGACGGTCATTACGTGCGCTGGACGGATATTCGCCTGATGCGCCGCATGCTGCGGGATGCCTCTCACCGATCGTATGACCCGGACAAGACCCTGCTGCACTGGCATTATGTCCGCTCCAGCGAGCTGCGCAATATCATCCCCTATGTAGCCACCGCGGATTACATCGTCAACAGCGCCATGCCCTACGAGATCCCCTTGTATAAAACCAAGCTGTTTAATGGTTTTGCCCACTGGACGGAAACCTACGCCGATGATCCTTTACGTCGGGACGCATTCGAACGCACCAGCCGAATTCATCGCCTGATGCAGTCGTTGGAATCCATTGAAGATGATTCCATCGTCCCCGAGAACTCGGTCATTCGCGAGTTCATCGGGGGCAGTATCTATACGTATTAGAACAAACCGTCTCCAGGTTTCCCCATAAACCCGCGGTCAGTATTGATTGGGGCTTTCCTTTAAGTCATGCAGACTGAAGCTCAGCCCCAACTCAAGAGGTTGCCTTTTTAATCAACCCCCAGCGAATAATTTGCAGCCGCTCCCCTAAATCGCCTCCAGCAGATCGCGGACCAGGTCGGCTGGGTCCTCAATCCCCACTGAAAGGCGTACCAGCCCATCGCTGATCCCGGCGGCTAACCGCTCCTCGCGCGGGGTGTTGCGGTGAGTCATGCTGGCCGGGTGCTGGATGAGGGTATCAACATTGCCCAGGCTGACTGCCAGTGTGGCGATTTTTACCCGGTTCATCATGCGCTTTCCAGCCTCCAGTCCGCCCTTTAACTCGAAGGAGATCATGCCCCCGTATTCCATCATCTGTTTTTGCACCAGGGAATAATCCGGGTGGCTGGCGAGCCCGGGATAATAAACCCGTTCCACCTCGGGGTGATTTTCCAGCGCTTGCGCCACCTGCATGGCATTGCTGCATTGTCGTTCCATGCGCAGATCAAAAGTCTTTAAGCCGATATTCGCCAGCCAGGTATCCATGGGGCTCGGCGTGGGTCCCATCAGCTTGTAATTCGTAAGAAGCTCTCCTCGCAGCAAGTCCAGATCGGTGGTCAGTACCGCGCCGCCAATTAACTGACCATGCCCCGAAAGGAACTTGGTGGTGGAATGCACCACCAGGTCAGCACCCAGGGTCAAGGGACGCTGGCAGTAGGGTGTGGCGAAGGTGTTGTCCACTGCCACGCGTGCGCCATGCTGATGCGCCAGGTCTGCGACAGCCTCGATGTCTGTCAGACGCAAGCTGGGGTTAGCCGGCGTTTCGAGATAAGCCAGTTTTGCCTGCGGGTGCGTTTTAAAAGCCGTTTCCCAACCAGCGGGGGTGTTATCGGTCACCCAGAACACATCAATTCCGTATTTGGGCAGGATTTTCTTAAACAACTGATAAGTACCGTCGTATAAGGATACCTGGGTCAGCAGGCTATCCCCTGCCTGTACGCAAGCTAAAACTGCCGCTGTTGCTGCAGCCATCCCCGAGGCATACACCAATCCGCCGGCCAGGGTATGGGGGTCTGCATCCGGGTTGTGCTGGATCAGGTCCCAGGCTTCCAGCGCTGCCAGCTTTGTAGCCAATTGCTGATGATTGGGGTTGTTAAGGCGCGAATAATAATAGCCAGGTGCCTGACCTGCCGCAATGGCAGCGCCGGACTCTGTATCATTAAACACAAACACCGAATTTTGAAAGATTGGCGAGAGATGTGCGTTCTCGACATGATCCGCTTCGGTGTAGTGGGTCAATAACGTGGACAGTCCATAATATTTTCCGGGGTTCTGTTTCAATCGTATCTCCTTAGATTAATCGCGTTCAAAAATAACAGGATATATTTTACTGTCTTAATCGTCAACAGGGTTCTTTCAACGTGCTGGGATTTAAGCCTTTTTATCAGCCGATTAATTTCAGTGGATCGCACCCTCCAGCAATGCTTGCAGAACAATGAAGTCAGGATCGGGCTTTTAAAGCGGGGAGATGTCCTGTATAATTAACGAGAAGCGCCCTGCACAAAAAAAGGAGTAAACCATGGCTTTTAAACTAACCTACATCGGGCATGCCGCCCTGGCGCTGGAAACCGATGGCTTTCAGTTGCTGATCGACCCTTACCTCAGCGACAACCCGGCAACCAGCATGAACCCTGCAACTGTCGCTGCAGACTACATCCTGGTGACCCACGGTCATGGCGACCATCTCGGCGATGCCATCGAAATAGCCACACGCACTGGCGCAACGGTGATTGCCAATTTTGAAATTTGCAACTGGCTGCAGAAACAGGGCATCAAAGTCCATCCTCAGCACCTCGGCGGCGGGTTTCAGCATCCCTTTGGGTATCTCAAACTGACCCTGGCGCTGCACGGATCGGCACTGCCTGACGGCAGCTATGGCGGGAACCCGGCCGGGTTCTTACTAACCACCCACGCTGGCGAAAAGATCTACATGGCCGGAGACACCGGTTTATTCGGTGATATGCGCTTGATCGGCGAGGAAGGGGTGACCCTGGCCGTGATTCCCATCGGTGACAATTACACCATGGGTCCGGATGACGCGCTCCGGGCGGTGAAACTGCTCACACCGGAGTACGTGATCCCAATCCACTACAGCACCTGGGGATTAATCGCCCAGGACCCTCACGCGTGGGCAGAACGCGTTCACGCCGAAACCGATGCCCATGCCCGCGTGCTCGCCCCCGGTGAGCAATTCGTCTACCCCTGAGCTGCCGCCCATACCATGACCAGCAGCGCATCCGAAGCACAACGCCTGCCGCCGGGGCAAAAACTTACCGACGGGTTTCCCGCCCTGCATTATGGGCGCATCCCAACTTTCAATCCCGCCACCTGGGACTTTCGCATCTGGGGCGCTGTTGAAGCGCCCATCGTGTGGACCTGGGATCAAATTTTAGAGCTTCCACGGGTGAAAATTCGGCTGGACCTGCATTGCGTGACCACCTGGAGCAAATTGGATACAGAGTGGGAGGGCATCTCTCCGAAAGCCCTGGTAGAGCAGGGATTGATCAGGCTTACGCCTGGTGCCCGCTTTGTGATGCAACATGCCGATTTCGGTTATACAACCAACCTGCCGCTGGACGTGTTCCTGGGAGAAAACTTTTTACTGGCGACTCATTTCGCAGGGGAGCCCCTGACACCGGAACATGGCTACCCGCTGCGGGGGGTGATCGGCGCTATCCCCGACCGAAGGGATTTGAAAGATGTCTACCTGTGGAAGGGTGCCAAATGGCTGCGCGGGCTGGAATTCATGAAGGAAGACCGCCTGGGTTTTTGGGAGGCTAATGGCTATCACAATCAGGGGGATGTGTGGAAAGAACAGCGCCACTCAGGTTGATCAGGCTTTCATTTTTGCGCGCAGGAAGAAGTAGGCTAAACCCGCGCCGCCAGCCAGCAAAAATAGCCCCATTACCAGCAACAGGGGCGAGCGCTGCTGGCTCACCGGGACTTCTATCTCAGCCATCTGGGTACTGGGTTGCGCACCGAAATCCACCACGATGACATCGCCAGCGATCACCTCGATCGAGTAATTCATGCTGGTGGTCGGGTTATACCCATCCGGAATGCCCATACTCAGGTTATATTCCCCCTCCGGTACCTCGTCAAAACACACCGGGTTGACCAGGTCCGGGTTGCCGCCGACGGTTTCCAGGGTTCGGGAAAAGGTGCCAATGCGATTGTTGACGCTGACCACACCCCCGCCCAGGAAAAACTCGTTGATAGAACGCCTTTGATTGCCATCCAGATCCTCAAACAGAGCCACACAAATCTGGCCAAAGCCCTCAAAGGGCGTGCTTGTGGGCAAGCCGGGAACGGGCAGGGGCTGTATCTCCACAGGCGCGGGCGTGACCGGGTCAACCTGTGCCAGCAGCAACTGCATTCCCGGGTAGATCTCACAAGCCGCGGTCAGTGAATTTAAGATCACCAGGTCGTCAATTGTGACGCCGGTCAGTAAAAAAATGCGCGTACAATTATCGCCTTCCTGGACGGTATAGAAGATCTGTCCTTGAGCATTGGGCGTGGGGGTATGGTAAGCGGCTTGCGCCAGATCACGCGCCTGGGCACCCCGGGGCGCCAGGAGCAATCCCGATCCCAGGCTCACAAACAGGAATATTAACAGTAAAAACCAGGGTTTTTTAATCAATGTTATCTTTCCAGATAAAAATTATAACACCTGTGAGAATTAAAGCCAGAGTTCCCTGCGGTTGGTCAAAACCTGGTTAAGTTATATAATGATGATCTCAAATGCAAACAAAGAAACCAATTCTTCGGGCTATTTTTTTAATTTCTGGTGCCCTGTTGCTGGCGATCAGCTTCATCAGCCTGCCCGCTTGTAACCTGGTCCCACCTGAGCCCACCCTCACCCCCACCCAGACGGAAACACCAACCCAAACGGAAACCCCCACCCCGACCATTGATTGGTTTCCCAGAACAGCCACACCCACCCTGCCCGCCTTTTCCAGCCCCACGATACAGCCCCCCTTTGAAGATACACGCACAGGGATTTCAGATCTTCTGATAAGCGATGATTTTTCTGATGAAAGACTGTGGGAAACCCGGCAAAGCCCCGCCGGCAATATCGCCTTCGGCACACAGAACCTGACCCTGGCCATCGCCAGGGCGGAAACCAGCCTGACCAGCCGCAGTGAGCACAACCTGCCAGAGAATTTTTACCTGGAAATCACCGTTCAACCATCCCTGTGTGAACCCAAAGACCAGATTGGCGTGATTTTCTGGCAGCAATCGGAGGGCGATTTCTACCGTCTGCTGGTGGATTGCGCAGGGCAGGTACGCCTGGAGGTGATCCAGGAGGGGGTGACAACGGTTTTACAGAATTGGGTAACGGGTCCGGGAATCCAGCCTGGCGCACCATCTTCCAACCGGCTGGGGCTGTGGGTCTCCCGGGGGATGTTTCATCTGTACATTAATGACGCTTTTCAATTTGAGCAGCGAATTGCCAGCCATCGCCAAGGCAACCTGGGGGTGTATGCCAGGACGGTCAGCAGTTCCGCCATGACCGTCCGGTTTTCAGAACTGGAGATTTTCCGGGTGGATCCCAATTAACAGGTTAATCACCGTCCCCATCGTCCACAAAGGCGGTTTCATGCGAAACAGTCAGCCTGGGCAACTGAAGCATCAGGGTTTCCAGCAATAGCTGAAGATTGACGTTGGCATCCAGGTGTTGAAGCGCCTGTTCATGGGCAAGGATCAGCTCGCGGGCTTTTTTCGCAGGCACCTGCAACGCCACCTGGTCAATCTGGGTCAACAGGTCCAGGTTGACCGGGGGCAGTGATTCGCTGGAGGCTCGCAAAAAGACGTCGCGCCAAAATGAAAGCCAGATCGATAAAACCTCGCCGATTTTGTGGCGGGGTTTGTCCAGCGCCTGAAGAAAAGACCCGATGCGCTTAAAACGTTCATAACGCGGCGCGTCCAGCAATTGCAACAAAGTTTCCAGGTGTGCCCTGCGATTGACCAGCGTTGATGGGTCTTCAGTCAATCGGATGGCTGCACCAATCCGCCCGCCTGAAATATGCGCCAGCAAACGCGCCTGATCGTCATCCAGGCTGTGATGGGTTTGTAAATAGGCTCGAGTTTCATCAATCGCTGCCGGTCTCAAGCGGATCACCTCGCAGCGGGAGGTAATCGTGGGTAAAAGGCCCTCCGGCGTAAGCGCGGTCAGCAGTAAAATCACCCGTCCGGGGGGTTCTTCAAGGGTTTTAAGAAGCGCATTGGCTGCCTGTGTTGTGGCGCGCTGAAAGTCGGGCAGCAGGGCAATCCGGTAAGCGGCAGAATATGGCGACAGCGCCAGCGCTCGCTGCAGGGTGCGCACCTGGTCAATCAGGATGTCCTTATGGCCCTCTTCGGGTTGGAGCAGGCTTAAATCAGGGTGAGTCAGCGAGGCAAGCTGGCGGCAGGCGCGGCAGTCACCGCAATAATCGCCCGGCTCCGGCGGGTTGTCACAATTAATGGCTTGGGCAAAACGGATGGCCAGCGTTTGCCGTCCCACGCCCTCAGGCCCGGTGAACAGGTAAGCATGCCGCAATTTATTGCCAGAGACATGCTTTCTGAGCAGCTCTACCGCCCAATCATGACCGTGTATTTGCCAGTGCATGCCCTTATTGTAGCGCAAAACCGTCTTCAGGCGCAGATTTGCCAAAAATTCGCTCCGCATTGACCCATGATCGCTGTGGATTGTGCCTGAATGATGGTGATTTAACCTTAGAAGTGGTAAACTGTATGAGCAAATTGATAACGAACAGAAGTGTACAGAAATGCGAACGATTTATCCCTTTACAGCAATCGTGGGTCAGCAACGCATGAGCCGGGCATTGATATTAAATGCGATCGACACTCGCATCGGCGGTGTTTTGATCCGCGGCGAGCGCGGCACCGGAAAATCAACTGCGGCGCGAGCCTTGGCTGCCTTATTGCCCCCGGTTCAGGTGGTGCAGAACTGCCGGTTTGGATGTGACCCCCAAAAACCGATCAGCTGGTGCACAGAATGCCGGGAGCGTTTCGAAGCCGATGAAAACGGTTTGCCCGTTGAGACCCGGCAAACACCCTTCATCAACCTGCCGATCTCAGCCACGGAAGACCGGGTGGTGGGTACCCTGGATATCGAAAAAGCGATCCAAAAGGGTGAGCGCCACTTTGAACCCGGCGTTTTAGCGGCTGCCAATCGCGGCTTGCTGTACATTGACGAGGTCAACCTGCTGGACGACCATGTGGTGGACGTTTTGCTCGATTCAGCGGCGATGGGGATGAACATCGTCGAACGCGAAGGCATCTCCTTTGCTCACCCGGCGCGCTTTATCCTGGTGGGCACGATGAACCCCGAAGAAGGCGATTTGCGCCCGCAACTGCTGGACCGGTTTGCCCTCTCCGTTGAAATTCGCGGCATCCTCGATCCCCGACAGCGCGTGCAGATCATGGAGCGCAACCTGGCGTTTGAGGCTGACCCGGAAGCCTTCCGCCAGAAATGGCTCCCCAGGGAACAGGAGCTTTCAGAGAAAATCGCCAGAGCCAGGCAAATGCTGGACAAGGTGGGTTATACCAGCCGCGACTTGCTGGTCATCGCTGACCTGACAGCCAAAATGCAGGTTGACGGACACCGGGCGGACCTGGTGATCCTCAAAGCCTCGCGCGCCCATGCCGCATTTGAAGGTCGGGACGCCATCAACCCCTATGATATTGCCCTGGCTGCCGAGCTGGCGCTTCCGCACCGCGTTAAAGCCGGTCCCTTCAGGCATTCAGAGATGGGCATCACCCAATTACAGGAGCATATCGAAGAATTGGTGGGCTCTGCTTCTGAAGGCGCCCCTGTGGATCAGCAAGACCGGGGTGATGAATCCCAAACCAGTCAAAAAAAAAGCCTCTCTCCCCCCATCTCGAAATTAGCGAAGAACCCGTTGGATCCAAGCCCGTAGCGCCTGCCCGACAGGATATCTTCAGCGACAATACCGCCCACTGGTGGGAAGGTGGGAAATCGGTTAAACCCGGCGAGACCTTTGCGCCGCGCCGCCTGGACACCCCCCTGGATGAAATTATGCGCAAGCAGAGCGGGCGCCGCTCTCAGACTCAAACCGACCGCAAGCGCGGACGCTATATCCAGGCCCGCCCTGCCAACGGCAAAGCCGATGACCTGGCTTTTGACGCCACGCTGCGCGCCGCTGCCCCGTTTCAAAAAGCGCGTGAGGAGGGCAAAAATAATGAGGTGGCTTTTTCCGTTCGGCGGGAGGACTATCAACGCAAGGTGCGGGTTCGAAGGACGGCAAACCTGATTTTATTCCTGGTGGATGCCTCCTGGTCTATGGCTGTGGCGGAGCGCATGGCTGCCACCAAGGGCGCCATCCTCTCGCTGCTGACCGACGCCTACCAGCGCCGTGACCGGGTGGGGTTGATCGTGTTTCAGAAGGACCGCGCCACCCTGGTACTGCCGCCAACCAACTCGGTTTTGCTGGCACAACAAGCCCTGGCGGACATCCCTGTGGGCGGGAAAACGCCCCTGAGCGCCGGCTTACAAATGGCTTATGAGGTGCTAAAACGCGAGAAAATACTGCACCCCGATGTTTACCCTCTGCTGATTATCCTGACCGACGGCGCCGGCAACGTCGCGCTGGGCAGCGGCTCGCCGGAAAAAGAAGCCCATCTGCTGGCTGAACAAATTGCCAACGAAGACCTGCGCTCTGTGGTGATCAACATGGAGCACGAAGCTTTCGACCAGGGATTGGCGCATGCCCTGGCAGATCATCTCCAAGCCACCTGCTACACCCTGGATGAACTGCGCAGTGATACGCTCTACCGCACGGTGCAAAAAGAAATTCACTCCGGGGTTCCAGGCGCTCAGCCTGGAAAAGCCTCCAGGTGATCATCGGCGCGGTGAAACCTGCGCGATCATTCCCCTTTTTTTGCAGGCTTAGTTTTTTCCTTCAGTGAGCGCTCAGCAGCTTGTCGTTTCTTCGACCACGATGTCGGGGAAAAACTGGCGCAATGTGCCCGCCACCCAGCCCTGCAGCGTGGCTGGAGACAGGGGACAATCTTCACAGGCGCCGCCAAGGCGTACAAAAACCGTCCTGCCTTCGATGCGATCTAATTCAACTGAACCCCCGTGATAATGCTCAATATAGGCGCTGATCTGTTCGATCAGCCCGTTAACCTGTTCTTCAAAGGTGAAATCCTGTTCGGTCATAAACCCTGCTCCTGATAAGCTTTGTGCTTTCTCAAATCATAACATATAAGGCGATCAAGGTGCAATTGTTGCGTTTTGTCAGCTTATAGATGACGTGCGTGGGGTAATTATAGGAGAATTGTAGGGTAGGCGTCAAGCAGCGCGGTTTGTATTTCGCTATACTGAAGGCACAAGGGTTTTGAGAACATTTTTTTCTCCTCCAAATGAGAGCCAGGCGTGGCGGACCTGGCTCTCAGTATTTATCCCCAGCTTTTTAACACAATTCAGCGGGTTATCCACAGGTTTTCCACCATTGATTGAGTTTATCCACACAACGGTCCACACCTGTGCAGGGCAGCCAACCTGATGCCCCTGGCGGGAGAACTTCAGCGCCCCGAGAATGGCGATGGTGGCTGGTGGCTCATAGCTGAAGGGGATGGTGGCAGGGAGCAGGAAGCAGGGAAATAATTTTGTTACTTCGAGATTGTTGCGTTCCTCGCAATTATGTCACTGCGAGCTTGCGAAGCAGTCTCACATTTTCGAGATGAGATTGCTTCGTTCCTCGCAATGACAGGATTCGCAATATCAGATGCTGCAAGATTGCTTACCCTTCGCTGCGCTTGAGCACGCTTCGCAGTCGTTCCTCACGATTATGTCACTGAAAACTCGATTATGTCACTGCGAGCTTGTGAAGCAGTCTCATATTTTCGGGATGAGATTGCTTACCCTTCGCTGCGCTTGGGCACGCTACGCAGTCGTTCCTCGCTATTGTGTCACTGCGAGCTTGCGAAGCAGTCTCATATTTTCGAGATGAGATTGCTTCGTTCCTCGCAATGACAGGATTCGCAATATCAGATGCTGCAAGATTGCTTACCCTTCGCTGCGCTTGAGCACGCTGCGCAGTCGTTCCTCGCAATTATGTCACTGAGAACTCAATTATGTCACTGCGAGCTTGCGAAGCAGTCTCCTATTACAGGATGAGATTGCTTACCCTTCGCTGCGCTTGGGCACGCTACGCAGTCGTCCCTCGCAATGACAGATGCTGCTGGCGAGAGAGCTTCAGCGCCCGGAGAATGGCGATAGTGTAGGGTGGTTCATAGCTGAAAGGGGTTGCTGGCTGGTAGCTGGTAGTTAGTAGTGGGTAGTTGAAAGCTGAAAGCTCAAAGGTGAAAGGGGGTGGTAGCTGGTAGTTGGTAGCTCATGGCTAGAAGGTGAAACACTGTTAACTGGTGGTTATTATGCCTGATTCGCTTTTCACCGCTCCCGCTTCCTGCTTCCTGATTCCTGATTCCTGATTCCTATTCACTACTCACCATTCACCGTTTCCTTAATCCCAAACAACGCCAGGGTTGAAATCAGGAACAGCAGCCCGAAGATGCCCATCAGGGCGGTGAAGCCAATCCCATCTCCAATGGGACCGCCAATGTACGCGCCAATGGCGCCGGCACCCGCCCCGGCCAGGTTGTGAATGCCGAGGTAACGCCCAGCTTCTTGTTTGGGGACCAATCCCGTCCCCAGCGCCCAACTGGCGGAATAAAACAGTCCCGTCGCCAGGCCGATCAACCCGCCGCCGATGTACAGCATGGTACTGGAGGGTGAAACGATGATGATAATGGTGCCCAGCAAAGCCAGCGCGCCGGAAATCGCGCACACGGGTTTCTTGCCGATCTTATCGCTCAGCCAGCCCGCCGGAATGCTGGAGACAAAAATCGCCAGCCCGACAAACAGCATCAACTGCCCAAACATGCCCTCAATCGAAGCGCCCTGAAGGGAGGCAAAGCGTTCCTGAAGGTAAAAAACCGCAAACACGGAAAGGTTCGTGGTGCCGACCAGGAAGGACAGGCGATTAATCACCCACCAGGTGAAGGATTTATCCACCTGTGAGTTCTGCTTGCCCAGGCTGATGCGCACGCTGCCCCACACACCGAGCACCACCGCAAGGACCATGCCGAGCACAGCAATTGTTGCGGTTGCGATCAACGCTGATGTCTCTGCCAATCGCGCGGCCAGCCGGTTGACCGCGTTCACCAATGCGCCCGAGCCGAGGATGACAAGCGTAAAGGCGCCCGTCATGGCTGCCAGGCGCACGACAGGCTCCCAATTCATTTTTGAAACCGGTTGTTTAACCGGTTTTTCCGGCGCAAACATGGTCAGCGCGGCGCATGCCAGCACCACAGCGCTGAGGGTGATGAGCGCAGGCCAGTAATTTCCATTACCGACCTGTTTGGTGATCACAAAGGACACAAAAATCATCGGCGCCGGCAGCTCAAACACCGCCTTTACCCCGGAGAAGATGCCGTGCTTTTCCTCGGGAACGATATCCGGGATCAAGCCCTGCAAAGCGCCGTGCCCGGTATTGGCAGACAGCATCGACAGGATATAAGCAGCAAATAAAAGCCAGTAGCCCGTCATCCCTTCCATGGTGGCGGCAATTACACCGATGAGAACAAACACCAGCACTTCGGTTATTGCGCCAATCAAGATAAACGGCCGCCGCCGCCCGAAGCGAGACGTGCTGTGGTCAGAAATCATGCCGATCAGCGCCTGGATCAGCACCGCAGTCATCAGCCCCCACAGGCGAATATTCCCCAGGGCAGCGCCTTTAACGGATTCATCGACAAACTTGACCAAAATTAGCGGAACGATCAACGCCAGCGTCTGCGAGCGCGCGGTCAAAGCAAAATAATAGATATTGATGGTGATATAGTCATACCAGCGAATTTTTCGATCCATCAGACAACCTCCACATCAGAACAAAGCAACCCGGTGATTTTGTATATGAATTTTTCAATCAAGGCTTCAGCATTATGGCTGATTAAACGGCTCTGATTTCAATTTTTTACCAAAAGACCAGTCTTCCAGCTAAAGGTCACGCAGCATACTGTTGTTTAGATCGCGATCAATTTCCCAGGGATAAACAATAAAGGCATCCGTGGTGGCAGCATAGAAATCGGGCCGATTGGTGCCAAACAGGTTGCGGTAAGGGTTGAAATGCAATACACAGGTGTAAGGGAAACCGCCGGCAGCAGACACCCGATTTTTTACCGAGGTGATCGTGCGACCGGACCCCCAAACATCATCTACAATCAGGATGCGTTCGCCAACCAGCAGTTCGTCTTCTGGAAACATCAGGAATTTTGGCCAAGCCAGTAAACGTGAGCGGCGCAATTCCTCAAGTTCGAGGGGGAAATCCACCGATGCGATATAAATTTTTTGAACATCCATCGCCTCTGCCAGCAATCCGCCCGGGATAATACCTCCTCGAGAGATGAGGATCATCGCCTGAAAGGTGATCGTAAATTGGGGCACCAGGTGATCAATCAATTGATCAACATCATTCCAGGTATACAATTCCTTTCTTTGCGGCATGATTATTTTTCCTTCGGGTTTGGCCTTCTCGTTTTCATCACCTGGCTTAAAATCTCTGGCGGTGGGCTGTGGCTAGGATCACCCATCATACGAGCATTTTCCACACTCAAAATCCATTGATAGAGCGTGGTGTAATAACAGGCTCGATTAAAACTGCTAAAGCTCGTCCCCAATAAGGTTAGAACGCCGGCGATCAAAGTTCCAACTGCAACCGCAATTAATCGGCTAAGAAGCCGGGCTGTTTTAAAATCAGCGATCTTTAACCCAACCCATAAGCCAACTCCTGCGCCCAGCAGGATAAACAAGCCCTGCACCACCGTCGACAGCGGACGAACGGCAACCAGGTCATGGCGAAAACGGATTAAGCGATTCGCGACCAGTTGTTTGATGCGGTCAATCGCTTCCCTCAATCTGAAGGATTCCAGGGTCATTATCGGCAGCATCAGGTATGCGGCTGACAGCCAGTCTGATTTTTCTACGTGTTGGGGACGGAAAGCCTGGTTAAACAGACGAATAATCCAAAAGCCCGGCTGGAGAAAGACCCATAAGAGGACCTCGTACCAGCGAGCATAGTCCTGTTTCCCTTGCGAAGAACCCGGTAATCCCTGATCCATCCAGGTCAAATCGTCAAAGATCAGGCAAGTCTCTAATGCGGTGATCTCTCCCCAGGCCAGTAAACAAAATAAAAGCAAGCTGATCAACACGCCAATCAACACCAATCCAAGCGGTCGGGTGCCGAAAAACGCAACTACGATCAACAACGCAACCAACCACAGGATGATCAGTGCCATCCCGCCCATCCATAGGTGGAAAAGTGGACTTCGCAGCCGACGATGTTTCAGCGTCAGTGCAAAACAAGCATTAATGAAACGAAATGCATACTTCAGATGCTGCACAAGCATGCTCCTGAAAAGGACTCATAAAATCAATTCTATTATAACGTGAGGTCGCCAATGCTGTCACCTGATTTCTTGCCGATTGCGACTTTACAACAAACTGGGCGGGTCGACCTCAATGATCCAATCCGCAGGCAGCCGGTTGCGCAAGAGCTCCTTAGGGTCAGGGCCGCGCAGGATGATCTGCCAGCGGTAGCGTCCATGCAGCCGCGTGAAGAAACAGGGCACCGGTCCGATCAGCGACACAGGCTGCCCGCCTTCGGCAATCCAGCCCTGCAGTTTCCCCGCCAGCGACAGGGCGGCTTCTTCTGCGATATGGGGGTCCTGGTGGCGGTATTCCAATCTGACCAGGCGTGTAAACGGTGGGTAGCGTAACTGGCGCCTGTAGTCAATTTCCTGCTGATAGAATGCGGCGTAATCATGTTTTGCCGCGGTTTGTATGGCGTAATGCTCTGGCTGATAGGTCTGGATAATCACCCGCCCACCCAAAGGGCTGCGCCCGGCGCGCCCGGCGACCTGGGTCAGAAGCTGAAAGGTGCGTTCAGTGGAACGGTAATCGGGTAAGTTTAGCCCCACCTCAGCCAAAATGACCCCAACCAGGGTGACCAGGGGTAAATCCAGTCCCTTCGCCAGCATCTGTGTGCCGATGAGGATATCCGCCTTTTGATGGGTAAACTGTGACAGAATACGCTCATGGGCGCCCTTCGTTTGGGTGGTTTCAGCATCCCAGCGCAGGGTGCGGGCGCCAGGAAAGAATTCTTTCACCTGCTGTTCAACCTTTTCAGTCCCTGTGCCCAGTTGCCGAATCTGTCGGCTGCCGCAGACTGGGCAGCGTTTGGGTACCTGGCGCTGATATCCACAGGTATGGCACAGCAGTCCATCTAAGGAGCGATGGTACGTTAACGGCTTATCATCCCTGGGGCAGCTAACCACATAGCCACATTCGCGGCAGAACACATAGGAGGCGGAGCCGCGCCGATTGAGAAATAAAATCGCCTGCTGATGTGAAGCAAGCACATCCTGAATAGCGCCTTGCAAATCCCGGCTAAAAATGGTGCGATTTCCGTCCTTGAGCTCTGTGCGCATGTCCACAATGGTCACTCGCGGCAGACCCAAATCCGCTGTTTGGCCCTCTCCTGCCGTCAATGTGAGATCGATCCCAAGGCGGCGGACATGGCGCTCGATGGATTCACGATGCGCCAGGATCCGTTTTGGCAATTCGATATATTTCCAGTTACCGTGAACCGCCTGGTAAAACTGGGTGATCTGTGGCGTTGCTGATCCCAGGATGATCGGCGCACCCGACAGCCGTGCACAGGCTACTGCCGTAGGAACCCCGCGATAATAGGGGGATCGATCCTGCTGGTCGTAGGAATCCTGATCACATTCGTCAACCACAATTAACCCGATATTTGGCATAGGAACGAACAAGGCGCTGCGCGGACCAATAATTACCGGCAGTTCACCCATGCGCACACGCAGCCAGGTGTCATAGCGCTCACCAGCAGAAAGCTGAGAGTGAATCACCCCGACTTTGCCCGGAAAGCGCGCTGAAAACCGCTGCACGGTCTGGGGCGTAAGGGAAATTTCAGGGACGAGGATGATGGCGCCTTTGCCCGCTGCCAGGGTTTCACGGACCGCGCGCAGGTAGATTTCGGTTTTTCCCGAGCCTGTTACGCCGTGCAGAAGGAAGGGCTGCGGCGTTCGCCCCTGGCGGGCTTGATCCAGCCCAGAGCGAATGATTTCCCAGGCTGCATCCTGGTCATGGGTCAGTTCCGGCAGCAAAGCAGGAATAAAGGGCAGATCTTCCAATGGGTCACGCCAGACCTGGTCTTCAACGAATTCGATCCAACCCATGCGCTCCAGAGTTTTAAGGTCCGCGTTGTTCGCCCCGGTTTGGGCATAGACCTGTTTGGATTCCACCAGTTTGGCTTCAGACGCAAGAAAACGTAGCACAGCCTCTCGACGGGCGTGCACCTGTGCAAATCGACTGAAGGACTGCCCCGCCTGGTCGATGTCAGCGGGGTCCCTGGTCAACATGACCTTCCGTACGGTTTTGGGGCGGATGCGCGGTTCGGGCAGAATGGCGCGCATCGATAGCACCCCTTTGCGCACCAGCCTTCGGGCTACCCCGCGCCATTCAATCTTGGGGATGAAAGCGTCGATTTGCCGGCCGCGCAAGTCGCCGCGCTTTTGCAGTAAACGAATCAGCCGCTTTTCAAGCGGTGAAAAAGCCGCGAGATCGATTTCTCCTGCTGAGATCAAGCGCACCAGGGTATCCGCGCGCTGAGTTAAACCAGGCGGCAGCATCAGCTCAATACAAGCCCCAAGGGGCGCCAGGGTCTCATCCGCCAGCCAGTATGCCAGTGCAAGCTGTGTGGATGTTAACGGCGGCAGACCTTCCACCAGGTCTTCGACCGGGCGGGTTTCAGCCACTTCGGGGACGTCAATATGCTTTACAATAATCCCTTGAACCCGTTGTGGTCCAAAGGGCACGATCACCAGTGACCCGGGCTTAACTGAACCCACCAAATCAGGGGGTAAGTGATAATGGTATGTGCCAGAGATCTTGGGGAGGTTGATCAACACCTCAACATAGGATTGCATACCCCAATTTTACCCTGAATGATGATCCCATTGAGGCTTGATATCGGAGGGTGGTGGTCGGATCGTCTGGTCAAACATCGCTTCTAACCAGGGCTTAATCAATATGAGCGCTTACAATTCAAACTCAATCCGGGTAAAATATTCATTGAATGCGCTTATCCAGCACGCCGCTTTTTCCCGCTGGATGGGCGAAAGCCGGCTAAACGCCGAAAATAAGTCCGGCAATACTATGAGGAGAGAAGACCCACACGCGTTGGGTTGGGAAGTGTTCAGTTGAGGTTTAAGACGATGCCAGTCCCTATCAAGGCTGGTACGGTATTACACGACCGCTATCAGATTAAACAGATCATCGGCCAGGGCGGAATGGGGTGTATCTACCTGGCTGAAGATCAGCGTCTGGAAGGCCGCCTGTGTGCCGTTAAAGAGGTTGAATACGACCTGGCTTTTCCCGAGGAGATGCTCAACGAAGCACGCGATCAATTTCAGCGCGAAGCAACGGTTTTGGCACGTCTGGATCACCCCAACCTGCCGAAGGTCTCGGATTTCTTTTCGATTGGCGAGCGCGATTACCTGGTGATGGATTATGTTCCGGGCAAAGACCTGCGCCAGTTGATGATTGAAGCCCGCCAAAAACAGACCTTTTTACCCGAAGAAGACGTTCTCGACTGGGCCAGCCAAATCGCTGATGCGCTCAAATACCTGCACACCCAGGACCCACCGATTGTGCACCGCGACATCAAACCCAGCAATCTCAAACTCACTCCCAACGGGCTGCTCAAACTGGTGGATTTTGGCCTGGTGAAGATGTTGGCGCCCGGCGAAGTAACCATCACCATCCTCCAGGGACAGGGCACTGCCCTGTATACACCCCTGGAACAATACGGCGGCGATTCAGGACACACCGACGCTCGCAGCGATATTTTTGCCTTTGGCGGGACGCTTTACCACTTGCTGACCAACGAACCTCCCCTTAACGTTCGCGAGCGGTTTCTGAACCCGGACGCCCTGCCGCGCGCCAGGACGATCAACTCCAATATCAGTGTCCGCACCGAACGGGCCATTCATTGGGCGCTGCAATTGCACCCGGAGGATCGTCCAAATGATATTGATGCCTTTGTCAAAGCCCTGTTTGTGGAAGATGCCCCCGCGTCCAAAACCTATCGTCGTGATCGCCTGCAACCCAAACTGGTACAAAAACCGGAAATGGCTCTGCTTTACCTGGCGGGAAGTTTAATGGTGATCAGTTTATTGCTCACCTTGATCCGGAATTTTTAACGTCAAAGTCCCCCCTACCGCAACAATAAAAGAAGCTCATCATGCCAGGGTTTAGCGGCGATTTCGCTTTGGATAGCGCCCTTCAGTCCCCATCCACCAGATCAAAGCCGCAATCCATCCGATTAATAGCCCCGCAACCACAATCTCAATCACATACAGGGTCCCGGATTGCTGGATCCAATCCTTAACGCCACTGATGCCCAGGTTGAGATAGGTATAAGCGCCCAGACCACCGATCAGCGCACATAAAGCAGAACGCAAGCCCCACCGTGATGAACCCCACCACAACAAGCCGATCATAAATGTCAGGGCGCTGCCAATCCCCATCACCAGAACACCAAAAGCCCAATCGCCCAGGGAGGGATAGCTGGCGGGAAGGGGTTCGGGGGTGCTGGTGGGCGTGGGCTGTAGGGTAGGCGTGATCGTTGCCGTTGGCGTGGGCTCTGGTGTTGGGGAAACCAATGGCGTCGGCGTAAACGCAAAAAATGACATGACCCCTTCGGGAGAAATGTTGATTTGCAATGTCTCTGACCGGGTCGCCAAACCACTTGAAGCGATAACATCCATGCCCCCAGCAGATTCAATCCGGTAATTAAAAAACGCCACACCACCCTGGGTAGTGGATTCGAACTGCTGGGTGATATCAGGCTCACCTGAGATGCGAAAGTCGAAACGTACCCGGGTGCCATCAGGCACAATGTTTTGATTGTGGTCCAGAATTGGTGAGGTGCGAATGGTGATCAAATCGCCCACCTTAAAGCTCGGCAGCGGCGTCGGCGCGGGCGTCGGGGTTATATCAAAGATAATATCCCCTTCTACTCCTGGTTCACCGACATCCTCTTCCGCTTCAACGCTGGTGGCAGGCGCTTGCTCTGCTTCCACGGGCATGACCAGCTCCAGGCGGATCACCTGGTTTGGATTGGGCGCTGTGACGATGCTCAGATCATAACCGACTGCATTCAATGATATGGGCAGGGCTCCTGACGGGGCGTACTCCTGCATCAAGACTCGTGCTGCCACATCCAAAAAAGCAGGCGCCTTGCTAAACAGGCCATAATAAGCCGTGACCTTGGAAATCTCAGTGGCATCCAGATAGATCGGTGAATCCAGGGCAAAAACGATCACTTTTTTCTCTGATAATAACTCGGGGCGTTCAGCCAGGATACGCCGCAACGCAGCCGAGGATGGAATATTCTCCGATACATTAAGGGTGTTGAAAATCAGCCAGTCCGCAGATTTAAGATTTGATTCGATCAGCTCTGCCATGTCCGTTTCAAGGTTATCCAAAAACTCGGTCAGTTGCGTGAAAGAATATGAGTTGATCCGGTTTTGAAGGATTTGCCCGCCTGCCTGAGGTCCATAAAGATTAACCAGGGCGTTAGCCAGCGCATGGGTGCCAATCGCCGTCGTTGAAGGACAACCATCACAGCAGGAAATCGTGCGAACGTCGGTAAAAATCATCATGCGTTCGTACCACAACGGCGGGTCAGGGAGAAGCGTGTCCAGTTCTTGTGCGCTGGGACTGAGCAAGGTCACTGCTGCCTGCGCGACATCAAAAGTGGTCTCCTGGGCTGCGCTGTGTGCTTCAACAACTTCATTCGACATGCGGGGAAAGGCAAAATTAGGGTAAATTTTACTTTTGGCTTCCAAAATACGTAACACCGAAACGTCCACCCTCCTGGCAAAGGCTGAGTCTTCGCGGTATTTCTGGACAAAAGAATCAATCGTCGAAATAAGGGTTGTATATGGGTCGGGGTCACCTGTGGAAATGAGATTGTTTATGTAAAGGACGTCATTACCCGCCAGGAAAGCATTGCGCGCCACCTGCCGAGCATCAAAATTCACATCGTTTGGATCAAAGAAACGCCTGATGGCACCGCTGCCGAGGTTTTCGCTGATGAGCAACCCGCCAGCTTCACGCCAGGAGGCAAATTCAGGCAAGGAAAAGACCTGTTGAATCGCATTTGAATCAAAACTGATCGGTCGGGTGCTCGCCCGGATGTTCCCCTGGAAGCCCTGATAGCGGTTGTGCGAAATCATCATGGCGTCCACGCATCCAGGAGACCCGAATGATGGCGTCGTAACGGAGAAATACGGCACCAGTTCCACCTGTGTCAACTGGCCCAGTGATTTTCGAACGGTCGATACTTCCCGGTCCGGAGATCGATCTGAATTCCCCGTACCCGGAAAATTCTGAGCCACAACCAGCATGCGGTTATTACTGCCCGTATGCAAACCGCTGACGAAGGCTTTTCCCATTTCTCCCACCCAAAAGGGGTTCCCGCCAAAGGCATTGACCCCCAGCGAGCTGGCTGCCTCGTTATTAACCGTTTCAATCACATCTAAATTGGGACCCAAATATAAATTGATCCCCAACGAACTCAACTGGTTGCCCAGAATTTCACCAACCTGGTTTGCCAGGCTCAGGTCCCAACTGGCGCCAATTGCCAGGTGTGAGGGCAGTTGCTCCACGCCGAATAAAATCTGATCGCCCGGGTATCCATTGCCCAACTGTTGAACCCCGATCAATAATGGAACATAAGTGAAGCCCTGTGTGTGCCCCGTATCTTCGATATTGACCACCTGTGAGGAGGCTTCCCACACAATTTCCTGTAAACTTCGCGTTAATTCTCGCAGTGAGGCGGTCGTCTCTTCTTCTGAGAAATTGTTTTTGTCCGCGCGCAAAACCACGCCGCCAATTTGATACTTCGAAAGCAACTGAAATATCTTAGAATCCTCGTCAACCTGATTGCCTTCAAAGGTGACCAGGAAAATCTGGCTGACTTTTTCCTCTGCGCTCATGGTTTGAAGTAATGCTTCTGCTTTTGAGGTTTCCCGTGCATGCGCGAACATAACTCCCGGCGTAGCCAGGAGATAAAATAAAACCATCAAACAGCGAAATGAGCGCCAGAGTCTTGTCACTCAGCAGTCTCCAAGGCGGCGCGAGCTTCTAGTGGCAGGTTGGTGATAATGCTGTCGACACCCAAGGCAGCCAGTCGGCGAATATCGTCGGGATCGTCCACGGTGTAGGTGCTGATCTGTCGATTGTGCGCCTTTTCTGCTGCCACCAGGTCAGCATCAATGTCCTCAAAATAAGGATGAAGGGCGTCATATTGAAATAAACGCCAAAGCTTCGACTTTGCATGTCGGGGCAGGGTCAGTAATCCCAGTTTTACATTCGGGCAATGCCGGCGGATTCGGGCGAATTTGAGAGGCATGAAGGAAGAGAGGACCACCGAATCCGTTAATCCCATACGTTTGACCATCTCGGCGACCACGACCGGCAGCCTGTCAAAGGGTGCAATGTGGTTCTTTAATTCGACATTGATCACCCATTGATCCCCGAAGGTTTCCAAAACCTCTTCCAGGGTCGGGATGTGTTCGCCATTTCCAGCATCCAGCGTTTGCAGTTCTGCAAGGGTCAGCGCGCTGACTCTGCCAGTACCATTCGTGGTGCGGTTAACCGTGGCATCATGAATAACCACAACATGACCATCCTTGGATAGCATCACGTCGAGTTCAATGCCGTCCGCATGTTGTTCCATCGCTAACCGAAAGGCTGCCATCGTGTTTTCAGGTGCATGCCCGCTTGCTCCCCGATGGGCTATGATTTTAGGTTTATTCATTTTCTTCTCCTTTCTACTAATTGTAACACGCAGAATAAAGCCTGTAACCCTGCGGTGTTCCTTCTCACATCAATATAATAATAACCCGAGTTCGCGTTGAAGGACAGACTGAAAGAACGTGCTTTTATCGAAATAACCTGCTCTTTAGGGTCAGATTTTCCGTTGAAGCCAACCGTCTGCACAATCGATAACCCTTTGTGGGATAACGTGGATTATAATCATCGGTGATTTTGACCCTGAGGAGAAAAACATGTCTGAAACCTTGATTTACCCCGTCGAAGCCCTGAAAGATTATGTTTCCCGGTTTTTTATTGCACTGAATGTGCCGGAAATCGATGCTCGCATTGCTGCGGATGTGCTCGTCTCTGCGGACCTGCGAGGGATCAACTCGCATGGCGTCATCAGATTGCACAGTTACTATGGCGACCGTCTGATGAAAGGCGCGATCGACCCGACCTCCTCGGTTCAGGTGATTCAGGAAAGCCCGGCAACCCTCGCGTTAGACGGCGGTAACGGGCTTGGCCAGGTGGTGGCATATCGAGCCATGTCACGCTGCATTGAACTGGCGGACCAGGCCGGACTGGCAATCACAACCGTGCGCAACAGCAACCACTACGGAATCGCCGCTTATTACGCCATGATGGCTCTGCCAGAAGATATGATTGGCATCAGCCTGACCAATTCCCAGCCACTGGTCGCGCCCACCTTTGGGCGAACCGCGGTCTTGGGTACCAACCCGATTGCAGTAGCCATCCCCGCAGGCGCAGAAATGCCCTATGTCCTGGATATGGCGACCAGCATCGTCAGCATTGGGCGCATTACGGTGCACCAAAAATCGGGACAGCCCATTCCGGCTGGCTGGGGCATCAACGCACAAGGCGAGCTGACTCAAGCCCCTGAAGAAGTTCTACAGGGCGGGGCATTATTGCCGCTGGGCGGTCCGGCTGAATTGCGCGGGTACAAGGGATATGGACTGTCCCTGCTGGTGGATCTGCTTTCCGGGGTTTTATCCGGTGCTGCTTATGGCAATCACGTCGGTCATCCTGGGAAAAAAAGCACTGCGGATGTCGGTCACTTCTTTGCAGCGATAAAAATTGAGAACTTCCGACCGGTAGATGCATTCAAAGCCGACATGGATGACTATATCCGCATGTTAAAAGCGACACCCAAAATTCCTGGACAGGATCGCATTTACATTCACGGGGAAAAAGAATTCGAAAACGAGAAAAATTATCGGGAGCACGGCGTGCCGCTATTAAGTGAGATCGTGGAATCCCTTGTCTCAGCAGGGCAGGTCGTTGGTGTGCCGTTTGACCTTGAAGCCCTCTGATCCATAATCGTAGAACCGTCTTCCGCCCCCGGGGGGTGATATCAGGACTTTCTACCTGGTCCACACCAGTGGCAAACCGTATTAATGATTCAATCGTATTTTGCCACTGGTACGGACCAAAGCGGGATTAAAGTCAGTTTGGACCAACAACTTCGCTATTCCGGTCAAACCATTAATGCCCAAAAAACGTTCTTGAGTTTAATTTATCGAGCAGCTTAAGATTTTCCACAATTCCATAATTTACCCTTGACAAATAGAACATTTGTGCTATTCTATGAGATACTGATCGAACTCATGTTCTGTTATCGTAGAAAGCAGGTTTATGATGCGCCGTATTATCGTTTTCCCAGCCGTGATTGTCGGCTGTATGATCGTGATCTGGATCGGAACTGTAGCGACAGCACCGATGCCGCCCCAGACCCTCCTGGCGCCAACTCTGACTGCCTCAGCCGTGGCTCAGTCTGCAGGTAACGAAAGTGCGCTGCTTCATGAAGACCAGCCCTTGTCGGCACCTCAAGTCGATGAAATCCCCTGTTCTTTGCCAGACAGCTACCCTGACCGACTCCTGCAATGGTGCCAGCTTATCGAAGTCAATGCCGATCTTACCGGGCTGCCTGCCGGGTTGATCGCAGCGGTCATGCTGCAGGAAAGTGGCGGTGACCACCTGGCCTATTCCAGCAGCGGCGCTGTGGGGTTAATGCAGGTCATGCCGCGCGACGGGCTGGCTGCCGAGTTCATGTGTATTAATGGGCCCTGTTTCGCCAGCCGTCCGACCATTACCGAATTACAGGACCCTGAATTCAACGTAGCTTATGGGTCGCAAATGCTGGCGAACCTGTACACGAAAACCGGTTCTTTGCGAGAAGCCCTGTTCCGCTACGGTCCTATGGATATGGGCTATGCGTATGCTGATAAAGTCATCGCGATTTGGGAGAACAACCCGTAAAAATTCTAACCATAGACAAAACCAGCATTGCTGCACGTGCAATCTCGATAAGCCCGACCCGGTGCTACCGGGGGCTGATTGTTGTTAATCGGCTTTGATGCGAAAATCGTAGATGCCGTCCTGATAAGGCCATAAGGCGCCACATGCATCACAAATCAGATCGTACCCCATGCCTGGGATAGCGGCGTGGCATAAAGGACATTTGAAAATCACTTCGCCCGCAGCGCCCTGGCATGCTGCATCTGAATGTGCGCGCACAAAAACGCTGGGAGTCACCTGCCACAGGCGCCCCGTTGGCTGCAAAAGTCCGTCCAGTCCCACCAGGATCCGCAGGGGAATTAATCGTTTGAGCGCGTTGACCCGAAAATGGGAGACCGTCAGGATTTTTTCAACGGTAAAACCGGCAGCCCGCAAATCACGCCAGATTGCTTTGGGGTGAAAATCAAAATTAAGCGCAGCAAATTCGATCGGGTCCTGCGTAAAGGGGCTCCACGCCTGCCTGCCTAACATATAGCGCAGGATGGCTTTGAGGTTGTGTTTATTGGCAAATTCAAGGATAAAAACCCCGCCCGGCGCCATCGCCCGGTAGACCTGGGAAAGCGCCAGGGCAGGCTCAGCCATGTGGTGCAAGGTGCGGATCATCGTGGCGCCATCAAACCGTCCATCCACAAAGGGCAGGCGGTATACATCCGCTGCAACAAAGAGGTAACGATCCGATTCGCCCAGGTGCGCCTGTGCCTGTAAGAGCTGTGTGCGCGAATAATCCACCAGCGCCACGCGTTGATAGTGGAGATAGCGCCGGGTGTTTCGTCCTGCACCAGCGCCTAATTCAAGCATAAAATCCCCTCCAGCCGGCAACAATCGGCGCAATGCAAGCGCTTCAACGGCATCTTCATAGGCGCGACCGCCAAAATCCCAAAAGGATTGCTGGTAGTCGGATCCTTCATAATCACATATGGGAGGTGTTTGTTCACTCATAATAGGGGTTATATCATGGATTGACCCGGTGTACAAGAGCCATTAAATTCAATGCCCGGGCAGGTTTGCCGGCGGCACCCGGAGTAACCGGCTTACCGCTGCTTCCTCTCGGACCTGACGGGGTTCACTGGGCTCCGCCGCGCCGGTCCCACCCGGACAGAAATAAGCTTACTTCACGCCCTCGGGACTGTCAACAAGCCTGCCCGGCACAGGAAAACACGCCATCAAATTACTGGAAAAAAAACCGTCTTCGAAGTATACTTCTATGGATACAATCCAAACTGATTAGGATACAGGAGAGGTGCGCCCCCGATGAAAGTTCACGTCAATCAAACCCAACTTGCACACAGTGTTAACATGGTCTCGAGAGCGGTTTCCCCCAGGAGTACCTTACCCGTCCTCGCGAACATCCTTATCAAGACGGATGAAGGGCGACTGCGCCTTTCTGCGACCAATCTCGAACTCGGAATCACCAGTTGGATTGGAGCGCGGATCGAGGGCGAAGGCGCCATCACCGTCCCCTCACGTACGTTTACAGACCTGGTCAGCAATTTGCCCAATGAAAAGGTGGTTATGACCCTGGATCGCAGCACACAAACCCTGAATGTCCGCTGCGGCACTTCGGAAACCAATATCAAAGGCATTGATGCTGAAGAGTTCCCGCCCATTCCAGAACCTGATCTTGAACAGGCTGTCCCGCTGAATGTCACCAACTTCAGGGAGATGGTTCACCAGGTCGCCTTTGCGGCATCCGTGGAAGAAGCACGCCCGGTGTTAACCGGCGTGTTGCTGAAATTAGATGGGGACCATATCACCATGGCAGCAACGGATGGATTCCGCATTTCAATCCGAGAGGACGACATTCCCAACCCGGTTTCGCACCCTATCGAAGCCATCATCCCCGCTCGAGCCCTGATTGAGCTATCGCGCATTGTTAGCAGCGCATCAGAAGACACCCTGATCATGACCTTCCCTGCAGAGCGTGGACAGGTGATCTTCCATATGCAGAACCTGGAACTGGTCTCGCAACTGATCGAAGGCTCTTTCCCGGATTATCGAGCCATTGTCCCGCCCAGTTTCAAAACCCATACCCTGCTTTCAACCAGCGGGTTGCTTAAAGCCTGCAAACAGACTGAAATCATCGCCCGAGAAGGCACGAATGTGGCCCGCCTGAACCTCATCCCTGAAGCCGGTGAAGCCAGCCCCGGAACATTGGAGCTATCCGCCCAGTCTGAACAAACCGGGTCTTCCGAAATCCTAGTGGATGCATCGGTGGACGGCACTCCCTTGCTGGTGGCTTTTAACGTGCGCTACTTGCGTGAAGTGCTGGAAGTCATCAAGACGGATAATGTCTGGTTAGAGACCAACGCTGCCACCACGCCGGCTTTGATCCGACCCCAAGGCGATGACCATTTCAAGCACATCATTATGCCCATGCACATCAACTAACGTAGACAGAACATGCACGCAAAAGCGCCTGTTTCACAGGCGCTTTTTTTTTACGAGTGAGGCTGGCTGTGGGGTCATCTCTAACCCGGGTTCCCGTTTCGCCCGGTCATCCAGAATATCCTGTTGACCCATCCTTCAACTGGAGCGGGATAAATGCCTGGTGTTCGTTGAGGCGGTACCAGGCACCATCGAGACCCAACACAATCCCTGATCCCTGGTGTGCGATCCAACGCGCAACCTCATATGCCAGTAAGAGGCCCAGATCCGTTAATTGTTCGTCTTGTAGAGCCACGCTGTACACCGCCTGCGAAGTCGCGATCAATTCCAACACGCAATCGGGCCAATTTGCGGGCGATTTATCTTCCTGAATACATTGCTGCGTTAAACCGGCGATTTCCCACTCGCTGATGACAATCGGCGGATGACGTTTGTCGTGGTAACGCAACAAAAAGAAAGGCACAGGTGCGCCGATCGATGCCTCAACCGAGAGTTGTGCCAGTGTCGGGCCGATCAATGCGGGATCCAATCCATATTGCCGGCACAGGCTCTCAAAATCCACCGTTTGCAGCTCAGCCAGCAACACCTGTGTGAATCCGGGTGACTTCAAAGGCCAGCGATTAATGATGATGATATTGTACGACATGCCATCTCCGGGCTCTCCCACCGGGTCTGATGCGAGCTGACCCAACAGGGAGCCCATCCTGTTTCACGTGAAACAATACTACTACTATACTTCAAATTGAACCGGTTACGCCCCTGAAACGCCCCCTCACGCTCACCTTCAGCCGAATGCATTAAAGCCCAATGTTTCACGTGAAACATCCCATGGTAAGATTCATTCAGGAAAATACACCGGCGAGTCAGCAGATGATTGAAATTAACGGCGCAATCGGAGAAGGCGGCGGGCAGGTCCTGCGCACTAGCCTGAGTTTATCAGCCCTGACCGGGACGCCGGTGCGCATCGAGCAGATTCGGGCTAACCGCAGCCAGCCCGGGTTACGTCCGCAGCACCTGGCTGCTGTCAGGGCAATCGCCAAACTGACCGGGGCTGAGGTGACCGGTGCGGACCTCAACAGCAGCGCATTAACCCTGATCCCCCAAAAAGTGCGCCCTGGACGTTACCGCTTTGAAATTCCCACAGCAGGGGCGCTGACGCTCTTGCTGCAGACCGTTTTCCTGCCCTTAAGTTTTGCCGGCGGGACATCTTCCCTCATCCTCACCGGCGGAACCCATGTGACCTGGAGTCCCATCTTCCATTACCTGACTGCCCAGTGGCTGCCAATAATGGTCAAACTGGGTTTTCGCGCTGAACTGGTCCTGAGTTGTGCTGGTTTCTATCCGCGCGGCGGCGGTGAAGCCCGGGTAAAGATCTTACCTGCTCGCGAACTGCACCTCTTTACCTGCGTGTCGCGCGGCGCGTTGACACGCATTCGAGGCGTTTCTGGCGTTGCAAATCTCAGCGATGCGGTTGCCAAACGGCAAAAACACCAGGCGCTACGTCGCCTGTACCCGGTATGCCAGGATACAAAAATAACAACGCAGCATCTGCCTTCGCCTGGCAAAGGTACATTCCTCCTGCTGCAGGCGGATTTCGCCGACGGTGGAAGTGCGTGTTACAGCGCGCTGGGTGCGCCGGGCAAGCCCGCCGAGCAGGTCGCCAATGAAGCTGTTGACCAATTACTCGCGTTTTTAGAGCAGGACGGGTGTGTGGATCATTTCCTGGCCGATCAACTCCTGCTGCCCCTCTTACTGAGCCCTGGCAATTCGGTCTTCCGCACCAACAGGGTGACCGCACACCTCCTCACCAATGCACAGGTGATCCATCATTTCTTTCCCGGGCGCATCACGGTTGATGGTGCACCAGGTCAACCCGGACTGGTCCGTGTGACGGGCGGGGTGACGTTCTGATGCCCGCACAGCCCGGCTTAACCCGGTAAACTGTCAAAAATCCAATTATTTATTGTCAGCTCGTTGAAATTATCCTGCTGGAGGTCTTGCAATCAATTCTTTGGCTTGTGGCAAAGGCTTTCCATCGAGAATTTCGAATTGATACCCATAGCCTGTTAAAAATTCCAGCGCAGATTCATGGGCGTCGCGCCCGTGGGTATCTAAGAATATGAGGGGCCGGAAATCTTGAATTATTCTTTTTGCTCCTTTAAGGACGGCATATTCTGCCCCCTCCACATCCACTTTCATGGCGTCTGGCGGTTGAATTTCGCCTGCAGCGAACAGTTTATCCAGGCTGACCTGCTTCACCCGTACGGTCCCCGTCGCTGAAAGATGACCGGTGGCAATGCTGGTGCCCGGGTCAAACAGGGCTTCGCCGTTTTGCTCCGCCACTGCTGCTTCAATAACCACAATCGTTTCGATTTTGTTCAGCGCTGCGTGCTGGCGGATAAATTTCACATTGCGCTCCGACGGTTCAAAGGCGTAGACCTTGCCCCCCTCTCCCGCCAAATACGCCGCCAGCAGGCTGTAAAAACCCACATTGGCGCCGACATCAAAGACCACCATGCCTGGTTTGACCTCTCGCTCAAAAGCCTGCCGCTTGTGCATTTCATAGCTGCCCAGCCAGTAACTGTGATTACCAGCGCCCACCACCCATTTTTTCCCCCGCAATTGTCCCTGCAAGATGGGCAGTACAGCCTTCTTGGGTATCAGTCGCAAGGGCAACCTGGCCAGTTTCCCAACAAAACTACGATAGCTGAGTTTTGAAAAATCCATTACTGTCTTTCACTTCTCTGTCTAATTTTTCTAAAAGAACTTGATCAGATCCTCTTCTGGCGCAGTTATTATACTGTGAGATTTGCCCGCGTTGAGGTCTTGCCCACAGTTGAGCAACTGGACCAAGAGCGACTCAAATTTTTTCGCTGATCGGTTATCATTGTCCCCATTGCCCAGGCGAAGGGTTGACTTAACCCGGTCTGAGGCGACACAGCCGTATTGTTAAGGTCAAAACGAGATAGAATCAGAACATGCACAACAAACAAAATAAACCATCAGCCCAAACCATTCGCTATCCCCGAAAGGTGTTGATCAGGAAAACGATGACCTCCCTGGGAAAGGCGCTCTTAACGCTGTTTGCCGATGTGGAAATCCATGGCAGAGAAAAACTGCCCAAAAAAGGCCCTGTGCTCTTGGCGGGCAATCACGCCGCGATTCTGGAAGTGGTCATGCTGGCTGCTTATACTCCGGGAAACGTTGAATTTCTCGGAACTGGCGATATTCCTTTTGACAGAAATTACGCCTTCATCGTGAAAGCCTATGACCTGATTCCCGTCAACCGGGGAAACCTGGATCGGCAGGCATTAAATACTGCGGTCAGCGTCCTGGAGCAGGGCGGGATTTTAGGGATCTTTCCAGAAGGAGGCATCTGGGATGCCGGTCAGATGCAAGCCCAGCTGGGTGCATCCTGGCTCAGCTACCGTGCCCATGCGCCCATCATTCCGATTGGGTTTGGCGGCATCTTAGATGGCTTGCAGAAAGCGATTAAGCTCAAACGTCCCAAATTGGTGATGAATGTCGGTGATCCGATCGCCCCGGTCACCCTGGAACCGGGTCAAGCGTCCCTTAAAGCGATTCTTGAGCGTTCATCGACCCAGTTGCTGGACCAGATCAGGTCGCTGGTTCCTCAGAGTGATGCGCAGTTAAGGCACACAAAGTTAAATGAAGTATTTTCGTTAGAGGTTCAGATTCATTCCGCCAGGAGTGGTACTCCGGTTCCCCTGCCCGAAGATATGCAAATCAAACACGGCTCGGCGTATGCGCGCTTAATGTTTTACCCCGTTATCCTTGATATACTGGTGCGCAACCTGCGGTTACCCATCCATGCGATTAAGGACGTCCAGGAGCGCAAGGCTTTGGAACCGCTGATTGCTGCCTGGAGCACAATTTTGGCTTATCTCGAGGTTAACCCCGGGTTT
Source organism: Brevefilum fermentans (assembly GCF_900184705.1). Classification (NCBI taxonomy): domain Bacteria; kingdom Bacillati; phylum Chloroflexota; class Anaerolineae; order Anaerolineales; family Anaerolineaceae; genus Candidatus Brevifilum; species Candidatus Brevifilum fermentans. Next base: position 169,823 of record NZ_LT859958.1, on the reverse strand, counting down.
TTCACTTACCGCTTTGGCGTCGAAGAAGGACTTGCCGTTCAAAAGGCTCTCAACGAACTGCGCCATCTGGCTCTCTGGGTTCAGGAGAGGGACTTATCAATTTCCGTGATACCCTATCACCGTTATCTTGACCAACAAACCGGTGAAGAAGTGCTTGAAAAAGGCGGGCGTTTTCCACACAGCATGCGGGATCGCTGATTTATAAAATAATCAAAATAATCTATTATATAGATATTACTTCACGAGTCGTTGAACAGGCCTGTTCGTACCTGCCCTGCTTCGCACTTGAGTTAACGGGCAGCTTTCAATATCCTCCCCCAGGTTGGTGGAATGGATACCTGCAGGTTTCCCTCAACAGCGGTAAAGGTTTGTCCAGGATTCAACAGGTCAATCAATTGGCCGTTGTTGCCAGGGATGTGAAGATTGAGTTGAACGTCCCTCCCATCGCTATTCAGGATGACCAGGACCATTTCATCATCACTTCGTCGGGTAAACGCGAATTGCTGATGGTCGACAAACACAAGTCTGAAATCACCGTGCCTGATTGCCCCTGAACCCTGGCGAATATCGCCCAGGGTGCGCAATACCCCGGGCAGGTCTGGCAGCCTGGGATTGTTATTCAGGGTGTCAAGATCGAGTTTCGGACGCAGCGGCGCATCGGTGTGCTTTCCTTTTACACCCTGCAGGCCCCACTCACTGCCATAATAAATTGAAGGGATGCCCGGCATGGTATACAGCAACAGGTAAAGTGGATATAACAGGCGATCGTCCAACAACTTGCTGGTCACACGGTCCACATCGTGATTATCAACAAAATTATACAGATATAATCCTTTATAGCGTCCCTGTGTGCCAAACTGGTTATCCAGTGTGTGCGCGATTTCAAAGTAATTCTTATCCTTCAAGCTGGAGAATAGACCTTTATAACTGGCATAATTGGTAACCGAATCCAGGGTGACAGGATTGACCCATTCACTGTAGTTGCCATGCACCACTTCACCCATCAACCAGAAGTCTTCCCTGCGGGCTTTAACAACCTCTCGCAAGGCGCGTAAAAACTCGAAATCGATACAATCCGCAGCGTCCAGCCTGAGCCCGTCGATGTTGAACTCATCCATCCACAGCCTCACTGCGTCAAAGAGATGCGCCCTCACATGCGGGTTGGCGAGGTTCAGCTTTACCAGGGCATAGTGTCCCTGCCAGGACTCATAACTGAAGGGATCCCCAAAGGGGCTGGTTTCGCCAAAACGGATGTTGGCAAACCAATCCACGTAAGGAGAGTTTTCACCCTTTTCTAAAACATCACGAAAAGCCCAGAACTCACGCCCGACATGGTGAAATACAGCATCCAGCACCAGCCGCATACCACGCTGGTGAACGGCTTCTGAAAATCGGGCAAAAGAGGGGTTATCGCCTAACCTTCGATCAACCTGGTAATAATCCCGTGTGTCGTATCCGTGGGTGGATGATTCAAACAGCGGCCCAAGAAAAAGCGCATTGGTGCCAAGCGATTGCGCGTGTCCAATCCAGGGGTAGAGCTGGTTCAATCGCAGTTCAACGGCTGCGCCAATGTGATGCTTCTCGGGGGCGCCCACTAACCCGAGCGGGTAGAGATGATAGAAAATTGCGTTTTGGTACCAAGCGTGTTCGTTCATGATTAAAACCTCATTCACTATATTTACCGGTAGGTATACATTGTTCAAAAAAAATAATCGCTTGTTTAGCTGAAGATGCCATGCATGAACTGGTGCACCGTCTGGTAAACAAGCTCGTCCGTCAATTGGAGTTCCTCATTCAAATACAGACCGATCACGGCATTGACCACCCCTAAATAGGCTGCAGCATAGCGGGCATGCCGCCCTCGCAAATTGCCGTGGTTTTCAGCCGCCTGGATGAAGACTTCTTCAAGGAGTTGGTGTTGTATTGCAGCATAAGGGCGGATCGCCTGATTGCCCTCGCTCTCTGGAGCTGAAAAATACATCCCCAACTGCATTCGATAGCATTCCGTGTGGGTCTGTACAAAGGAAAAGTAAGCTCTGAGGATGTTTTCAAGGGTCAAAACCAGGTCGCCCTGGTAAACTGCACATGGCACGATTTCTGCTAAAAGCCTTCCAGCCTCCCGCTGCAACAATGCCTCCAGTAAGCCGCGCTTGCTATCAAAATAATGGTACAACGTCGGCTTGGTGACGCCCGCAGCTTCGACCACCTCGCGCACGCCCACCGCATCATAGCCGCGCAGGCTGAACAACTCCAGGGCACAATCTAACAATCGTTGGCGATTATCCATGCTTATCATAATATACCGAGCGGTATATTAAGTCAAGGGCTTAGCGCTGCGTTTTTTATTGTTACCGGTAAAAATTATTCATGATTTTTCATCAAATTCCGGTCGATAGTGGGCGACACCCTTCACCCCCTGCATCACCTCGGAATTAAACACACAGATCATAAACGCCTCATCAGGGATATTTTCAAACGCACAACGAATGCTGTATGCACTGGCCGGGGTGAATCCAAAACGCAGGTAATACCCCGGGTGACCAAGAACGACCACAAAGGGATACCCTATCTGCTTCATACGCAATATGCCCGCCTGGCTTAAGCTCATTCCAATGCCCTTACCCTGATAATTGGGCAGTACCGCCAGGGGACCCAAACCCATGCCCTTGATCGATCGACCATGATTCTGGACGATATGCACCGGTGAGAATAAAATATGTCCGACGACCTGTTCCCCGAATTTAGCGACCATAGAGCAAATTTCATCACAATTCAATCTCAAGCGCACAACCACGTTTGCTTCATAATGACTCTGAAAAGCGGTTTGATTCACATGGCATATGCCGTCAATATCCCGGGGGCTTTCTTCTGCGATGTTGATCCCATGCGGCAGGTTTTGTGTTACACGTGTCATGATAATCGATGTCCTCGCGGTTTTCTTGTATCCGATCAAAAGTATAGTTCATGATCAAACATCATGCTCAATTTGAGGAATATGTTTGACCATAAGCTGTGCAGGTGATTAATATCGTTATTCACATCTTTAATTAAGAGAATCTTTAATTCGTAGTCGTCGTAGGGGCTGTGGATATGTGGATAAGGTCTATTGAAGGCTTCTATTTTGCCGCAATCGGCGGATTGTGCTGCATGAAAACGCCAACTATGCCCTGTATTGAAATGATAATGCGAAGACTCACAGCACGAATCTCTCCACAAAAGGTTGTGGAAATAACTTGAAAAAGTCGAGGTAATTTGAGTCATGTCGCAGGGTTGACCATATTTGGCGATTTTTATCCACCTTTTATCCAGAGAAGCGCAGCTTTATTATTGAAAATTTGATCAAGTTATCCACATATCACACAAGTTATCCACAGTTTTCGGGGAGTTATCCACAGTTTTGGGGATAAAATGGCGTGATTTTTTAAAGATATGGAAGCGGATGGAAAATAATTAAATTAATCGGTTAAAACCCGTAGGTGTTTGTCCAGGATTCGATTAAGATCTCAATGCGATCCAGGAAAGAATCCAGAGCCCTGTTTTTGGCCTGACATACGGATTCGCTGAAGTTCAACGTCTTTAAGAAATCATGCCAGACATCAAATCCAGGGGAGGTTTGAGAAAGAGAAAGATGGATATCCAGCCAGGTTCGCAGCAGAGGCCAGACCATGTAAGCCGGGGTTTTGCCATGAGCCAGGGACTTGATGGAACTCACATAATAAGCCTGCCGGCAAGCCCCCAGGTGAGGCGGCGCGTCTGTGGTGTTTGACAGGTAAGCCAGGTCGCCCTCAAAAGCGTCGATCCAGGCTTTGTGTTTGATCTCAATCTCTTCCGAACAGCCTAACAAGCCAAACAAGGCTGCGTAGATATCAGGTGTACCGAGGTCTTGCAAGCGCTGGTCCAGGGTTATCATGAAGCGCCGCGTGGTCAACGGCGGACCGATCAAGCCTGCAAGGGCATTTGTGGACAGGGACAGGGCGTCTAAATAAAGGTCAAGCCAATCCAGGTATTTTTCAGGTGGTTGTTCATTTAATGTGCGCCATATCTCGCGCGCCGAATGCAATAATGGATTTACCCGAGCCAGGACATGATCGGCACGATGAAATTCAGCTGACACGGTGGATTGGATAAATTCCAGCCAGTGGTCACTGTCATAAAGGATGATGTGATAAAATGTCAGGGGATAGCCGATCAGGGCATTTTGACGAAGCTGGCGGGCCGGTTCGAAATCCGACGTGGTTTTATGCAGAATATCCAAGGAGACCTCAGGCGTCAGGGCCAGGGTTTCGCGGGCCACAGGGGCGAGGAATTTATGTACCAGTACAAGGTCGATATCCGTGGTGCCGCCCAGCAGGGGGTCATCACTTAACAAAGACCCTGTCAAATAGGCCGCATGCAGGTCCGGCTCACTGCGGGTTCGCAGTTTGACGGTATCAAGGGCTGCTTTATGAAGAAAATTTTTCGTGATGCGCATGATGCCTCCCCGGATTTACAGATCGATCGGCAAGCTTTCCTGGAATGGAGCCATCTTTAATGCCTGCCTGATGCGCTGGTTGACAGCCTCCAGGTCGTCCGGGTTGCGGACATAATCCAGGTAATTGGTGTTGATGGTCAGGCAATTTTGGGATGGATGGTTGGCAAAGCGCTTTTCGTAGGTCAGGTTGAGGGTGTGAATGTAGTCGATTTCCATCTGCCGTTCATAGGGGCGATCGCGCTGAGCGATGCGCTGCATGAGCACGTCTGTGTCTGCCTGAAGATAAACGACGAGATCGGGCTTGATGATTTTTTCTGCCAGGGCGTCGTGGACATTGTAGTACATGTTTAACTCATCGCCTTGCAGGTTGACTTCTGCAAACAGGCGATCCTTTTCAAAAGTGTAATCCGAGAGCAACCAGGGATTGCTGGCCAGGGCTTCGCGGACGCCCTTATGTTGTTGGTGATAGCGGCTGAGCAGAAAGAAAATCTGTGTTTGGAAGGCGTAGCGTGCACGATCGCTGTAAAAATCGCTTAGAAAGGGATTCTCTTCAAAGATCTCGAGTAGTAAACGGGCATCAAAATAAGGTTGCATCAGCCGAGCCAGGGTGGTTTTACCAACACCAATAACGCCCTCAATCGCAATGTACATTTGACCTTCTCCCTAACATCATTTTGAATATTTATACTATACCATAGGACAGCGATCACGGAAAAAGTCGATCAGGGTCAAGCTCTGGCGGGCACAGTCAGGATTGAACATTTTTCGCTTTTATGCCATTCCTGCCTCTATCCGATATAATGATAAAGCTTAAATTACAGATTGTCGATGACACAGGATCAAAATTATGAAGAAATCCGGTTCTGCTGGATCACAAAATAATCGAATCAAGTTTATCATCGGTGGTGGGCTATTTCTCGTTGCGGTGATCTTAATGGTGATCAGTGCAACAAAAGCAACCAGCGAATTTTTTATGACGGTGAAGGAAGTTCTGGAGGCAGAGGACGATCTGCAGGGACAGAACCTGCGCGTATCGGGTGCCGTGATTGGCGATAGCATTGCCTATGATGCCAAAACGGGTGAACTGAGGTTTGTGATTGCGCACATTCCTGCTGATAAAGACCTGGTCAAGGGCGACAGCGGTCTGAGCGAGGTTTTGCAACAGGCGGTTAATGACCCGAATAACCCCCGCCTGTCCGTCTATTATCGGGGCTCACCGCCGGATATGCTCAGGGATGAGGCGCAGGCGATCCTGACCGGCGCCCTCAATCCTGAAGGGGTGTTCATCGCTGAAGAGCTCCTGTTGAAATGCCCCAGCAAATACGAAGAAGCGTTGCCAGACCCGGTGGAGCGTTAAATGATGCTGTCTGTACTCGGCTACCTGGCTCTGGCCCTGGCTTTTTTATTCGCTGTATTTGGATTGATGGCAGCATTATTTGGGGTGATCCTTAAAGAGCCGACCTGGATTAAATATGCACGCAGCGCTCTGCTGCTGATTTTCCCCCTGGTCACCATCAGTCTGGTCGTTTTACTCCTGATGTTGGCCGGCTTGCATTTTGAGCTGGGCTATGTCTACAGCGTGACCAGCCGTGATATGCCGCTCTACATGCGATTAACAGCCCTGTGGGGCGGGCAAAGCGGCTCGTTGCTGTTCTGGTCGTGGTTGCTGGCGGGGTTTTCGCTCGTCTTTGGGCTGCGGAAATGGCGCCAGGAGAACGACATTTTTGCCTGGGCGCTGGTGGTGGTGTTCTTTACGTTGGGCTTCTTTTTGATGATCAATGTGTTGTTTGAGTCGCCCTTCGAACGCTTGTGGCACATGCCCGATGGCAGTCGCATACTGTCATTACTGCCGCCCTCGGGCGCATGGCTGCTGATCCCTGCAGACGGACAGGGATTGAATCCCTTGCTGCGCCACCCGGGGATGATCTGGCACCCTCCCGTGCTTTATTTGGGTTTTATTGGATTTATCATACCCTTTGCATTGGCTATTGGCTCCCTGGCAGCGGGCAGGCATGATCGGCGCTGGCTTGAAATCGCCCGCCCGTGGATCTTGATCACCTGGATCTTTCTTTCCCTGGGACTTGTGCTTGGCATGCGCTGGGCTTACGACGTGCTGGGTTGGGGCGGGTATTGGGGCTGGGATCCGGTTGAAGTTGCGGCTTTGCTTCCCTGGCTGAGTGCAACGGCTTTGCTGCATACCCAAATTCTACAGGAACGGCGAGACAGCTTCAAACGTTGGAATTATGCGCTGGTGGTTTTGACCTTCGTGCTGGTGATCTTTGGCACCTTTATTACTCGCTCTGGGGTGCTTTCTTCTGTGCATACTTTCGCCGGCGGTTCAATTTGGCTGCCGATGTTAATTTATACGACGGTACTGGTTTTGGTCTCCCTGGGGCTGCTGGCCTATCGCTGGAGGGATCTGCGAGCGGAGTATGAACCCGAATTTGGCTTTAACAAAGAGACCCTGGTTTTATTTACCAACCTGGTCCTGTTAAGCATCTTGGTGATCTGTTTGCTGGGTGTGATTTACCCTTTACTTTCAGAACTGCTCACAAATACGCAGATCACGGTTGGACCTGCCTGGTATAAGCGCATTACCGGTCCGCTATTCATTGTTTTGGTTCTCCTGGTGGGGGTTTGCCCATTGGCGGCATGGAGCGGTACGAACCTGTTACGATTGAAAAAACGTGTGTGGTTCGTGCTGCTGCTTTCAGTCCTTGTGCCGTTATTAACCTGGCTGCTGGGAGAGGTTCGAAACGGTGTGGTGCTGCTCTCCCTGTGGTTGGTCGGTTTTAGCATCCTGGTCATGCTGGCAGACTACCTGCAGCAGGTGATTGCGGCGCAACGCAACCACGGAGGACATATCATCTCGGCTCTGTGGATGCCTGTCAGGCGTAATTTGCGTCGCTATGGTGGTGTACTGGTGCACCTGGGCATTATCCTGATGACCATTGGCATTATTGGGATTGAAGGCTTACAACAGGAAATCCAGACAAGCCTGATCATCGGTGAGCAGGTCGAACTGAGTGGATTTGTTTTCAAGTTCGAATCGCTGGAACATTCTGAAGATGAAGGGCGTTTGATCACAGAAGCGGTGTTGTCCATCAGTCGGGATGGAAAGCCAAGGGGTGTGCTTTACCCACGGCGGGAAATTTTTACGAATATGGGACTGGCAATCACCCACCCTGGATTGAAAAGCAATCTGGCGGCAGACCTGTATGCCATCTTGATCGATTGGCAGCCAGGATCGCAGGATCAGACTGCCTTCAGCATCTATTACAACCCGCTGGTGTCCTGGCTGTGGATTGGTGCCGCGGTGTTGACGCTTGGTGCGATCCTGGCAGTTTTGCCCGAGAAACCTCGTAAAACCCGCTGAGGAAATCAAGGGGGCGGAGTGTTCGATCACGCGAATGGAACATGATACATTTACAAAAATATTGACATTTTTATAGTTTACAAATATAATAAGATTTGTCTGAATTACACTGATTAAAGAAAGTCAATTGAAAGGAAAAGAAATATGTTACCGTTTTTGCCTTATTTGTTGGATGTCCTGGCTCAGGAAGATCAAATCTCATCGGTTGTTGGAGCGATTGGTGGGTTGCTGGGCGGATTAATTGGCTTAGTGCTGGGTATTCTGATCCTGGTAGCGACGTGGAAAGTCTATACCAAGGCAGGCAAGCCTGGCTGGGCGGCTATAGTCCCCATTTACAACCTGTTCGTGCTGTTGGAAATCGTCGGGAGGCCCGGTTGGTGGCTGATTTTGCTGTTGATCCCAATTGTAAATCTGGTTGCGATTTTCATAATCAGCTTTGATCTTGCTCGCTCCTTTGGTAAGAGCACCGGGTTCGGATTGGGGTTGGTGTTCTTTAATTTTATCTTTATGATGATCCTTGGTTTTGGCAAAGCCAAATACATCGGCCCGGCAGCCCGTTAGCGTGTCGATATCAATCAAAAAATAGCCCCGCACCACCGGTGAACGGGGCTTTTTTGTTTACGTGGCGGGAGCCGCTGGGTAATCCGGCTGACCTTTTAGCAGAACCGATCCGTTATAGCAAATTGCGCTCGCTTTTGTCACATTCCAGTGCGACGCTGGCTGAGCTGGAGGAACAGGGCAGGACCTGACCGACAATTAAGGGCTTCCGAGCGGGCTATCACGCGCACAGGTGCCTTATTGAAAAATCTCGGTTATTAAGCATAGTTGATTTGCCCGGTCACAATGGCCACAACCAGGGCACCATTAAAATTGCAACCCCAAAGATCAAAACGGTGAGCATGGCGCCCACTTTGAGAAAATCAAAAAATCGGTAATTGCCCGGTCCATAGACCATCAAACACGCCGGCTCCAGGGGGGTGATGAAGGAATTGCTGGCGCCAATGGCGATCATGATGGCAAAGGCGCGGGGATTGAGGTTCAAATTTGCAGCAGCCTGCATGGCAACCGGCGTGACAATGACCGCAGCAGCTTGGTTCGACATGGGCTGGGTTAATAGCATTGACAGAAAAAAGAACGTCGATAGCAGCAGCAGCGGATGAGACACCCCGATCAGTGCCACAATCTGATCTGCCAGCAGTGTCGCCAGACCGGTTACCTCCATGGCTCGGCCCAATGATAGCATACAGGCAATCAGCAACCATGCGCCCCAGTTCACCTGGCGGTAGGCTTCCTCAGGGGTGATGCAGCGGGTAATAAAGGCAATTAAGGCGCCCAGCATAACGCCCACAGTCAGTGTCAGCACATTGACCGAGACCAGCAGAATCACGCCTCCAAAAATGGCCAGCGCCAGGGGTGCTTTTCTGGTTTCAGGCAAGGATTCTAATTCGCCGCTGATCACCCTGAAACTGATATTCTTTCCCAATCCACGGATCGTTTCCGGGTTGCCCTGAAGCAGCAGTTGATCGCCAACTTGCAACCGGGTCAGGCTGATCCGGCGGCGGATGGTCTCGCCTTTGCGGTTGATACCCAGCACCTGCAGCCCATAGCGATCCCTGAAATTAAGCCCTCGCAGCGTGCGACCGATCAATGGCGACCCGGGAAGCAGGATCACTTCCGCCAGGGAGAGGGTCTTCGAAATATCGGATTGCGGGTCAAATTCACCGGTAAAAGCCACCAGGTTCTTCTCGCGTAAGGTCATCAGGTCGGTTTTGTTGCCCTCAACCAATACGCGATCACCCGGATGGAGGATGGTATATGAACGCGGTTCTACGTGGATGCCCGTTTCTTTTAATATTCGCAGAGCATACAGGTCGTATTCCTTGCCTAAACCGATTTCCTGTAGCGATTTACCAGCCCAGGGGGAGTCTGGGGTGATTTTAATTTCTGATAGGTATGAGAGGATCTCCTGTTGCGGATCCTGACTTTTGGTTTCCCGAATCGGGATGAGGTGCTGTCCGATGAAGTACATGTACAGTAAGCCAACGATTAAAATGGGAACGCCTACAGCCGTCATCTCGAACATACCCAGGGGAGGTAGCCCATATTGAGTTAATTGCCCGCTGACGACCACATTGGTCGATGTAGCAACCAGCGTGACCGAACTGGCAAGGATGGTTGCAAAAGCCATCGGCATTAACATTTTCGAAGGGTTGATTTTCAAGCGCCTTGATAATCCGATTGTCATCGGGGTGAAAAAGGCTGCTGCGGCTGTGTTGGATATAAATGAGCTAATAATCCCTGCAGAGCCGGTGATGATCCAAAACAGCCGTTTTTTATCATCGCCGACCGACTGAATAATCTTCTGTGAAAGAATCTGCACGATGCCGGTGTGCACCAGGGCCGCGGTTAAAATCAATATCCCCAATATCATCAAGGAGGTATCGCTGCCAAAGCCAGCGAAGGCAGTTCTGGCGGGCAGGATGCCGGTGAGGATCAAAGCCATCATCAACCCCAAAGCGATGACATCGGCGGGCAAGAACTCAATCGAAAATAGAACCAGCGCAGCCAGAATAATGATGATCAATAAAACCATTTGAAGGGTCATAACTTGGTCTGCCTTTCCTGTTTAATCTGGTTTGTCTTATTATAAACGAGAAAGTATCCTTGATACTGATGGGAGCCTGGTTGAGGAACCTTTACCGATCTGCAAACGTCTTACTCCTTGCAAAACCTTTTTCTAACACATTTTTAAGACCTATACGGTACAATCGAAAACCATGATCAACAACAATGACCGAACAAATCCATCCCAACAACCGCTGCTGCGCATTTTGTGGGCATTGCCCATTGCCGGGGTGATTTTTAGCCTGGCTCTCATCGCTGCATTGGTGGGCTACGAGGTTGCCTATGCGGATCGGGTTTACCCGGGTGTGCACGTGCAAAATATTGACTTATCCGGAATGACCCTTGAAGAGACCAACGAAAAATTAGCCGATGCGCTCCAATTCAGGCAGCAGGGCACGCTCCAGTTCACTTACCAGGATCAGGAGTGGCGCTTCACGCCTGCTGAGCTGGGTTATCGCGTTGACCCCTCATCCAGTGCTGAAAAGGCGTTTGACGTGGGTCGCGGCGGCTGGTTTGGCGCAAACCTGATCGAGAAAGCCAGCGCCTGGTTTACCGGAGTGCAAATTGCACCTGTTGCGCTTTACGATGAGCGGGTTGCTTTGCAGGTGCTGCAATCCATTGCTGAAGAAATCGATCGCCCGGTGGTCGAAGCATCCCTGAGCTTAGACAATACCGATGTGTCCGTGGTCAGCGGCCAGGTGGGGCTTGAAGTTGACCTTTCAGCAGCGCTGTCAGAAGTTGCGACCCATCTTGTGCAGATGGAAGATGCACCGATCGACCTGATTGTGCATGAAACACAACCGATGATCATGGATGTTGAACTCCCGGCAAAGCAGGCTCGCAAGATCCTCAGCGATCACCTGGTACTGACCGCGCCGGCTACCGGTGAAGATGAAAGCCAATCCTGGTCGATTGCCCCCGGCGATCTGGCGGGGATGCTGACCATTTTACGTGTTGATGACGGGGACGAAACCTTGTATCAGGTGGGGATTAATCAGGACTTGTTCCGCATTTACCTCAGCAGCCTGGCGCCCGGCTTGTTTGTCAACCCGGTCAATGCACGCTTTATCTTCAACGACGATACGCGGCAGTTAGAGGTGCTGGAACCCGCAGTCATCGGTCGAGATTTGGATATCGAAACAACGATTGAGAATATCAATGCGGAACTGCTAAACGGTGTACATGAGGTCCCATTAACCTTCACCACCCTCAAGCCGCCAGTGACCGATGATATGACCGGGGAAGAGCTGGGAATTGTCGAGCAGGTGCAGACATACACCTCTTATTTCTTTGATTCGGGAAGCACCCGCGTGCAAAATATCCGCGCCGGCGCCAGTCGCTTTCATGGCTTGTTGATCGCACCCTGGGAGACCTTTTCTATGGCAGAGGCATTGGGCAATATCAGCCTGGATAACGGCTATGCTGAAGCGCCCATAATCTACGGGGACCAGACCATCCAGGGCATCGGTGGCGGGATTTGCCAGGTGAGCACTACTCTCTTCCGGGCGGCCTTTTTTGCCGGCTTTCCCATCAACGAGCGCCATGCCCATTCCTACCGGGTTGGGTATTATGAGCTGTTGAGCAACGGCGCTCGAGACCCCAATTTAGCCGGTTTGGATGCCACCGTTTATGTGCCGTTTGTTGATCTTAAGTTCACCAATGACACGGATCACTGGCTTTTGATGGAAACTTATGTGGGAAGCGCTTCACTGACCTGGAAATTTTATTCCACCAACACCGGGCGCACTGTGGACTGGCATACCACAGGGCCGACAAACATTGTTAAAGCGCCAGACCCCCTTTATCGCGAGAATCCCGACCTGCCCAAAGGCACGATCAAGCAGGTTGATTACGCTGCTGATGGCGCGAATGTCAGTGTCACCCGCACCGTTTATCTGCACGACCAGGTTTATTTTTCCGATGCCTTCTACACACATTTCGAGCCCTGGCAGGCGATCTTCGAATATGGACCCGGCACGGAAGGCATCCCGGAGCAAAAATCAGATTGAACGGCTTAATCTGAAGTGGTAGACGGATCAGATGAGATAGATTAAAATAAAATCTGTCGCTCAGGAACGCACCTGATGCTGGATTACTGGAGGCTCGATGGTTAATCAAGAATTGCTCGACATGTTACGCTGCCCAAGTTGTGTTCAAAACAGTGAGGGATTGCTTGAATATTTTCAGGAATGCTGGCTGATTTGCCAGGAGTGCGGTCGAAAATATCCTATCGTTGAGGATATCCCGGTGATGTTGATCGACGAAGGCGATAAATGGATTGAGACTGACAAGGCTGACCTGCCGATTCCTCCCCCACCGATTAAATAGCGGAGTTTGGGTAGCTTATTTTTCCCTGGATTGCATTGATCATGTCTGAACCCGGGTTGCTTGTTGCAATTCAGTGCCAGTTGCTTGAAATATTTTTTTACACACGAAGAGTCAATTGAAAACCTTCTTTAAAAACATTGCCCGTAATTTCCCTAAGGACCGAACGACCCGGATTATTCTCGGCGTCTTGGTGGTGCTGGGGCTGGTCGGATCATTCTTCAGCTTTCGTTTTGCCTGGCACATCGTGGCTACCAACCAGACGTTTTCACTACCTGGTGACCCGATCATAAACGCACAGTTGACGAACGGGGATCAGGAAGGCTTAACCTCAGATAAAACGTCGTCCGGGTATGTCCCCTCTGCCAACCTGCCCACACCAGAGCCCTGGGATGGAATCAGTCGAATTAATCTTCTTTTAATGGGGTTGGACTACCGGGATTGGGAAGCGGGAGAGACCCCGCGTACCGATACCATGATTTTATTGACCTTTGACCCCCTGAATGATACGGCCGGCATGCTATCAATCCCCCGGGATCTGTGGGTGCCCATCCCTGGATTTGATTATCACAAGATCAACACCGCGTATTACCTGGGGGAGGTTTATAATTTACCGGGCGGTGGTCCGGGTTTGGCAATGAAAACCGTTGAAGAACTTTTAGGGGTACCCATTCAATATTATGCTCAAATTGATTTTCAGGCGTTTGTGGATTTTATCGACCACATTGACGGTGTCAAATTGACCTTTGACGAGCCCATGGTGCTGGACCGCCGCGGCCCGGATAACACCATTACCATTGAACCGGGTATCTATACATTGCCAGGCGAATATGCCCTGGCTTATGTGCGCTCGCGGGCTGGTGAAGCCGGCGACTTTGGCCGGGCAAAACGACAGCAGGCTTTTATTATCGCTGTACGGGACCGCATTCTTGAATTTGATATGATGCCCAAACTGGTGGCTAAAGCGCCGCAGATTTATGCCGATATCTCCGCCGGCATCCACACCAACCTGTCGGTTAACGAGGTAATCAAACTGGGTTGGTCCGTTCTCGATATCGACCGCGCGGACATCAAATCGCGGATGATCAGCAATGAATATACCACCATGGCTGTATCAGAAGATGGGCTCGATATTCTCAGACCGATGCCCGATAAAATCCGTTTATTGCGCGATGAGCTTTTTGGTGATGGAGATGTCTTTGGTCCTGTTGCAGAGGGTGATCTGCGCGATATCATCGCTGAGGAAGGTGCACGGGTTTCTGTGCGCAATGGGTCCTCGTATGGCGGCCTGGCAGCTCAGACTGCGGCTTGGCTGCGTGAGCAGGGCATCAATGTCGTGGAAGAGACCAACGCTGAGTATACGGTGTTCAGCAAAATATTCCTGTATAACAGCAAGCCCTATGCATTAAAATTTCTGGCAGAAATTTCAGGGTTAACATCCCTCAACATTCACTACAATGACGAGGTGGATGTTGGTTTTGATATTATTTTTATCCTCGGTGATGATTGGGCGAATAATAACCCCATGCCATAAGCCACGCTTAATATCACGGCAACCCCGAGGAGCTGTATGATTGTCCCTCGGGGTTGTTTTATTTTGTTTGTATTCAGGCATTAGTGCCTGATTTGGGCGCAGGTTAATGCTGATTCTCAGGCGGGCAAGCTGCTCAACGGCGCAAAGACCAGGCCGACCAAACCTCGCCCGGTATGTGCGCCCAGAACAGGTGAGATTGTGAAATCAGGCAGCCAATCACATTTAAAAAGGGCTTCTGTGGCTTCTCGCAGCTTGCTGGCGGCATCGGGATTGTTCGCATGGCCGATCTGGGCGCGAAGGTGTGTGCCTTCTGGAAATTTACTGGCGATGTAAGCGGGAATGGCTTGAATGGCGCGCTGGAAGGTGCGGGCTTTGCCGCGTTCATAATATTTGCCGTCGGCTTTATCAACCCCGATCAGGGGTTTAATCCCCAGAAGGTTAGCCAGCAAACCCTTAAGGTGGCTGATCCGCCCGCCGTGGATCAGGTACGAGAGGTTGGGCAGGGTGAAGATGATCTCTGATGCTGCCCGGATCTGCGCCAGGCGCTGTAATACCGCCTCCAGCGACCATCCTTCAAGGGCGCCCCGCCCGGCAGCTTCGACCTGCCAGCCCATTTCACCAGAAAGCGTACGGGTATCGACCAGTTGAATATTGAGGTGTGGTAGCTGGCTCGCTGCAACCTGCGCCACGCCAAGTGTACCGCTCAGACCCGATGAGATGTGAACGGAGAGGATGTCCGTATCGGTTTCAGCAATTTTTTGGTAGAGTTCAAGAAATTCACCCGGGGATGGGGTTGACGTTGTGGGCATATCGTCGGTATTTTCCAGCATCGAGTAGAACTCCTCCGGCTGGATGTCAATCCCGCTGCGATAAGATACGCTGTTCAAGGTGAGCTTAAGCGGCAGCGAATGAATCGGGAGGCCTTCTTCTTGTTGCGGTGAAAGGTCATAGCCGCTGTCGGTTACAATTTGCATTCAAACCTCCAATTTAATGCTTTATTTTAAAAAAACCTAAACCAGAATTTGTTGACGACTTAAACAAATCCCATTAGGGTAAGTAGTATACTCAGTAGGAAGTAAATTGGACCAGTTTTTATGAAAACTTAAAACGCTTAAACCACAAGAGACATGCCCAGACGCATGTCTCTATTTGTGTGGAGTTTTTAGCAACCCGACTTACTTGATGGCGTAGCTGACGTTGCATTCCATTACAACGCTCAGCGTGCCGGCAGCGATGGGGACGTCCATTTCTGCGGCCATCATCCCACCCATACCATCATAGAAACCGATGGGCGTGCTGGATTCATAGACGCTGATGCTGATGATCTCGCCCAGTTTGACGCCGGCGGAGGCAGCAATCGCTTCGGCTTTAACCTTTGCATCCGCAATCGCTAAATCGCGCGCCTCGGCAATCGCTGCTGAACGATCGTCAACGTTGAAGCTAATCCCGTAGATCGAATTTGCGCCTGCCTCTACAACTGCGTTGAGCACCTCACCCAGGGTGGATAAATCGCGCACGGTCACATTGACGGTGTTTTCAACCGCAAAGTAGCGACCTTCCACCTCTCCGGTCATGGGATTCCAGCGATCGTTCGGATAGATATTGAAGTTCGAGGTTTGAATATCCTTTTCTTCAATTCCCATCTTTTGCAAAACCTGTGAAATGGCATTCGCCTGGGCGCTGTTAGCCTCCAGGGCATCGGTGACGACTTCCGCTTCGGAATGAACGCCGACGTTGATCGTTGCCATGTTGGGGACGACGGTGACCCGACCGATTCCGTTGACCGAAAGTGTGCGGCTACTATCCGGGCTGGTGAACGGGGCTTTCGGCGAGCAGGCAGCCAGTGCGCCCAAAATCAGGATGCTGACGAACAATAAATTTAATTTTTTAGACATTTCTTCCTCCAAAAACGATTTGAATATCAATCTTCTGCTTTCTTTCGTCATATAGACGCATTTTCTGCGCCTGGAGTTCCATTTTCCACCTACAATGTGTGAATCATCATGGGTCTGGCAGATGTGTTTGACTTTGCGATCGCCTTAGCGGAAAGCCTGCATAGCGGAACCATGATGAATGGCATCCGGAAGGCTTTACAGCATGCATATTGACGGAAAATCAAATCTCAGTTATGGTAAAATTCGATTCAGAACTCGACGGAGCAGGCATGTTCTTAACCCTGAGACAACTGAGCTAAATTTCGCGCGGGTCTTCATTCGAGGTGCCCATGTATGATTAATCATGACCAACACGCAGATGCGTTGACTGCCTGCAAAGACTGATCAGAGACACTTAATAAACATCAATTGATAGGAGAAATTATGTCAGAACATACCAATGCTTTTACCATGGCTCAGAAGCAATTTGACCGGGTTGCAGACCTTTTGGGACTCGACCAGCAGGTCAGGGAGATCCTGCGGTTTCCGCTGCGAGAATATCATCTACGCTTGCCGGTGCAGATGGACGATGGCAGTATTCGCGTGTTTCAGGGCTATCGCGTGCAGCACAATGATGCCCGCGGACCGGCGAAAGGCGGCATCCGCTTTCATCCGGGTGAAACCGCGGATACCGTGCGCGCCCTGGCCATGTGGATGACCTGGAAATGCGCCGTTGCCGATATTCCCCTGGGCGGCGGCAAGGGCGGCATCGTCGTCGACCCGGCAACCCTGTCCATGGACGAAAAAGAGCGCCTGTGCCGGGCGTATGTGCGCAGCATCTGGCGCAATATTGGACCCCGGCAGGACGTTCCTGCGCCCGATGTCGGCACCAATGCGCAGATGATGGGCTGGATGATGGATGAATATTCGACCATCACCGGGCAGTACACTCCGGGCGTGATCACCGGCAAGCCGGTGGGCGGCGGCGGCTCCCTCGGTCGGCGAGAAGCCACAGGCTACGGCGTGATCTACACCGTGCGTGAAACCATGAAGCACCTCAAGATTGATCCGACCAAGACCACGGCAGCGATCCAGGGCTTTGGCAACGTGGCTCAATTTGCGGCGGAAGGCTTTATCAAACAACTGGGCGGAAAGGTGATCTGTGTCAGCTATTGGGATCGTGAGGATCGCGCCTCTTATACGGTCTGCAAGGATGATGGCATCGACCTGGATTTCTTAGTGAGCATCACCGATCAGTATGGATCGATCAACAAGGACCAGGCGGTAAGCGCCGGATATACGATCGAAGCTGGCGATGAATGGATCGCCAAAGAGGTGGACGTTCTCATCCCGGCGGCGCTGGAAGGACAGGTCAATGGTGAATCAGTCAAGAAGATCCACAGCCGGGTGAAGATCCTGGCTGAAGGCGCCAACGGTCCCACCACCCCTGAGGCAGATGAGGTGTTGAAAGCGCGCGGCATTTTTGTGATCCCCGACTTCCTGTGTAACGCCGGAGGCGTGACCACCTCGTACTTTGAGGGCGTCCAGAATGACATGAACTTCTACTGGACCAAGACCGAGGTGCTGGAAAAATTGGATGACAAAATGACCCAGGCTTACGCCTCGGTGTACGATATGTCCAAAGCGCAGGATGTGTACATGCGCGACGCCGCCTACATGGTGGCGATTGATAAAGTGGTTAAGGCGATGGAGCTGCGCGGCTGGCTGTAGCTTCAACCGTTTTTTAGCTGAACCTAAAAACATCGGTCGGTCACCGGGGCAGGTTACGACAACCTGCCCCGCTTTGGTCAGCGTATCTCCTGGGCGAAAGCCGGGGCGTTAGCCGCATGGATGGTGTGCCCTGGGATGGGCACACCTTGTTAACCAAACGAAATTTGCTGTCGCCGACGATCGGCTGGGCGCGACTCCCTGGCCCTTTTAACGCCGTAAAAGCGGGATGTATACACGCCCGCTAATTGCGACAATTTGACCTTCCACATCAAGATCGGTCCAAGGTGATGGAGGACCCCATTTCCCCGAAGAGGCGGTGAACAGCTCTCCCTTCTGCGATCCGCTTGATATGGCAGTGCGTTGATTCTTGTAGACCGCATAGTTCTTATCTACGATCAACTGCAGGCTTGTGGCGTCCCGCACATAGATCGGGTTGGTGGTGCTGCTGTTGCCGCGCAGTTCTGCTGCCTTAACTCCCACCGAATCGTTAATATAGGTGACAACCAGATTGTCCATGGACCCACAAAAGGGCTTCAGGTGACTGTCGGTCACAAAGCTGATGCCGCCCTCATACTCATTTTGAGTCGTATAGGCAATAGTAAACGGGGGAAAGCCCGCGGCACTCGTTGTGGAAAGCTTGGCAACAACCCACGGGTCGCGATCGGTAGAAGAAAAAAGGTGGTAGAAAGAGACCAAAAACTTCTCGGTGCAGGGGTCGTAGGTCACATCGCTATTAAACGTGGCATTTGGGAAAGTCGCGGCTACGTAGGAATCGAAATGAACGTACTGGTTGCCCCCGGCCACCGGGTGATCATAGACCTTGGTGTAGCTGGCAGAATACTTAACACCGGACCACCAATCATAAGTGACCATGTAGAGGCCCCTCCCGACGCCCCAGGCCAGGTGAGGAAAACTTGCGCCCGTTGCATCCGAAAGGTCTCTTACGGTGCTCCCGTGAGTTATCCCGCTGCTGGAAATGGTATAGAAACGACCCTTGATTCGGCCCTCCTGGTTATGCTGAAAGGCGATCAGGCAAGTGCCGTTGGTGTGTTTGCAGGCCACATCCGGGTACCATTCATGATAGACACTATTGCTGACCCAATATGCATCCCCGATGTTCCCAGTCGTCGGGGAGACAAGCTGAATGACAACATCATAATCAGAGGATGAAAAATGATATTCATAGACCACCACGAACAGGCCGCTTTTTGCTTCATAGGCTACGGAGGGAAACTCACAATCGGCTGCCCAATCAGCAATGGTGATGGTGTTTTTTAACTCGCCCGTGTTAGAATAAACTTTTCCATAGATATTGCCCTGTCTCACGTAGACAACCAGATAATGATCACCGCCATGCGCCACCGCCGGCCACCACTCATCGATATCAATCGTTGTGGCAATCGGAATGGGAGCCCCCACCATTTTCACCGCTCTTGCATCCTCCGGAGAGTCTGCTGAGGGGGGGGCGTCCTCCTTCTGCTCTTCGATTGCCGGCCATAAGGATTCCTGCAGGGCTGGGTCCGCTTTAACATCATCGATGCCACCCATGTCTTCCGGCGAAAGCGGTGGAGGCGTGAAGGTCTCCATTTCAGGGAGTTCAGTCATGATGCCGCTTTCGAGTAGCGCTTGCTGTTTCTCAGCGATTAACTGCTCGATGTCGCCGTCAATGGGCGGGTTGTCGTCAACCCGGTGATAAGGATCAAAATCAGGAGACGGCTCGTAGACGGTGCCTTCGGGTGGCGCCTCGCGCCAGGGGAAATCGCCCTCCTGGGCGATCACCGCCGGTGCGCTGATCAGCGCCAGGATGATCAACAAACCAAAAACAATTTTTAACGCTTTCATAGCGTCCTCCAAAGTGAAATGATTTGATTGTGAATATGACATTAATGGGAGTAGCAATACTTCACACGATTTACTTATATTATTGCTTAATTATTTAAAATAGTCAAACTTATTTCAATGGTGAAGAAAAGCTGAGAATGGCACAAGGAGCGTTGATGAATGGTGAGTGCTAACCCGTCCTGGATACGCTTTATAGAAACAGGCCCATCATTTTTTCACCCCAGTAAATCAATGGAATGCCAACCATCCCCCCGGGTATGATAACCCTGGGGGAATTGCCCCCGAAGAAAAATCAGCTTATAGAATATTTTTTGGTGGTAAAAACAAACCGATCATGCTGATAAAGTTCCATCCGCATATGGGCTGTATAAATCCAGCGGCTATTGATAAAAAGGCACAGCCTTTGTAGTAAGTGTACGGAGCACGATCAAAAAATACACCTGCTAAGATTTACTTGTTTTCAGTAATGCTAAAAACAGCAAAGATCATCAACAATGATAAATTTCTCAGGTTTTCATTGTTTCCTTCGATATGGGTTGAAAACCTGTGCAACAAGGCATTTAATAATGCATTATCGGCTCCCTCAAATAAGCGGTGTGAGATTTCTAATAACATCTGGGATGCACTTTCCATATTTCCTTTTGCAAATTCGGACGAACAGGTTGAAATTAATAAAGGATCAAGATCAGTATCTGTGCCAATCCGCAAAGCATGTATGATGATAGAAGCATTGGTGAAGAAATCTTCAGTCAACTGTCTGTGAATCAAGATAAAATCATCTTCGTTTCCAATTAACCTTGCCAGTGTTAATAGTAACTCATCCCGATTTTCCTTTACGGTACTCGAGAGCATTAAATCGATGAGGTCATCAAAAACAGAGGCTTCACCCAAATGCCCCAGTGCAGAGGCGCAAGCTTGTAATAATCCTCGATCTGTTTCATTTTGAAATAACGCCAAAATGAGGGGTATGGATTCGCGATCTCCTAAAGCGCCTAAAGACCTGACACAATGAGCACGCACGGAACGATACTCTGAATGAACAGCGGAATGCCGCAAAGCTTCCAAAGCTTTGGGATCCTTTATGCGTCCTAATGCCCAGGCGCTGATGACACTTAAAGCTGGATCATTGCCATTCAAAATCTCGATGATTGCTTCCGTTAATTTTGGGTGGGGATGATGTCTGGCAATCGAGATAATTGCTTCATATCGCACAAAAAACCGGGGATCTTTTAATGTCGACAGCAATTCGTCAATTACCAAATAAGATTGGGTTCTACCCAAACGCTCAGTCAGGTTAATAGTTTCTCGTTCCTTTTTAGGTCGGCTGTAACCAATAAGCGATTCAAATGCAAGCAAAGGATTTCCCTTAAAGAATAAGCTGACAAACTCGCCCACACTAACTTCACCCTCACTTTTTACGGTCATGATGACCATAATTCCAATAAACGAAAAAATTAATATCAGCCCAAATAGAATACTATAGGAATTTATCGGGAATTGTCTGATTGACCCCGAGATATTGTCCAAAGAATCCAATAGTATGCCCCCAAATACTTGACTTAATCCCATCATCAAACCTAAATTGGCGTTGTACAGGGCAAAATAGGGAGTGCTGAATTTAATCGGAACCAAACGATTATAGAGTAGACGTGCTCCACCAATATTACGTCCCATCTGAGAGGCTCCTTGAATTAAAGAAATCCCCAATGCGACAATAAAACTAAAATTTGATCGATAGGGTGTAATAAACCACAATATGGGTAAAATTGCTGTCAGAACCATATTAATCTGCAAAACTGGCTTACTTCCATAGCGATCAGAAGCCCAACCCCAGATAAAACTCGTTAACACACCGCCTACCATTACTCCGGTCTGTAATAACACAACGTTCCCAGCGCTCAATCCAATTTCTTCATTCATGAATAAAGCCACATATGAAAACAGTGACTCCGCAAGAGTTATCCATCCTATACCATGGACAAACCTCATATAATTTTTATCTTTAACAGGGATTCTAAAATTTTCAACAATAGAGGATGGCTTTTCAATTCCTTGTTTGGGTGACCCTCCAGGAAATCGTGTACAAATCCAGGCTGAAATAAGGCCAAAAATCACACCAATGACAAATAATATATTAAAAGGCTGAATACCCTCTGAACGTGCGATATATAAACCTGCCAATGCTACTGTAAGAATATTGATAGCATTGGATATCGCCAATTGTTTGGCTGAGAACACCCCCCGTATGGATTTGGGAATAATTTCCTGATTCCAAGGCATTATTGATACTGAAGAAATCATTCGGAAAAAGGAAAACACAAACACGATGACGATGACCAAAATTGCCATCATTACCTGACCAAATTGTTGTCTGACCCAGGGCGAAAGAATTATCGGTAACCAGATTAGAAAACGAATTGCAAAACTCGATAAAAAAGCTTTTCGAGCACCGATTTCTGAAATTTTGTCGGCAATAAAAATGGAGAAAATGTTAACAAATGGCACCAAAGAAAGAACGGCGCCTAATAACGTCTTGTTAAACCCCAGCTCATTAAGATACAGAACAAATATCGATCCAATGAATGTTAAGTTGATTGCCACTGAGTTTGAGGCGACAAACGCAAGATACCAAGGAAGATTCCTTAATTTCTCTGCTGTTGTTATTTTCTCATCAGCCTTATAAACAGGCAATCCATTTTCGGAAGGCGGCATACTCATATTCTTGTGAAGTTTTATTGTTCCTGTTTTTCTTATATATAAAATAAATACATGGATCGTCTTGCGTCGCTGCCTGTCCAATCTGCTGTGCTACCCGATTCTCTCATCGTTGCAAATTGGGGTTCCTTCCAATCACTGGCACATCGTTGATCGCCTTTTATCGCTCCACTTTCATCGATCATACAACTTCCAACTGAACAGAAAAAATCCATTAACCAACCGATCCAACAGTAACTGGCTCTGCAGGTTCAACGTCCACTTTTCCCAACCGATGCAATAACATGCTCACTTCCTCGAAAAAATATGTTTAAAAAACATCCAGCTTTTGAGCAATACACGCAACCGATAAGAAGCTACTTGGAATAAATTCATAGCTCAATGCTTCACAGCAATCCCTGGCGATTTGGCAAAAGAGCCGTAAGTTATTGTAGTAAAGACTATTTCGGTCGCCAAAGAGACCGGTATTATGGCTCCCGCTCATAATGACTCGAATGGGTTGGTTACATTTTTCCATTTCTTCAAGATTTTCCATAATCACCATCCTGAATTTCTCACCATCAGGACCAATTATTGCTGGGTTGGTTTCCGCTCGTAAATCTAATGGGCGGTCAGGGTTGTTCTCGAAAAACACACTGCGACCTCGAGTTTTTGGGATTTCATAGATCTTTAAATCTCCTGGAATGAGCCGGCTTTTCCGCGAAGCATAATGTGGAAATGGCCAACCTCCTTTCCAGCAGGCATATATTTCGGGTTTGTAAGTCCCAACGGCTGTTGTGCTTGTCCATAAAAACCCCAGTGCTTCGAGGATAGGAAATGTATCATCATTCGCACTGGTATAGCATGCGCGGTAACCCAGGCAGGCTTTTCCTATCACATTTTCGAGATCTTCTTTGGCAATGCGTAAGGCTTCATATTGATCTTCATAGGATAAAGACCCTAACCAGGCGGGTGTTTTCATTTTCGAATAACGCATACCATTGAGATGTAACGCAATTTCAACACCTTCATTTGCCAGTTGCCGATAAAGTGCCGACTGCCTCCTGGCAACATCCGGGTAAACAAATAGAGAAGCACCATCAAGCAAACCCCAATCATTCATAACTTCAATGAATCCTGTGACTGATTCTTCAGCAAATTCCCAGGTTTTGGGTCCGCCAAACGGGGGCTCCGGTGGCAATTCACAATCCAATGAATAGTTGAAGTAGATCTTGCCATCAAAAACCATTTACATATCTCCTTATGCGTTTTCCTTCTCTGACTAAAAGAGAAAAATTTTCATGAGCAACCCAACAAACCTAAACAGACAACCTCAAAACAAAAAGACTGCTTGCTCGGTGAGGATTATCCGTTTCGGCTGCGACCAGCGTGGTTTCATCAACCATACAAAGATCGTGAACTAACCAGGCACGTTTGCCATTCCGGCTGTCTTGTACCGGTCCAAGAATGTCAAAAGAATTTTTATCACGATGATATGAAAATAAAACAGTGTTATACTCCGAGCCCGCAACGCCTAATATAAGCCCGTTTGGCGCTTCTGCCAGTCCTTTTATTCGTTTTCCAGGCGCAGGTCTTCCTAAATAAGTGATCGAAGGGACATCAGGCAAAAGTATAGATAGAGAGCCATCAATTCCGCCAATATAAACGTTCTGATCTTCCGTTCGGACGTATGAATCGATGGTACTTCTACCAAGATTTTGCGCATCCGGAAGGTCGAGGTTAAGAAATTCTATCGAGTCTGTTTCAGGACTATATCGCAATAAGGGGGTCCGATTTGCCCATTGAGCCAGATGATAATTGTGCCAAATCCCACCTGAAGTATCCATGATGACAGCCTCTGAAAGTGTGGCACCAAAATTTGTCAGAATACGAGTTTTACCTGTTTCCATGTCAAAACAAAAAAGATTACGACCAGGAAATGTATTCCCATAAATTCTGTTTCTGCATTCATCAAGCACTATACCTTGAATATAGTCATTGGGAATGGGTATTCCTAACAATTGATATTTCTTGTTAGACGGGTTGTATCGAAATAACTGTCCGCCCTGTGCATTAGGCCAAATGTCCACATCGCTCAATGTGGCAACACCTCCATAAAAAATGCCTGCAGAATCTTGCTGCAATCCAAAATGGATTTTATGGGCATAGCGATCACCCGTGTTTGGGAATTTCAACGATTCAAAATGACCATTCTCAGGGTTGAAAGTGTAAAAGAAATCACCGTTCATTGCGGTCAGACCTGCGTAAACCAGGCCATCATTCTTGTTGTAATGCAAACAATCAAATGAATGCCAGTCATTTACTAAAGTATCGTCAACAAGCCAATCTTCAGATTGCATTCGACGAGTAAAGGATGCCCATTTTTCTTGGCTTATTTCACAATTCTTGTGATTATAAGCGGTGCATTGCTTAATTTTCATTTTGTTGCTCCAATCAAACCATCAAATAATCAGGCCTGTTATTAAAATATTCTTTGTCTGCGAAATATGGGAACATCCCCAGACCTTCATGCAGATCTTTCGTTTCCCAAATGAGATTTATTTCACTATATGCTGTTGCCCCATGAGCGGGCGGTGATAACTCGGGGCGGGTAAGAAAATCTGTGCGAGGCCAAATACTGCGGTGAACAGCCCATTGCGTACTTTGTATTTGCGAACTATTAATAAAGGCTTCAATATGAGGAAATCGCTTCTGGTAACGAGTGCCAGGTCCCCAAACCGCCAGATCTAAAGCAGAATCTCCGCTGGCTCGTAGTTCATCGAGTGAAAGTGGTACGCCAGATTTTTCAAATATCACATCAAGGTTGGGATCAACCAGAACCCATTTATTGAAATCTTCGAACCATACTTCTGCCAAAAAATGTCCGCCAAAACCGTTGATCGAGTCCGTACCGATGACACAACGGGCAGGAATCTGCAAAGCCATGCAGGATGAAACAAATGCCACTGCATAATGAACGCACATCGTAACGGGTGTTCTCTGGTCATGCCCCAATTGATATTTTCCCCAAGCAAGGATCGTCTCTGCATCCCAGGGGGTATACAAAGAGGAAACATATGTATCAACATGCGGCCAGGATGTGCTCAGCCATGCCGTGAGGATACGAACCTGTTTCATTAAATTTGTCTCATGAATCGCTTGTTCGGGCAATTGCTTTCTTAGGCTCAAAGTTCGAGGCGAAGTTAGATCTTCCCAAATCATCCGGGGTGGGTCGGGATCCTGACCTTCTTCCAGCCTAACCCGAACAACATATTCCCCCAAAACAACATTTTGGAAGCCCATTTTTTCTGCCCGCCAATTTTGGCCACAATCATCACTGATAAAACTGTTGGGGTGTGCATGGCCCGATTCAAGTCCTAATGACCAGGCATTCATAGCCGTGCTGTCGCTCCAAAACTCAAAAATGTTCTCACCCTGCTTAAGAAGATTAGAGGCTAAAGGAACTTCAAACCAAATATAAGACTTTGCATGTTTCGATAATAAGGGTTGTATTTCCACCTGGTTAACCGAAATTCTGAGGGGGTATTCTGTGCCAGGATAGGGCCTTGCGAGAAGGAATAATTTTGCGTTTTGGTTTGTGGCTGGCAAGTTAAGAACTTTGCGTGCCCGCCTAAAAGTGGTGAGTTCTTCGCACAGGGTTGGAATAATGTATCCCTGTTCAGAAAAATACAATTTGCTCATAATCCATGTCTCCGTGGGGTAACTGATGTTTACGATTTGTCATCATTGTTGCTTTGCTTTCCGTTTAATGGTGATAACGTTTTTATCAAGCACATTATTGACCTAAAACTATTCTGGTGTCTTTAACACTCATCAGAATGAAAATCCCAATAAGACATAAAACTAAAGCGACTAGGAACATCATACGATACCCTATCGAATCGACCAATAATCCAGCGACGACAGGGGAAGCCAACACACTTATTCCCGGCAAACTGCGCGAAACCCCAATATAAATTGACCGATCTCTCTCGGGACCGAGTTCCATTGCAAAAATCAGCTCACTGATATTCATAGCTGCTTCACCTAACCCAAAAAATACAAACACCAGGTAATACCATCCGATCGTCGGTGCCAGTAAAGCCACAAGAATCATCAAGAATCGAATCCAGCTCGTTAACAAAAGAACTGCATGGGGACCCAATTGGTCTCCTTTCATGGATAATAATATGCTGCCAGCCATGCCGCTTAGGATTAAAATAACGGAAAAAACAGCAGCGTATTCATTGCCCAGGTTAAATTCTTTAATGCCAAAAACTGCCACATAATAAATTGGCATGTTTCCGAGCTGGAATAATAATCTGCTTGCAATAAATTTTCGAAAATTATGATCAGTCTGGAGCACAAGGGTTATTTTTGAAAAATCGAGTAAGGATTTATTCTCTTTACTGATAGGTTGTGGAGGGTCGGGTTCATCAAACACTTCAGGTTCGACTGTTCTATTGAACATAAAAAACGAAAAACTAATAAAAGTGGCTCCGATCAAAAAGTTAACACCAAAATTAAAGGGAAAAATAAGATTTGCCAGGATAAACCCGGCGATAACAGATCCGATTGTCCCAAGAACTTGTGCAGCCAGAACTGAGATACCAAAGAATCGGCTTCTGACCTGACCAGGAATAACGATCGCAATAGCCTCATACCAGGGCAAATTTGAGACACCAACTGAAAATCCCCGAAACAAGACAGCAAACATAAAAATCCAGACCACAATCGCAGGCGGGAGAAAAATTAATAAAAAAGGCGTTCCTGCTAATATGTAGAAGGGCAATATATGAGAAATACGAGCAGTCGTTTTCGCAAAAGGAATTTTTCTTGATAAACCATTGACATAAGGGGCCAAGAAAAAGGACGGGATCAGAGAACCGGAGCGGATTATAGCTGGCACCATACCCACAATCAGCGCAGATTCGGTGATCATGCTGACAAAAACTGGCAATATCGTATTCGTCGATATGAAGCTCTCTCCCAGATCAAAGACGGCAATATAGACCATATTCGAGAGAAAATTATTCTTGAATTCCTTCCTGACCTGAGGATGGACATTATGCTCAGGCGGAAGGCGTAACATATTTTTAATGGTATTCCTGATGTTAAACAATAATTCAGCTCTCCATGCAATAGTCATTAATCGCCGTTGTTATCAGTTTGCATTATTGAAGAACACTTACTTGTTATTTTGTACATAATGCTTTATATCTTCTAACACATCTGGTTAATATTGAAACGGGTGTGATTTAAGAATTGTTTAAACATCGTACTAAAGGCGCAGAACATCCATTTTAACAAGGCAACATCCATCCCTTGATAAAAAATCTGTAAGAACGCTGATTTTGTTTCTTTTCTTTCACTTTTCCTCTCTCAGCATATGGCAATCCTTGTCATCAACAAATTGTCGACTGGACTCAATGCCTCCTCATTGACGGTCCCGTTTCACCTCCGAGACAACGAGTTTCTCGTCGATCATAGTAATATATCCGGGTACTTCCTGAGCTAGAATACCATGAACAGCCTTCCGCTCAACGGGTGTTTGGAGTTCTATGCCTTTCAAGAGAGCAGCCTGCATCCCTTCTTTTCCAAAAAGATCATCAATGTAAAAATCACCCGGTCATAATTTCCTTACAGCAAACCAACACAAATATCCATTTCACCGATCACAGATGGTCGATTCTCATAATCTTGTTCTGGATCATCGCAAAACGGGTGGGAAAAATAACCAGGAACCCGAGTTGCATGCACACGCGAACCATTTTGAGTCATTCTGCCAACAATTAATAGTTGCAAATTGCCTTCTTCACCCTCACGTGGGCTGCTTTGACTTATAATGCCGATAGGCGTAGAAAGATGGTCAACGAGGACTTGCTTAAAATCGGCGTCAAGTTTACAGGTTTTCATCGGTTATTAAATTTCTTTATTGATAAATCGTAAAGCATTTTCGCCAAGGATCATTCTTTTATGCGCTTCAGGTGCATCCATCAAATCAATCCGGCGCAAGTAAGCGGTAGTGATTGACGCAGGTCCGCACCCTCCATCACTACCAAAGAGCAACTTCTCAGGCCCCAGGGCATCATATAGTGATTGAATGCCCCATTGCGTTGGACCGCTGAGGCAGATGAAAAGGTTTGGCAGCTCCTTTGCAGCATCGATGAAATCCGGCCATAACTCTCTTAATCCACCATGGGCACTTAATACTCGCAATTTAGGATACTTTCGAGCATAATAAGCAACCTGGATTGCAGAACAATATTCTGGAGAACCATCGTGTGTCGTCACGGGGACATCAAGGTCAATCGCTTCCTCGGCGATGATGTCAAAACCCCGGTTAGCTATCGAAACCCCCTGACAAATAGGTACAAATTTTAATCCGTACAGGCCTAAATCTTTAATTGCATACCGAATTTCTTCACGGAGTTTCTTTTCTTCAAGGGCTGGTGAGACTGTTCCCCAAGCATAAATCTGATCAGGATATTGACGGTTAAATTTCGCTAACGCCTCATTTTCAGCCCGGCATAATGAATTAAGCCGGAAAGAATGAGAGGCAAAAACAAAACATGCTTGCACACCTAGTGCTTTGTAATCTTTTAAATATTGATCTTCCGATGTCGTCTTGACACCATAAATATTCTTATTTTCTACGAAGCCTTGAATTTCAAGGCCGATATGGGTGTGGGCATCAACAATCATGATATAAACCTTCCGCGATAAGCTTCCCTAATATTCACTGACAATATCTTTGTCTGATCTTCTGCTTCGGTAAATACATCACACAGGGTTTCAATTTCGATTTTGGGGATATATTCAGGTGCACTGCTGCCAAAGACGATTCGATGAGTCAACCCATGAATTTTAAACATATTAAAATTAGCGGGGCCATTACGAGAGGTTTCCAGCCAGACATTATCCAGGAACTCCTTCGCGAAAACAACATCTTCACTGTAATCGCTTGAGCCGGAGTGCCCCATAATGAAATTTAGTTTTGGAAACCGCCTTGCCAGTTCGATAACGTGGAGTGGTTCTGCCAAGCCGGCAGTTCCCGTATGTGCATAGACCGGCGCCTGATATTTTTCAGCAACAGTGAGCAAGGGGTCAACGATGTGATCCGATAATCTGAACCCCTGATAAGGTGCGTGAAGCATTAAGCCCGTTAAGCCTTCAGAAAAAGCTCGCTCTAATTCTTTGATGGCTTTTTCACCATACCAGGGGTTCGCTACTGCCCGTCCTATCAAACGATCGGGGTGAGTCTTAATCGCATTAATGACCAAATCATTGCCTTGTATATTGTTTACGGAAATGTAATGGTCGACCGGGCTAACAATTGCCATGCCAACATCTGCATCGTCCATGCGATGTAATAAATCATCAACAGAAAGTTGAAGGTGTTTGCCTGTGCCAATAAAAACATGTGCATCTATTTTCATAAGGGGTTAATCCTTTTTAAATATTTTTGGGCCTCCGTTTATAAAAACTCGGAGGCCCAATTACAAAATGTACATGAAGGGCGATCACAAAACAATCGCCGTTGATCTTCTTTCAGGAAATCCACCACTGCCTGGATTAATGATTGGGCGTTCATTACCCGACAATTGGCAGAACCAATCCGGATTGAGTGAATCAAGTTGCGTTCTTCAATAAACGGTGTGATTTTTTCGAAACCACTACTACAACCTGGAATACCAACCAATTTGACCCAACGCTTTTCCTCCCCCAATGGTTTAACCCAGCGTCCCTCTGGCAAATCGGGCCTGGGCTTACCCCAAAAGGGCAAATTAGCATAGGCTTCGCCGGTATGTATCATTGTGTTGGCTTTCTGGTTAACTCCCAATAAAAGCACCTTTCCATTTGCTTTTGCTAATTTATCGAAAGGACTGCCGATGCCAACCGGCGTTTTATACATTTGATTTTGAGTGAGAACTTCAGAAAGCGCGCCTATCGCCACGACGGCATGGCTTGGCTGAGCACTTATTCTGGCGCCAGACCTGGTGATCAATGTCGCTGGCAAAGCACCTGTCACTGGAGGAGGCAAAATACTAAGATCAAATAGTTCATCACTATCTTTGTAGTTGACAAAATAAGGTGCTAATAAGGTGCCTTCCTCTCCAATCACTTTTAAAAGCACGTCAATAAGGGTATTTACCCCACCTTCAACATAACCAAAACTTGATAATGCCAAATGAACCACAAGATGATCGCCAGGTGAAATGCCCAGTTTCCACAAACCCTGCAATAGATCGTCATAGGTCACATGAGATCTACGTTGTTCCATCTCATTGAAATCTTGCTCGGGTCTCATCGGGAATCAATCATCTTTGATGGTTATCTATGGATCGCGACCACAGTGCCACTGCTTGTTGGAACAATAATCAAATGTTGATTCACTGCTGGTGTTGCATGTACTGCTGAACCCAGAAAAAATTGTCGAATAACTTTGCCGTCGGATAGTTTCAGTTCATAGACGGTTCCATCGGCAGCACCTGTATACACTTGGTCTTCAAAAACAGAAGGAGCACCTGCAATCCCTGGCATATTCCGACGATTCCCCGACACACATTGAATCGGCGGGCCACTTCTAAACGTCCATTGCTCTTCGCCTGTATGAATATCAACGGCTATTAAGCGTCCAGTGACGGTATCACTCAGGAGAATTAACTCGCCAGCGATAACAGGGTGGGTAAAATTATGAGAGCTAATTAAATTACGCCAAATGATTCCTCCTGTTTTGGCGTTTATCGCAATTAGTCCGCCATACGAAAAACCAGAGCGACCTTCTTCTGTTGTCTTTGGGGTCTCAATTCCTTTAATATTAAAAGCTACGCAGAATAATTTATCTTCTGATGGATCCAACGCTAAACCGCCGGTCAACCGTTCAAGACAATCACGATCGTCAGTTTCCCACACCACTTCGCCATTCATACGGTTGAAACAGGTTACACCTTTACCAAGTACGGCTGGTACAAATACACAAGTGGCTGAAGCCAGGGGTTTCCCCCGCGATCCTACCCAATCATGGTGTTTAAAAGAAGTTTTCCAGACATTTGCGCCATCCTTCACCTGAATAGCCACGACATGCTCGGTCGTCCGAAGGAAAACCAATTCATCACTTACTGAGAACCCATCCATTGCCCAGCGGTGAACGTTAGAGTCCACCGCCACAGTCCATACGGGTATTCCATCTTCCAGGTTGAAGGCGCGCAGAGTGCCATCTACTGTCATTACCAGTACTTTGTCTAAAGACACCACAGGCGTACTGAACACGGCTCCCTTTATAAATGATTTCCAAATGCATTGACCAGAATCAACAGATATGCATATCAATGTACTGTGTTGAATATCCTCGTGAACATAAGCCAAATAAACCCGCCTGTCAACCAATACCGGTGAGTTTAAGAAGTGGTGCCCACCAGTTTCAAACGCCCACACATAGTCTGAGGTTTTTACCTCACTTTTATCTGAATTATCCTTCTGACCCAGAAAAAAATGAGGGGCAGGTTTTTCATCCAATGTTTTAAAGCGAATTTCTAAATCATGCCCAGTTAAGGAGCATTGAAAATAACCGCGCGGAAAACCACCATACCCTGCAACAGAAATAGGTGGCACTGAGGCAAATAAAGTACCATTCTGGCGCCAAACCTTCAATAGATGCCAGTGACCCATGAATACTGCCAATGGATTAAGACCAAGATATGCGGGCCAATCCCGCGTGGTTGGCATATGCTGAAACATAAGCAAGGGTTTGTCATCAGGAAGGTTTTGTATTTCTTCTGCTAACCACTTTTCTTGCATCTGCCATTGTTCAGGTTTTAAATAATCAAACTCTCCAGGTGTATTAAAATCAAGGGGTGGGATTGTACACATTGCTCTGGCATGACCAGCATCAAATGCATACCATGGGTTGCCAAGGGCCTTGCGGTAATTTGCTATAGCATCAGCAGCACCAGAAAACAATAATTCATTACCATCATGACCGCCAAACACACTATAAACCGGCACTAATGATGTCTCTATTGCAGATTTGTACCAATTAAATTCTTGAAGGCTACCAGACCAGGTGAGATCTCCGCCGATAACGATAAATTCAACACCCCTGATCCTGCCCAGGTCCTCGATTAACCAATCCCTAGTATGGAGAGAATCCACATGAGGATCAGCAGCGAATGCAAATGTGATTTGTTGTTTCATATCCTAATATATCCTGCTTTCTATCCGATGGCAGGCCTATTAATTTCCAGAATGTGCAAATGTAGCGTTTAGATCGATTACATGGCTAAGCCTGAGTAACAGGTGCTCTCTAATTAACACCAACCTCTGCTAACCAGAGCCGCTGAGGATATTCCAGACTACCACCGTTTATAGGTTGGACAATGCGTATCGAGTCGGTTTCGATCGGTGAAAATGATATAAGATCCATCGCTCTTTCATTGTCTGCATGGTGCTCAGCAATAGTTTGCCATTCTTCATTATGTTTTGACTGAATCAGAATATGCCTGGAATTAAAATATTTACCCCAGCATTTTGCCCATAGCAAATGGACATGACTGATTTTCTTTGGTGATTCCCATACTAACTCCACCCAGTGTGGATCGGGGGTCTCAGCAGATGCCCAGTGGCTGGCTGCATTCATATCATTGAGTACTGGCGTTTGCTGTGAATATGGCCAGCTTATACCAATTGGTCCAATTATTTGAGGTCGATGACGCAGGTCTTCTCCCTGCCACCATAGCATCGGAGGCGTTTTATCATCAACGAAATGGAGAATCTGAGTGGGACCTTCACTATCGCTTATATGGTTATTCCTCCAGAAAATACAGAAATGCGTATAATAAACCGGAAGTTTTAACTGGTAGAAATCATCACTGCTACGTAATTTGTAAGCCAAGGGGCCCTCACATGGCTGCAAATCCGCAAGCCGATCAGTGATTAATAATTCATGGATTTCGTAAGCATTCAATGGCTGGCCATCTTGTTCATAATGGATATCGAAATCCACATCGATCACAGCCCATTTGCTAATGTCATCCAACCAGACTTCATTTAATACATGTTCATCACAAGGAGCTTCTTCTTTAGTCTCTTTGCCATAGCCCCGCCCGTCGAGGGGGGCATCGCATATGCCCCTATGTAAATTGATCAGTCGTGCAGGAATGCCAAGTGCCATACACAATTGCATATACACTACAGAGTAATGGACACAGTAAAAATATTCGATGTGTTTAGTGACTTTATCGAGGATATATTCAGCATTCCAAGGGGGAGAGAAAATTGGTTGGTCGTGATCCCAAAGTGATTTAACCCAATCCCGTAGAAGAATCGCTCTTTCAAGGTCTGTCTCGCCTGATTTGATGATATCGTCTAAACTGTATTTTTCACGTAAACGGACCAATGTGGGATGAGTGAAGTCCTCCCATAAAAAAGGCGTTCCAGGAGGATCAGCATGCCCATTGTCAAGTTTTATTTCAGTTATTTCGGCGCCATAAAACAGAATCTCTAAATTTGTTATGCGGCCTTGCTTTCCAGCCTTATTAACACTTTGTACTTCAAAACGATTAATACCTTCATGAAGGGTCCAGCAAAGTGCTGTATCCAAGCCTGATTGCCAACTTAGGCTGTCAAACCTCCAGGAAAAATGATCGAAACCAGGTGTATGCGTAGCCAACCTTAATTGCACCTGTCCTTCACCAGCCTGTTTGACGTTAACTTCAACCTGGTTCAATATTGGATAAAGCAAAGCCAAATCAGGGGTGTTGATCGTGCCATAAAAGCTATCTACAAAAACCCTGGCGTCACGAGATAAATTTACCAATTCATCTGAGTCAAAATCCGACCGGGGTATTTTCCCCCATTCCGGTGCATGGCTCTTGAGCGTTGCTGGTACCAAGTCATACCAGCGCTTATACGGATCACTACCTTGAAAAATAGGTTTCATTAATTTTTACCTCGTGTTAGTCAACAATTATTTATTGATGTTAATTAACGGCTTCCTGAATTACCCTTTGATTGCACCAACGGTTAATCCCTCAGTGATACGGTCTCTCATCAGGAAATAAATCACCAGGATAGGAACAAGGAATATTAACATGCCTGCAAACAAACGGGGATGGTCTGCTGCATAGGTGGAGCTTACCGAAAGCAATTGGATTCCAAGGGCTAAAGGATATTTATCGGGATTGCGCAAATAAATGAGGGGTGAAAAGAAGTCATTCCAGATGTTGATGAAAGAGAAAATACCAATGGTGATCACACCAGGTCTTGCCAACGGGAACATGACTTTCCAGAAAATCTGCCAAGCATTGGCGCCATCTATCAAAGCGGCTTCTTCAAGCTCTTTTGGCAATGTTTCGAAAAATGAAAATAACAAGAAACAATTGAAAGGTAATGAACCAAGCCAGTATCCTAAAAACAACACAAGGTAAGTGTCGATTAATCCCAGGGCTCGCATCCACATATAGGAAGGCAATAATGACACCCAACCGGGCCACATCATTAAAAACAAGAAAAATACATAGATCGGCTTAGCCATTTTGAATTCTACACGTGATAAAACATAAGATATCATTGCTGCAAGCAATATCGCGCCTAATGTCCCCACAACACTGTAGAAAACACTGTTTAAGAAATATCGCCCCACCCTCATTTGGGTCCAGGCCAAAAAATAATTTTTAATATATGGAGGTATCTGAATTGCGAAGGCACCGCGTGTGAAAAAATCTTGATTTGTTCTTAATGAAACGGTTAATGCCCACAAGATTGCCAACAATGCAGACAGGCAGAAGGGTCCGACGACCAACCATGCCGGTAAACTACGTAAAGAGTTTTTTATCTTGTTAAGATTAAACTTGCTTTTCTTTTCTGAGGGAATTAATGGACTCATATTGCTTACCTTTTTTAGTATTGAATCACTTCACGTTTGGTCAAACGCCTTGATAACAGCGTAAAAGCAAGTACGATTACCATCATGACAGTACCCAGCGCTGTCGCATAACCAAATTGGTAATCTTTAAAGCCTTTGCCGTAGATATAGGTAGCCATGACTTGTGTGGTTGGTCCAGGGAAACCGCCAGTAACCACATAAACGAAAGTAAAACTTTGCAGTGCATTTATGATTAATAATAGTAGAACGGTCTGGATTGTTGGATAAAGCAGGGGGAAGGTCACATAACGAAATAACGATAAACCTTCAGCGCCATCGATGCGAGCCGCGTCATAAAGATCTTGAGGAATTCTCGATAAACCAGCCAAAAATATCAATGTATAAAAACCCAATGCAGACCATAAAGTGATCAGAATGATAACATAGCGTGCAGTGCTCGGGTTGCCCACAAGGTGCAGTGTCCGTAAATGGAACGTCGCTCTTAAAAATTCTCTTAAATTAAGTGCATCAAGTGTAAAACCAAAAATCCCGACTGTCGGGTCTAAAATAAAAACCCATAATAAGGAAACAATCACAACTGGAAGGATGGATGGCAAATAAACCAAGGCCTTTAATACATTCTGCCCCTTTTTTGTCATCGTAATCAGGAAAGCGAAGACCAACGATAGCGGCAGTATGGTGACGATCATACCAATTGCGATGGCAAATGTATTCTTAATGGAATCCAACCAGCGAACATCAGAAACCATCCGTTGGTAATTTTCTATTCCAGTGAAGACTGCTGAGGCTGGATTAATGCCATCATACGAAGTCAATGCCCAGTAAAATGAGGAAACCATCGGGTAAATATTTATTATTCCCCAAACAATCAATGGTGGAACAAGAAATATCCAAATTAATTTTCTAAGCTCTTTTTGTAGCATAATGAGACCTTCTAAAAAGTTAGGGCGGGAATATGAAAACTATTCCCGCCCTGAATTCAACTAATTGTTATTTTTCAATTCGGCTAAAAATTTCTACCCAATCTTCTGCCATCCGTTGGGCGAATTCTTCAGCAGTCATCAAGCCGGATGCAAAGGTTTCAAGATTCTCCCAATAAGCTGATCGCGCTTCAGGAGCAGCCGCTCCAATGCCCCCGGTTGCCGGGAACCAGAGTTTTTGAACTGCTAGTAAATCTCCAATTCCGGGGACACCACTGGGGCCTTGTCCACCAATGATCGTCGTCTGGAAGTCAAGGTAATCACCTGATGTAATTTCTTCCATAACCTCGGCTGAGGTCAGCAGTTTAGCGTAGCGAACAGTACAATCTAAGGTATGTTCATCCTGTGCTCCATAGATTGTCCAACCATTCAGAAAACCAAAAGCAGACTCATAAGGTGAAACATCCTCATAACCATCCACGGTCGGGAAATACGCAACAGACATTTCAAACCCTTCCGGAATTGAATCTGCCATCTCGCCGACCAGCCATGTACCCACAAATAAGTGGGCTGATCGATCTGTAAAGAAGGCAACCTGTTCTGCTGTGAAATCACCGCCAACAAAACCATCGGATGTATACCCTTTGACAATCAGGTCATCAAGCATTTCTGCTGCCACAAGAACTTCTGGTGTATTATCCCAGCGAATCTCAGGATCAAGATTTTGATAAAGGGCAAGGAATTTATCAGCTCCTAATAGCCGGAAGAGGATCATGTCATACCAATATCCAATGTAGCCAGAGAAACCGCCTCCACCCACACACGCAATGTTATTTTTTGCTAACACTTCGCAATTGGCTAAGAGTTCACTCCACGTGGTTGGAACGGTCAGTCCTAAATCGCTATAAATGTTTTGGTTTATCCATAAAACGATTTGGGTTTGCTGATAAGGAATCGTACCAATACGACCGCCTTCGGTGACCATAAAGGTTTGTGCTCCTTCAGTGAAGGTTTCAAGCCAAGGGACGCCCTCTTGACCATAAGCTGGTCCAGCCATCACATCAGCTAAATCATAAAACATGCCCGATTCCCAGTGTAATTTGATTTCAGCGGCGGTCGTTTCACTGCCAATGCCACCGCCGGCCATGGAAACAGGATCCCCTTCCTGAGCACGAAGCTTGAGCGCATCAGCACCGGCTACACCGGGGTATTCTGAATATAAGAACTGGCAATCTGGATTTTCAGCTTCAAACCGGTAGCCAAGCATTCGATACATTCTGCCCCACGCTGAATCAGATGGATAGAAACCACCGAACTCAACAACGGCTTTTTCGACTGGTTCTGCCTCAACAGGAACTTCAACTTCTTTAATAACCTCTTTTTCGACAGTTTCAACAACAGTTTCAACCACCTTTTCCACGACTTTCTCAGGTTCAGGGGCTGCTGTCACACATGCTGATAGCAGTAAGCCAGCAACAATCATTAAGCCTAAAACTTTCATCATATTCCGATACATCTTGTTCTCCTTTATCTTACTAAATGACTATGATCAATTTTTTTATTGTGCATTTTCTTTTGGCTTATATAACTTCTCCTTTCTCTGTTAACCTATTAACTGATTAAACCTCATCCTTTAAAAACTGAGCTTCTTCTGCCCAGAACAAGTAACGGAGCAAGTAGCGCCAGGAATAAGCTAAACCAGTGCCATTCACCTGTTTGGTGTTAAGGCAGGCTTGCACATTTCTGAGTGCAAGTTCCAAATAGGTCAAATCTCCCGTATGTTTCCATAAATAACCCAAACTTTCCAAAACAACTGTAGATGTGTAATTCCACCGGTAACCTGGAGCATCAATATAAAGGAAATTTCCTTCGGGGAAAGTGCTCTCTTTAAGTTTTTTGCCAGCCGCGACGGCTGAATTCAGGTAACGTTCATCTCCGGTGATTGCATGAGCTCTGCACAACCCATTCATGCCGATGCCAGTTTGCAAAGGCACTTTTGTGGCTTTATACCAACCAATTTGCATGTCCCAACTGCCGTCATCATGTTGCGTATCCACAATAATATCAGCCAGCTTTATCACCGCATCCATCCAGCAGTGCTCACCAGTAACCTCGTACAGCCCGGCAAAAGCAATAATTGGCCATGCACTATCTCGAACGCCATGCCATGCCACCTTGTAGGGAGGAATTGCCCATCCGGCTTCAATCATCCGCAACAGACAGTTGCCAATGCTTTTTGCTCTAGCCAAAGCAGTAGGATGCCCCGTTAGCAGATAATATGCCAGCAAACCCTCCGTCCACATGTGTGATGTTGCGACAGTAAAACCGGGCATTCCCTCGCAGTTATGTTGAATGTGGTTAATACCATGAATCCGGACACCGCCGATTTCAAGCGGGTTGCCAGAGCTATGGTGTACAAAGTCGATGTCCATCATGTGAAAAGCAGTGGCATGCAAAGCGTCAAAGTATTCTTGCTCCCCTGTGCGCAAGAATTGAAGGGCGAGTGATAGCGGCAAGTCATATTCATTATTTGATTGATAACCAGCCCTTTGCCCGACCAGATCCTGGTCGCTGTCACCATAATTAAAGAAGCCCATTCCCAGGCTACTCGATATAAAATAATTAAATTGATCACGTAATCGGATATTTATTTCCGGAAATTTTTTGGGTCGATAGTCAAATACCGGGCCAAACAAATTAATCGGGTCATTTTCAAATGCTATCGAAGGACACAGGTCAATTTCATAACTTGTTGCAAATTTGTTGACCTCCGCATTGCTGCCAGTTTCATTGTGAAATAAAACCATCATGCGATGGGTTCGCGCCATCCCTTGCGGCAGGTTAAGCAAAGATGAGCGTGATGGCCATAATTGCACATCAATCTTTTTTGTGTCATACGAGATCGCTTTAGGAGCCATCAAAGTGAGGTTTTTTACACAGATCATCACGCCGTGCGTCTTATCGCTGATATCCATCCATCCATGGGCGACACGTCTGAGCATTTCTCCTGGTTGGTCAAACTCAAACAAGGTACCATCAAAATCATAAATCTTAGTTCCAGTAAAAAATGAGGATGAGGCTGGTTCATCCGCATGGATGAGGAATGGCTGATCACTTTCAAATTTCTGTTGAAAGGCACCTACAAGCCCTGTGGTGTTTTCAGAAAAGTTAGGAGAAAGTGAAAAGGACACCTGTTTAAGGGCTATATGGTCATCATCATGATCATTAATAAAGGTATATTCAAGCTCGCACCAGTTCAAACCTGCGTAAAAGGTTAATCTTGCTTCATATGTAAATAAACGCGTTCCTTCTTGACTACGATGATCGCCGGACACAAATAGAACTGCACGCAATGGCCCTGTTTCTTCCCATATAAAGTGGCTAACCTGACCCAGCGTTGAACTGTAATGAATGCCCTGAGAATCGATTATGTTAAATCCCCAACAACCATTTTCCGAGACAATGGTCCGGTCTCCACGCTTAACCTGGTCAAAAACTCTAAAACCCGATCGCAAGTCAATATTAACAACGATACACCCGGTATCTATTTCATATAAACGATTATTTTCGACTATTTTTATTGGATTATCATGGTTCAGAAGAGTAGGCTTATCATTATTGATCAGGGTGTATGTATCAACACTTTGGGCTGGTAGGTCAACTTGAAAGAAAGATTGTAACCACTTTATTGATCTGTCAGGCCAATAAGAAAGTATTTTTGTCTGTACAGGAATTCGCTGACCAGAATTGTTTATAAGCTCCAAACAATCCGCGGTGTGCAATTTGCCCATTTTAAAAGGCATGCCGCGAGTAACAGGCCAATTGTGCCTGCTAATTCCTGATGGTTCTTCTACAATAAGTTTCATAACATAATTCCACAAAAGGGTTAGAGAATTTATTCCCGAGAAGGTTGATCAAAATATGATTGATCAACATGGTAAGGGAACATTGCAAGCGAAGCATCGTTCTGCCATATCAGATCTGTTTCACAATAAGCCAAGCTTCCGTGACCGGGAGGTGTTAATTCAGGATGAGCAAGAAAATCTGCTCTTGACCAAATGGCCCTTTTCTTAGCAAAGCGCCCATTAAGGTAAATATTCATAAACTCTTCGATTGCCGGATTTTTTTTCTGGTAATCAAATCCTTTACCAAACCGCACAAATGGTTTCCAGTCCTCATAAGACTTAAGCGCAGATACAGTCATTGGTTCATCGTTTTGGTAAAATATCGCGTCGAGATTGGGATCTACAAATATCCATTTATTTAAATTAGGGATCCAGGTCTCCGCAGCGAAATGTCCATTAAAACCTCCCAGATCTTCGGTGAAAACCGCGGGACGAGATTTGATACCTAAGCTCTGACAAGCTGTGATATAAACGATTGCGTAATGAACACACATCACTATGGGCAACTGACCATTCTGTCCTTTTTGGGTTTTACCCCAAGCAAGAATTGTTTCAGCATCCCACGGTGTGTAAAGTGATGCTAATGCAGATGAACGATATTCAAATGAAGAAGCTACCCAGGTAGACAGCTGGTGCACTTTCGTCATCAAAGAATCGGAAGATTTGATCTCTTCTGGAATCAGGTTGCGTAAATATGCTAAACGGGGATGGTCAGGTGGTTCCCAAGCGAATCGCGGTGGTTCAGGGTCCTGTCCTTCATCAATTCGAATCCGCAACACATATTCTCCCGCTTGTTGATTGGTTCTTCCCTTATTTCGCCAAGTTTTAGTGCTGCCAGCATCCAAGCTCAGATAACTTTCTTGTGATCCATCAATCGATTGATCAAAGGCTATCGTCCAGGCATTCATTCCGCTACCATCACTCCAGATCTGAAATGAATTTCTCCCGGCAAGCAAATCTGACTCCGGGATAGTTACCTTATACCAGCGGAATGCCGGTTCATTGCCCTCTGGCTTTATTTCAAGTGTCAGCTGCCCATTAACCAATATTTTTAAAGGAGGGACACCCATATCATGTGGCCGAGCAAGAATAAATAGCTCTGCAGGAGTATTTGTTTCGGGTAATATGATTGATTTAAATGCCCGCCTGAAATAATTTATCTCCTCACAATTATTAGGCGACACAAACCCTTGTTCAGAGTAATAGAGAGTGCTCATCAACTAATCTCCTGGTGGATAGAATCAACGATTGGGTAAGCTTTATGCTGTGGAAATCCGGACATTATCGAAAGCTCATAACCCGTTTTCTTAACTTGAGTAATTAGAGAGGGAAAACGATCAAGAGATAATCGGGATGATGGACCGGTAATACCAATACCGGCAATCAATTTTTCCGTGAAATCAAAAATCGGAGCTGCAATACAGCGGACTCCGAGAAAACGCTCCTCATCATCTACAGAAAAATAATAGTTTCTTATCAATTCCAGTTGGTTTTTTAACGTCCCCACACTGGATATCGTATTGTGTGTAAATCTTTCAAAAGTATAGTTTGCAAGGATTTGTTCCCGAATGTCTTCAGGCTGAAAAGCCAATATAACTTTCCCAATCGCCGTTGCATGATAGATAAAGGACTCGCCAATTTCATTGGTGACCGCCAAAGGCGATTGGCTCATTTTGTGATCAATACAAATTGCAGCCTTATCAGAAAAAATTGCCAAATTCGAACTTTCCCCTGTTTCATCAACTAATTTTCGGAGATACGATTTGCTGGTCACTCGGATTTGTATGGTATCTATCGCCCGTCGGCTAAGTTCTATAACCTTAAGACCAAGGGTATATTTTTTCGAGACAGGATCTTGAACTACGAACCCACGATTTAACAAAGTCCCCAACAAACGATAAACCGTGCTGGGGTCAACATCTAATAACTGAGCCAACTCAGGCAATCCCATATGATCTTGAGAACGGCTGAGATACTCCATGATGATCAAACCACGATCCAGAGACTGGATGACATTGCGGCTGTAATGTTTATTTTCTTGGTTCATTTGATTCACTTTGTCAATCCATTATTCCTGATTTTAGCCCCATTATGCAATACTATTGCATAGCTGTCAAGGAAAATAATACCATCGATTTTTTTACTAATGTTCATTGGATATCCAAGAATGATGACTTTTCAGTCCAATTGTAACACTTAAATCTTGAAATTAGCTGGTATACTAACTTTTAACAGCATTAATTTGACTAAATTTAAGGTTTATTTTGTGTTGACACCAAGAACAGTCCATGTTACAATGCTTTTATTGCGCATTAAGAAATCTAATTGCATGATATGCAGGAGGTTAATATGAGTAAATATCGAGTTGGTATCATCGGTGCGGGAATCATGGGTGATATTCACGCCAGAGTTTATCGGTTAAACCCACTAACGGAATTGGTTGCCGTAGCGGATATTAATAAAAATAAAGCGCAGGCGTTTGCTGAGAGGTTTGAGATACCATCTGCTTATGATCAATTTGATGAGATGTTTGATGAATGCGATTTGGATATCGTCTCGGTGTGTACACCTGATTTTGCTCACGCACAGCCCACAATAGCTGCAGCCAACAAAAAAATCAATGTTTTGGTGGAAAAGCCCCTGGCAACAAATGTTCAGGATGCACTGGAAATCATCAAAGCAGCAAAAGATAATGAAGTCAAGGTTATGGCGCAGTTTAGCCATCGCTGGGTTCCGGCTTACAGGCAAGCAAAAGACCTGATCAATCGGCCTGAAGCTGGGGGGCCTGTATTGGCCTATACACGTAAAAACGACATAATTTCAGTTCCTACTGAGATGATCGCCGGTTGGGTCAACCAGACTACCCCGGCATGGTTCCTCTCATCCCATGATATCGACCTGGTGTGCTGGTATTTTGGTGTTGAACCTGTAGAAGTTTACGCAAATGCAGTTTTCAAAGTGTTAAAAGCAAGAGGATTCAACACTCCAGATGCCATTCAGGCGCAGGTCAAATTTGCTGACGGTTCACTG
The DNA here is from genome assembly GCF_900184705.1 of Brevefilum fermentans. Classification (NCBI taxonomy): domain Bacteria; kingdom Bacillati; phylum Chloroflexota; class Anaerolineae; order Anaerolineales; family Anaerolineaceae; genus Candidatus Brevifilum; species Candidatus Brevifilum fermentans. Next base: position 126,610 of record NZ_LT859958.1, on the reverse strand, counting down.
GCGACCTTTGAAGCCTGTTGGATCTATCCCAACACCTTTCCTACGATGGTTGATTCATGGGTGCAGATTGTGTGCGAAAACCAGGTCATCCATTTGGATCGAAAGTATGAACAGATCGAAATTGCTACCCCAAGCAAATATGAGTATCCCCGCAACCTTCTGGCGTATCATTTTGAAAATGACGAAGTGCATGGTGCCGTTCCTTTGTCGATAAACCACTTTATCCGCTGTGTGGATGAGAACCTTGAGCCATTGGTCACACTGGAAAGTTCTCTTACCGTCACCCGTATTCTTGACGCCATACAAAAATCGGTTGAGACAAACTCCAGGATTTACTTAAGTTAAGTCTTGAATTATTAACATGAAATTATTTGATTCCTCTGTTTACTTGGGCCCCTGGCCAGGAAGTGCTGAGACATTTTCTGATGTCAATGCATTGGTCAACAAATTAGGACAGCTAAACATCCATGCTGCACTGGTAAATCATACTTTAGCCTGGCAGCACAACCCCTATTATGGGAATAAATTGCTTATGGATGAGATTCGAGAGCACCCGCAACTCGAAGCCTGTTGGGGATTAACCCCGGGCCCAGCTCTTGAAGTATATGGTGGTTTGACAGGCCTGAAAAAAGCCCTTATCGAAAACAAAATCCGTGCAATCCGGCTATTCCCCAAGGATCATGTTGTCTCTTTGGAGCAATGGATGACGGGTGGTTTCTTTGATTTGCTTAACAAACTCAGCATTATTGTGTTTTTAGATGTAGATCAAGTTTTTATGCAGGTTGGCATATATGATTACGATGCCAACCGATTTTCTGCAATTAAAGAGATTTGCCAATCTTATCCAAACATTTCTTTGGTGATCAACCGAACTGGTTACAGACCCTATCAAAGCTTGATTCAATTGATGCAACAGTGCGATAACCTTTACCTTGATCTTTCCTTCCTAGCAACACACCAGGGTGTGGAAGACATTGTTCAAAGGTTCGGCTCGGCGAGATTGCTCTTTGGAACGAGTATGCCTTTTGTAGAAGCCGGTGGTGCCATCGCCAGGCTCACTTATGCTGGCATTCCAGAAGAAGCAAAACGAGACATTGCCAGCTCTAACCTGGAAAGAATGCTCCAAAACGCCAAGACTTCTCAGCATGATCAACAACGAAATTTTGAAATGGTTGCTCCTGAAGTAAGCCAAATGCCAAAGCATTCCTATCATGTGATTGATGCCCACGGTCACATGGGACCATATTTTAAATTTCATATCCCTCAAAACGACTCGGAGGGAATGCTACGAGCAATGGATTCTGCTGGTGTTGAAATTGCCTGTATCTCATCACATCTTGCGATATCAGGTGACTGGAAGCGAGGCAACCTTGAGACCCTGGCTGCTATTAGGAAACATCCATCCAGGCTTAAAGGGCACGTGGTCATCAACCCCAATCATCCACGGGATATCAAGCCCGAGTTAAAACGGTATATCCTCGATGAAGGCTTCATTGCTATAAAAATCACCCCAGACACACATCTAAAGTCCATTCTCGATCGAGATTATGAGCCCATGTGGGAATTTGCTGCCGATCACAAGATAATGGTATTGTCGCATACCTACCATGGTTCTCCATATGATGACCCCCAGCTGTTTGCTGAAATCGCAGAACGGCATCCGGAAGTCAATGTGTTGATTGTACATAGTGGAGCGCTTACAGAAGGTTTTGAAGGTGCCATTCACCTGGCTCAGAAATACCCAAATCTTTACCTTGATATCAGTGGGTCATTTATCACCAGCCATTGGATCGAAAGATTGGTCAATGAGGCAGGTGATGATAAGGTTGTTTATAGCTCTGATATACCCTTTATTGACATCCGATATAGCTTAGGCAGGGTTCTGTATTCACAATTGTCTGAATACCAGAAAACCCGATTATTGAGAGAAAACATCATTCAGATTACAAAAAGAATTGAGGAATAATGACATGAATACCCCTGAACTACATGAACTCGTTGAAGGATATAAAGCAGTTTATCCAGCAGCTATTACCGATATCCTCGACACGGATTTTGAATTCCATAATCAATGGCTTGGTCCAGATATCAGACCGTTAACGCCAGAGATGCGGGTTGCGGGCCCAGCTATGACGATGCGTTGGGTTAACGATCCGGTCATCGTTGATGATAATCAATATGAGGAGTTAACCTCTCGAATAGTGAATGAAATGAAGCCATTCATGGTGCCTGTTATTGATACCAGCAAATGTCCTAATGCCGGTTATTGGGGCGAATTAATGTGTACTATCGCTGAAGAAAAAGGGATTTCTGGGGCAGTCATCGATGGAGGCGTCCGAGATCCGTATTACATCTACAAAAGTGGGTTTAATCTCTTTTCTGTATTTCCCTGCCCCTTAGAGGCAAATTTTAACCGATCTCGTCTCGAGAGTGTTCAACAACCCATTACCATTAACCAGGTGACCATTCATCCGGGTGATTTCATCATGGGTGACTTTGGCGGTGTTGTTGTGATACCTCAAGATATCGTCGTGGACGTATATTATAAAGTAAAAGAATTGATCGACAAAGAAAGTGAGACCCGCAAATTGATCCGCCAAGGTGCCAGCGTTAAAGAACTCCTTGCGACAGGCGGACGAATATAAAAAAGGGGTAACAATATGACTGCGATCAAAATGGTCGTCACCGATTATATCGAAACAGACCTTCAATGGGAAGAAGAGCAGGCAAAAACACTGGGTGTTGACTTTCACGCCTATCAATTAAAAACGGCAAGTCCTTCTGAGTTGGTCAACGCTTGTAAAGATGCTGAAGTGATTGTTGTCAATATGGCCCGGTTCACAGAGGAAGTCATCAACGAACTGCCAAACACTAAACTGATTCTCCGTCATGGCATTGGCTATGATAATGTTGATGTCAAAGCGGCCAGTCAACGTCAGATTATGGTCGGGTATTATCCGGACTATTGTGTTACTGAGGTGGCTGAACAGGCTTTGATGTTGATGTTCGCCTGCCAGCGAAAAATACAGCACCAATTTAATATCCTCAAGAAATCTTCTGAAGTAGGACAGTGGAAGTTTCACGAAATAATGCCCGTATATTCAATCAACGGGAAAACAATTGGAATCGTTGGTGCAGGTCGAATTGGATCGACACTGATCAGAATGTTACGCGGGTTTGATGTGGATATTCTGGTCACTGATCCCTATCTCAGTTCACAACGAAAAGCAGCATTAGGGATCCAGACAATCCCTTTAGATCAATTAATAAGAGAATCCGATATCATCTCAATCCATTGCCCCTTAAAATGGGAAGAAACCTACCATTTGTTTGATGAAGCCGAATTCAAGTTGATGAAGAATACTGCCGTGCTGATAAACACTGCCCGAGGGGGAATCATTAATTTGACTGCTCTCGATGAAGCCCTTCGAAATGGACAGCTTGCGATGGCAGGCATTGATGTTTACGAGCAAGAACCACCCCCACGTGATCATCCTATACTCAGCAATGAGCGTGCACTTTGTACGCCTCATCTTTCCTGGCTGTCCGAAGAAGCGGGTTGGAATATTCGCAAAAAAATTATGGAAGATGTCGATCGATTCAAGCAAGGGCTACCCCCTGTTCACCAAATCAATAAGGAAGTTTCCTCATTTATCGATAGGATGGTTAACTGATGAATACAAAGTCAAAAAATATGATCGGTTTGTATAAGACACACAAAGGTGTTGGCAACCTTGAATTGCGGGAAACAAGCATTCCTGTTATTAAACCTAACGAGGTCTTGATAGAGATAATGGCAGCTGGTATTTGTGGAACGGATATTCATATCAAACATGACCTTTTTCCCTACTACCCTCCAGTTATCTTGGGTCACGAATTTTCAGGAAAAATTCTCGAGATTGGACAAGAAGTTACGCTGTTCAAACCGGGGGACAGGGTTGTGGGCGAACCGCATACCCGGGCTTGTGGAAAATGCGAGTTGTGTCGAACTGGAAATATCCAAATCTGTGCTCAAAAAAGATCTCCTGGGTGGGGAATAGATGGGGCTTTTGCAAAATACCTGGCCTTCCCTGAGCATCTACTTCATGCTCTACCGGATAATATTAGTTATGAAGAAGGCGCATTAATTGAACCAGCCGCAAATGCAGTTCAGGATGTTTTGGAAAGAGCAAAAGTTGAACCCAACGACTTCGTCGTTGTTAATGGCCCTGGCCCAATTGGCTTGCTTTCTGCAATGGCTGCAAGAGCTGGTGGAGCAGGCACAGTTGTATTGGTGGGAACCTCTTCTGATAAAAGATATCGCATACCTGTTGCTGAGAAACTTGGGTTTGATCGGTTCATAATTGCAGACGAACAGGACGGAATCAAGGCAATTGAGGAAATGACTAATGGAAGAGGTGCCGATCTTGTTGTTGAAGCAAGCGGATCAGCTCGCGCAATTGCAGCCAGTGTAGGGATGGTAAGACGCTTGGGCCGCATTTGCCAAATTGGCATTGTAGGCAAACCTGAAATAGCTTTTCCATGGGATCTGGCAGGCTGGAAGGGCTGTACCATATATTTTAATCTCAGCACGGGTTATACCTGCTGGGACCGCACCATTGGTTTAGTTGCGTCTGGAAAAATTGATGTTAAAACCTTAATCACGCATTCATATCCATTGGTCGAATGGGAAAGAGCCTTTGAAGTTGTCGAATCTCAGGAAGCAATCAAAACGCTGATTATCCCATGATGTTGTTGCACGATATATAGGAGCAGTTTGTAAATGACCGCTGAAACGATTGAAAATTTAACTCGAACCTTCTTAATGGATCTGATTAGGATTCCTTCTACACGCGGAAATGAAGGCGAAGCAGCAAAATACGTTTATCAAGCTTTTAAACCCTTGGTCGATCAAGTAGAATTATTGCCCATCGATGATTCGATTATGGAAGACCCGCATTATGCCTTTCCCCTTCCAGGTTTTACATACAAGGATAGTTTTAATGTTGAATGTGTAATTCGCGGAAAGAATCCTGATAAAACAGTGGTGTTTAATGCGCACCTGGATGTCGTTCCACCTAACGAGGGGCAAATCGACCCCTTCAAACCAAAATACGAGGATGGGATCATCTTTGGGCGAGGAGCCTGTGATGACAAAGGTCCTTTGGCGTCATTATATGCGTTAGCACTCTTCTTGAAAGAAGAAAACATCCAACCCGATTGCAACCTGATTTTTCATTTTGTAGTCGAAGAAGAAAATGGTGGTAATGGAACTCTTGCCATGGTGAGGAGGGGGGTGGAAGCAGATGCAGCAATTGTTCTTGAAGCAACAGATTTCGTTATTTATCCCGCTGTTCGCGGCGCTGTCTGGTTTACGCTTGAAGTTTATGGCAGAGAATCGCATTCAGGTAATACAAAAAACCGGATCAGTGCCATAGACAAAGCGTTTCAAGCAATTCAAGCTCTGAAACAATATCACCAAAAAGTACTTAATGAATCCAGAGGAATCCCACTCTTCGATACTTATGAAGACCCTATGCCACTCACTATAGGCCAATTTGATGCCGGCGTTTGGCCGGCAAGTGTGCCGAATAAAGCTGTATTAAAAGGTTTAATGGGCTTTCTTCCAAATATGAATAAAAAACAGATCCAAGATGGGCTTCGCAATAGTCTGGCAACTCATAGTGATGAGTGGCTTCGTGAAAATTTTAAACTTGAATTCAACATGCTCAATAATGATGGCTATATGATCCCAATAGATGCTCCCGTTGTGCAATCTCTCACAAGCGCGCTTAAGGGATTAGATTTATCTGTTGAAATCAAAGCCATGACCGCTTCGTGCGACGCCTGGTTTTACAATAACTTATTAAACATCCCTACAGTGGTTTTCGGTCCCGGGTCATTAATCCATGCCCATGCGAGAGATGAACAAATTAAACTGGATGATGTTCTAATGGGCGCGCAAATTTTCAAGTCATTCATAGAGCATTATTCAGACCATTAAAAAAGGATAAGAAATGCCGAAGCAACTTCGCATGGACACGCTAAATAAGATTATTGATACCGGCTTGGTGCCTGTTTTTTATAATCCAGATGTTGACACATCCATGCAAATTATCCAGGCATGTTTCGAAGGCGGCGCTAAGGTTGTGGAGTTCACTAATCGAGGCGAGCGTGCATACAGCGTTTTTTCAACAGTAGCAGAGCGATTAAAGGCTAACTCTCCGCAAATCACATTGGGTGTCGGTTCGATTATCGACCCATACAGTGCGTCCCTATTTATTAATGCTGGGGCCGATTTTATAGTCGGGCCGACATTTAATCCAGAAATTGCCAGAATTTGCAATCGCTTGAAAGTTCCGTATTGCCCGGGCTGTGGCACAGCTTCAGAAATTTCTGCTGCTGAAGAAGCCGGAGTCGAAATTGTTAAACTCTTTCCAGGTGACCTGGTTGGTGGGCCAGATTTTGTAAAAGCAGTGCTGGGACCTATGCCTTGGGTCAGGTTTATGCCGACTGGTGGTGTTGATGCAACGGCAAAAAGCATTAAAAATTGGTTTAATGCTGGAGTCACCGCAGTAGGAATTGGCTCAAATTTAATTCGAAAAGATTGGGTCAAACAGAAAGAATTCAATAATATCGCTGAACTAACTGCCAATATCCTAACATGGATCAGGCAAGCGCGCGCTCAATCCAATTATCTTGGTTTTGAACACCTTTGCCTTTATCCTCCCGACAGCCAAACTGCAGATGCGATGAGCCAATGGTATCAAGATGTCTTTAATCTTAGGATCAGTGAAGAGAAAACGGCTTATTTTCTTGAGGGGAAGCAAGGTTCAAGGCTTGAAATTTCTCGGGTGGAATACAACCTTGCAGCTCATATTGCGATCAATGTCGCGAATTTTGAAGAAGCTTATCAGGATCTGATCAATAAAGGATTTCAGCTTGAAGAACCCCTGATATCGCCTGCCGTAAAAATTGCATTTTTACAAGAAACGGATCCGGCAGGGCATCGAGTGCACATTGTTTGGAGAAAATAAAAATCTGTATTTAAAGGAAATCTGACATGGAAAAACTTAAATTTCGTAATATCCCCGGGCCTAAATCTAAAGATCTTCTACAAAAAGCGCAAAAATTTGAGCCTGCATGTTCATTGGATCAGACGCCCGTTGTTTGGGATCATGGAGACGGGGTATGGATTTGGGATGTTGATGGAAATCCCTATATCGATTTTACCTCTGGTGTATTAGTAACTAACCTCGGGCACAGCCACAAAGGGTTAACAAAAGCTATACAAAAGCAAGCTGAACGACTTCAGAACACATATTCTTTCCCAACACCGGAAAGAATTGAGGCTGCAGAACGCTTGGTTAAAACCCTTCCCCCACACTTGACCAGGGTTTTTTATCTAACAACTGGTTCAGAAGCGACCGAAGCGGCAATCAGGGTTGCCAGACGCTATTCCCAAAAAACTGAAATTCTTTCCTTTTACGGTGCATTTCATGGGCGCACCTATGGTGCGATGAGTGTTGGTGGAATGAGAAATATTCGGAATAAATTTGGCGAGATGGTGCCCGGCAGTGTACGCGCACCATATGCCTATTGTTATCGCTGTATATATGAAAAAACTTGTCCTGATTGCGGATTTTATTGCATAAAGGTCTTGGATGAGCACCTCAGGGGTAATTCCAATAATAACCTTGGTGCTGTTATGGTTGAACCTTATCAGGGCGCTGCTGGTTTTATCTTTCCTCCAGATGGATGGCTGAAAGCCTTAGAGCAGTGGACAAGAGAACGAGATCTGGTTTTTATCGTTGACGAAGTTCAATCATCCTTTGGTCGCACTGGGAGAATGTATGCAATCGAGTGGGAGGATGTGAAACCTGATTTGTTATGTTTGGGGAAAGGCTTAGGAAGCGGGCTGCCAGTTTCCGCGTTGGCAGGTACCGATCCAGTTCTTGAGGCAATGGACCCTGGCGAGTTATCGAGTACTTGGGGAGGCAACCCATTGTGTTCATCTGCAACACTGGCTGTGTTAACTGCAATTGAGCAAGAAAACTTAAGTAACCGTTCCCTGGAAATGGGGAATTATCTAACCCCAATACTACATTCACTGCAAGAAAAATATCCTTGTATTGGCGATGTACGCGGTCGCGCACTGGTTCAAGGACTGGAAATCGTGGAACCTGATGATGGGTTTTCACCTTCAAAAGAATTGACCCGGAAAATCGTTTTCAATGCTGCAGAACGTGGTCTGTTACTTGGGAAAGTTGGTATTTTTGGCAATGTCATCCGAATAGCTCCACCCCTTGTGATAAAAAAGGAAGAAATAGACCTGGCAATGGAGATCCTGGAACAATCAATTGCATTGGCACTCGATTAAAACAAGAAAAACTGCGATGAACACCATTGAATACCCGTGCTATGAGATTGTTCTCGCATCAACCAGGAAGCTGGTGTTCTCGCAGGCGACGGTTAAACAAAGAGAGTTGAGAATATGTTGGGTGATGATGATTTTGAAAAATCTTTCACCTTATCTGAGGCAGCATGTTTATTAATCACGAGACTTCAGAAATCAACACTGGCTCAGTAGATACCTTTTCCAATCAAAAATTATTATGGCATAACTCGTTTTTAAAGATTCAATATGAGAATGTTTTATTTACTATGCAGTCAACGATCCAATCAGACGGGCTGATGCGATTATGAGATTTTACCAACAAAGAGTTTGTTGATACATTTGGCACAAAGGAGGCTTAACTATGCGTAAGACACCAGATACATCCTTGTACAATCTGCCGTTCACAACGGATGAATTTAACGGAATGCCCTATCAAAGATTGGGCACGTCAGGGCTCAAGGTGTCCCGTGTCGGCCTTGGCACATGGAAATTTGGTTATCCAGAAACAGGTGATGGCGCACGTTTGACACAAAATACAGCTTTCAAAGTATTTGATAGGTCCGTTGAATTAGGCGTTACCTTTTGGGATACTGCAAATCGTTATAATGCGAGTTCTGGAAACTCAGAAAGAGTTATTGGGGATTGGCTCAGATTAAATCCCGATCAACGGCGCAATATTGTTATCGCAACAAAGCTCTACGGTACGATGGATGGGCGAACACCAAACCACTGCCGATTGTCCCGGATGAACATTCTTGAATCGACTTATGCTTCATTAGAACGTATGGAGATTGATTATGTCGATTTAATGTATTTTCACTCTCACGATCCCGAAACCCCAATCGAGGAGTCGCTCAACGCAATTGAAGACCTTGTCCGGCAAGACCTCGTTCGCTATTTTGCTGTCTCGAATTTTACTGTGGATCAATTAAAAGAATATCTCAATGTTAGCAAATCATTGTCAAACCGTTGCCAATTAATAGCAGTTCAAAATCAGTATGACATTTTAAACAAAGAAGATCCGAAATACACCGGTGTGTTGGATTTTGCAAAACAAACTGGAATATCCTATGTTGCGTGGAGCCCATTGGCTCGGGGATTGTTAACTAATCGCTATCTCGACATTGCTTCCATTGGGCCTGGTGACCGTCTTTTTGATGAAGACTCTTTAGAAAACAAAACATTCAAGGACAATTTAGAGAAAACCAAACAATTATTCCATCTTGCAGAAAGAGCGGGTTTATCCGTAAACCAGTTAGCTCTCGCTTATATGCTTACGCTTGAAGGCATGGGACCCGTCATTCCCGGGGTAACCAGTATTGAACAACTGGAAGAAAATGCACACGTAGCAGCCATAACTCTCAGCCAAGAATTATGTGATTCCATCCAGTCAATTGTTGACAAGCCTTAGTTGGACGGTCAATGCTTTACAAATCAATGCCGTGAATTTTACGCCGAGGAAATATGAATAGCTGACTTTTTCTACGTTCCTATTTTTTTTGAATACTGATATACGTCTCAAATACAAAAAATAATTATTTGCGGATAAGGTTTTCGAGACCGTTCAACATGAAGATGAAGCTCAAATTCAAACAATTAGACACAGGACACAGGAATCTGCTCTTCCTCGTTTCTGAACACGTTTGGAGTGGTTTTTATACGTCAGTTTTCAGTTTTGGAGCAGTCTATGCAATTCGTATGGGTGCTTCGGACAGTGAAATCGGCTATTTATCATCCTTTCCTGCATTGTTGGTAGCTTTATTAGCAATTCCCTTTGGTGACTTTCTCCAAAAATCGCACAGACCCCAGCGCTGGATACCCATCAGCCTTATCGCTCAAAGAGCGTTGTTCCTATCCATTGTTCTGGTGCCTTTTGTCTTTAAAAACACGGGCCATATCGGGACAGCGATCGTGGTAATAATTGTTATAACATCCATACCTCAGTTGCTCAACAGCTTGACAATCTTTCCTTTCTACATGAAAGTGATCTCTGAAGACAAAAGAGCCTCATTTTTCTCGACCAAAAATTTCTCTAGCAATTTGGTTACCGGTCTTGTTGTTGCTTTAGCGGGCTTGGTCCTCGACCGCCTTCCATTTCCTAACAATTACCAGCTTGTTTTTACAATCGGGGTTTTAATCTCCCTCGCCAGTTTGATCTGTTTTTATAATGTCAGAGATCCTGAAACAGGAGAACGTGTCATTACCAGTAAAAAAACACAGCAGCAATTTATTGGTAAACAAAATTTTTTAAAGATGATAAATTTTCGGTCAGATTTTGGCCGGGTGGTTTTAAACCAGTTTATGCAATATTTTGGAATATGGGCAGCAACACCCGTCACCATAATTTACATCATCAACCATCTGAATGCTTCAGATGCCTGGTTTGGCCTGTATAATTCGCTGATGTTCTGGGGATTATTGGCTGGATGGATTGTCGCACGCATCATTGTTAAACGCTTTGGAGAACCACAAACCTTGAAATGGTCAGCTCATATTCCACCATTACATCCGTTATTGATTGGGCTTTCTACCTCCCTCACGCCTATTCTCTTCATTAACCTGATCTTTGGCCTTGTTTCTCCGGTATACAGCTTGAGCCATAACAATTGCTTGTTAAAAGCCTTTCCTCCAGGTCAGGAGCACCTGGCAATGGGCGTGTATTCGACAATCAATCAGCTTGGCATTTTTTCTTTTTCGTTATTAGGTGTCTTTGCGCTTTCTTACACCGACAACATTCGGATGGTACTCATTGTCTGTGGTCTAATTTCACTCATAGGTTCGTTTTTCTTTCACTTCTTTCCCGTTAAACCCAAAGTGGAATCAATAGACTTCCCATGTACACACTTACCTGATCAAGGAGCAGAGAATCATGTCTGAAAAGATGAAAGTCACCCCATTCCTAATTAGAGATACACAACTGCCTTCTCAGCTGGGTATTGCAGCAAATATCCCTTTTGAAGAGGCGCAAAACAACGATGAACTCCGTAATAACTGGTTTCATCCGGTTTGTTCTCGTTTTAACCCAGTCGATAATTTGCTCTACATCGGCAATACCGCTTATAATAATGACATTTTATACACATTTGACCCCCAAAATAAGACCTTTACCAGCCTTGGTTTCCAGAGGATTGCCAGCAGATATGATGCAAAAGTCCATCGGTCACTTGAAATCGATCATAATGGCATTATCTATGGAGCAACGGCGAGCTTGCATGACCTCGACGCGCAGCATATTGCCCCCGGGGGGCAAATTTTCCAATATGACCCCAAAACAAGAGAGCTAACTACGCTAGCAATACCGGTTCCGCCCTGGTATATCCAAACGATCGTTCTTGACCCTGATCGGATGATCCTGTATGGGTACACATACCAAGCACCTTATTTATTCAGGTTCGATATTCCAACTCGGGAGACAACGGTTTTGGCTTATACAGGCAACGATGGGCATAATTTGGCTCTCGACAAAGACGGTAATTTGTGGGCATATTGGCGACAGCATTATGGCACTTCATCTACACTGGACTCATCTCCTCAAACGACAATGCTCAAATACCAACCGGATACCAGAGAACTCACATGGTTAAAGAATGTTGGTGTACCGGGACGATTTGAAAATGATTGGGTATATGTGGATTTTGCCTTACTTGGAGATGAGAACAACATCTACATCGGTACAACAGCAGGCACTTTGTTCAGTTTCTGTACTAACGATCAACAATTCCAATACCTTGGAACACCTTTATTGAAGGATTCAAGAATAGGCGGGATGACCATCGGAAAAGATGGGAATCTCTATATTGCGGCTGGTAGAAATTATCGTTGTCACCTTGTCCGCTACCTGCGTCCCGAAAACATATTTGAAGATTTGGGCGAAATAAAAGATCTATCAACCGGTGAAGCATGCTGCGACACTCATTTCATAACTGAAACATCGCCAGGCACTTTTTATATTAGTGAAACCGATAACTTAAGGAGGTCATCTTATTTATGGGAATGTTGTCTTGAGTGAAAATGTAAGAAATTATTTTAAACCCAATATCCATTCACACTAGAAAAGGAACAAGTAATGAAAATAAAAGCACATAAGCTACTGGACGAGAATTTTGGCGATCGATGGTCACAAGAGGTAGAGGACAAATGGGAGTACCAGGATTTCCTCGACGACCCAGCTTTCCGTGAAGGTTGGATCAGTTTTGATTGTGCATATTACAACCCGGATGATCATCGTATATATCTGGGAATCACGTGCTTTAATTCGGATCGAATTTTTAAAGCCTTCGATCTTACTACCAATGAATTTGTTGACTTAGGCTACTCAAAAATTGCTCACCCGCAAGATGCAAAATTCCATCGCGCGCTCAATAAATGGGAAAAGGACAACTGTCTTTATGCTGCGGTTGCTTTATTACATGATATCAATTTGTATTGGGATGCTCCTGGCGGTGCGATCGTTAAGTATGATCCGAAAACAGGTGATATCAGAAAAATAGCTACTCCTTTACCGCATCATTATATCCAATCCACTTGTATCGATCAGGAAAGAGGTGTGCTTTATGGACAGACCTTTACACCCGAAAGAATGATCAAGTTTGATTTAAATACTTATGAATCAGAAGACTTGGGACCAATATCAAGCGGTATGGATATGGCTCAAGGTGAAAATATCGAATTAGATGATGAAGGCTGTGTATGGTGCGGTTGGACAGTCACCAGGGCGTGGCAACCCGGTTCAGGGCCAGATCGATACAGGCTGTGCAAGTATGACCCAAATCAAAATCGGATCATTTATTATGATGGTGGCCTTGAAAAAGTTGATGGTTCATACGGTTATGAAAAAGTTGATGGGATCTTTAACCTAGGTGCAGGCAGAATGTTTTGTTCTGGAGCAAATGGGTCAATTTATCGCCTTGATACAACGACTGGTATGGGAACTTATTTATTTACACCAATTAAGGACCGCAGAAGCAGATTGTCTTCATTGCGGTTGGGATATGATGGTTATGCTTATGGCATCGTTGGCAGGGATGGAGATTGTGAAATCCTCCGATTTGACCCTGAAAATGAAACTTATGAACTGCTTGGAAAACTCACTGACGGCGTTGACCATGCCTTCCAAGTACATGATGTGGCTATCACACCCGATGGAACTTTGTTCGCCTGTGAAAACGATAACCCGTTCCGTAGCAGTTACCTTTGGGAAATCACCTTTGATAAAATGCTTGCTTAAGGTTCTCGCATGGATATATATTACAACTACTCGATAGACTGTGAATTGCCTCCTGACGGTGTTTTTGGCGGCCCTGCAAACTGGCAGGTCGCGGAGAAATCTACCCGTGGTTTCATCGACGCGATGGCCAAGCTCGGTGTACTGGAGGGAGCTACATTATTTGTTTATCCAGATGTTGCAAAGAAACAAGCCACTCTTTTCAGAGAGCTGGCCGATCAGCATATTGAAATTGCACTCCATCTACACGGGAAGCGTTATTCAAGAATATCAAATAATAAATGGATGGGTGAGATGACCTACCAGGAGCAAAAGGCTGCCATACAAGCAGCAAAAGCCGATCTGGAGGAGGTTACTCAACAGCCCTGCCTGGGATACCGTGCCTGTTATGCAAGCGCAAATGACGACACCTTTCCAATACTGGAAGAATTAGGATTCACTTGGTCCAGTACCTCTGCCAGCGGGAGTTATAAACCAGCAGTTTACGCATGTTGGAGTGGGGGCTGGCCTTTTCCCTACCATCCGTCGCGGGTCAATAAGCTCATACCCGGTCATCTTTCAATCTATGAGATTCCATTAACCCGGGGCCTCAGAACTTTCTTTATGGATGATCCCGAAAGACCGATGGATATGCGCGTTGAGACACCGATAGAAATCAGGGGTGAAAACTTTGAAAGCTTTTCACAGATCATTGTCGAAAACATCACCGAAATGGAGAAAAGAAACCAACCCATTCGTGTCATCATTGGAGCCAGCCATAACACGAATTTATATGGCGATCCCTTAAGCCTGGCATTTCAAAACTTGGAAGGAGCTACTCGTTTAGCAAAAGAAAAAACTTTAGACGCAGGACATTCTTTTGTTCCCGCCAGTTTTAATACCATCAAAAACCGGGCCTTAGAAATTAATGCGTTTTAAGAATTTGAGGAGTACATGGAAAAATTTCATTTTAATTTGCAGATCGATTGCGAATCCACCGAACCAAATTTCAATAACCCAGAACTTGGTGAGAAAGCAATTCGTGGTATTGGCGATATCCTAAATCGAGAAGGATTTAAAGCTACATTTGCCGTCATCCCAACGGACATTAAAATTCATCACAATATCTACACACAACTTGAAGCAGAGGGACATGAAATTGGGTTACACACCCATCCCTCTGCTCAGGGGTATGGTCACTTCTTAGGGACCTATGGGTATGATGATCAAATAAAGATACTCGATGAGGGGTGCAAAATTTTTGAGGATTATATGGGTTACCGACCAAAGCATTTCACGCCTGGGTATGCTTCAGCCAATGACTATACTTTTCCCGCCCTGGAAGCATTAGGTTTTACTCACGGTTTGGTGTCGATGCCCACTCGAAACCTTCCCCAATGTGCCTGTGTGTGGGGAAATTCACCGATGGATGCACACTATCCCCACAGATATAATCGCTGTCTTGTTGGAGATGTGAACTTTGTCGATATCCCACATACGATTGATTGGGAATCCCGAATGTGGGGAGGGGCTCATCCACAAGACCTCAGAATTGAATTGGTCGATGCAAAAAACCACTGGTACACCATTTCTAAAAATATCATTCGCCAGCTCCACGCAGGTGACAGTATCCCTGTTAAATATATTAAAGCGGTCACGCATAATACATTTGACTATAGTGACCCAAAAGATTTTCGGCACATTACTTTGATTGGAGTTTTAAAAGCCTTACGTGATATTTGCGAATCCCATAACGTTGAGATTTGCTACTCCACCAATCGGGACATTGCTGAAGAATATCGCAAGGTAGCCCCCCTGGATAGGCAAGATGTGGTCTTGGATTTGGATATACGTGGCAGAAAATTTTAGCTATAAACGACTTTTGAGAAATCAGGAACGAAGGTAATTATGCGAATAGATGCATTATGTACTATAGGAAAAGACCGGGAATATGATTTAGACGAAAAAACCTTGCTCAAAGAAATGGACAATTGCCAGGTCGAAAAAGCGATCATCACTGCGGTAGATCGGTATTATGCAGTTAAGAACGACGAAGGGAATAACGCAATTTTTGAAATTGCTGCAAGATACCCTGATCGGCTTTTACCTGCCTGTACTGCTAATCCCTGGATGGGAGATGATGCAATAAATGAAATTCTTCGATGTATAGATTTGCATGCTCGAATGGTGATTTTCCATCCATTTTTACAAGGATTCCTGGCCAATGAGGAGTTAATTTTCCCGTTACTTGAACAGATTCAACCCTTTCACGTCCCTGTATATTTCCATACGGGTTTACCTGGGAATTCAACACCCTGGCAAATTGTGGACCTGGCAGAAAGATTTCCGGAAATTGATTTTTTAATGGGGCACTGTGGATCTACTGATTTCTGGAATGATGTTGACGACGCTGCTTTGGCAGCCCCGAATATTTATTTAGAAACGTCATTGGCAAGGCCCTTCAGCATACCCGGACGGATAAAGGTTATTGGTAAAGAGCGAGTAATCATGGGGTCTTATGCCCCGGTAAACAATTTCACGTTCGAATGGAATGAAATGGACAATGTATTAAGTGCTGATGAGGCTGAATTTGTCATGGGTGGAAATATGAGCCGATTGCTCTCAAGGAGGCAATAAGATGATCACGGATTGTCACACACACTTTGGTATACCCTGGGTTGATCGAGATGGAGATAATCCTGAAAACTGGTTAAAGATCCCAGAAATGTACGGCGTTAAAAAATTCTATTTATATGGGCACTACAATATCTACCGTGAAAAATCAGTGCAAGCTGATAATGACAGACTGGCGCGCATAACAAAGAAATATCCTGAAACGTTTACACCCGTGGCAAGTGTATGGCCTCAAGCCGAACAGGATTCTGTAACTGAAGTTCTCCGTTGCATCGAAGAACTTAATTTCAAATTGCTGAAATTCCATCCCTGGATCCAGGGGTTTTCTCTCGCGCATCCCACAATGAAAAAAATATGTGACATTGCTGGTCAATACAAGGTTCCTATAATTTTCCATGATGGCACACCGTGCTATTCGTTGCCTGAACAAATTGCCGGCTTAGCACGGCAGTTTCCAAAGACTACATTTATCCTCGGTCATGGCGGAATATTATGGGCATGGCGAAGCGCATTGGAAGCCATGAGGCAACCTAATATCTGGACAATGCTTTGCGGTTCAACCATGCTTGCATTCGAAATGTTTTGTGAAAAAACAGACACAGACCGCCTCCTTTGGGGCAGCGATTATGGTTTTAGCCTGATTGATTCTGTAGGCTATCGCCTTCACGAATTAACAGAAGCAAGGATACCTGTACCAATTATTGAAAAAATATTGACCGTAAATCCCACGCGACTATTAGAAATGAGCTATTAAAATGTCCTCACGAATTCCTCCCGCGGCAGACCTCTGGCGACGTGAAAATAATTGGGTTTTTGACGAAGAAGTGGCTTTTCAAAATAGGTTTAATGATCCAAATTCAGGACTTCCAATTTATCAACTGACCAACGAACCCATTGTAAGTTCAAATATCTACCCCGAAGCACCGATCAGCACCCCCGATGGGAAACACTTTATTTTTTCCAGAAGGATGGCCCTCAGTTCGCATTATACCTATTGGATTGCGGACACTGAAACGCACTGGATCCGTCAGGTAACAGATGAGGAAAATGCAACTGCACCCATTTTTAATCCCAAAGATGGTTGTTTTTATTATCTTGATAACGCCAATCTTAAAAGGATATTTTTGGAAGACTTCTCCAGGGAGCTTTTGTTCACAATAGACTCAAACCTGTTCCCAACTCATGGTGCGCTTATTCCAACGGGCGGGTTGCGATCATTTGATAAAACAGGCCGTTTTGCAGTCTTGACCGCGAAAACCGAAAAAAATAACATGGTGACAGCGTTAATCGATCTTGAGGACAGAACTGTAAAGACAGCTTACAGTGATCCAGAGGCATTAAATCCCCACCCACAAATCTCGCAAAATGTTCATTCTCTATTGTTAATCCAGGTGAACAATGGAATTCAATACGACAAGGAAGGCAATCTTCTTACTCTTGTTGGTGAAAAAGGTGCTTCTCTGGTCGCATGTGAAATAGACGGTAGCAATCCAGTATTATTGCAGGTCGGCTTCAGCCTGCTTGAGAGAATTCAAGGGCACCAATGCTGGGTGGGCAAGGAGAATAAAGTAATAACAACAACGCACAGAAGAAAAACAACGGATGCTGAATGGATTCAAGACCAGATCGTTATGATTTCAGTTGAAGAAAATATTCCCAAGGTAATCAGTGAAGGACCCGGGTTTACCCATATCCATACAGATCCCGAAGGACGGTTTTGGATATCCGATTGCAACAAATCTGGCGATATTTACATTGGATCAATCGAAACAGGAAAATATAAGCTGGTCTGCCATAGTAAATCCAGTTTTGGTAGCGCTCAAGAAACCCATCCACATCCCTTTTTTATAGGAAATAAAAATATCATTGGGTGGAACAGCGATTGTTCTGGTATCCCCCAAATCTATATGACGAAAATCCCAGATGGATTTTTTAATGCGATTGAGTGAAAATTATAAAAAAACAAAACCTCTTTCAACAATGATCCTTCTTAAAAGGCAGGGGAATAATGATCATTAATTCGCCAATGATACGGTATGCGAAAAGATAAAAGGTAGGATAGTTTATGGATTTACTAACACTTGTCAAGAAAAGCCGAAGTTATCGCCGGTTTAACGAAAACCATCAAATCGATCGAAAGTTACTATTTGAATTGGTTGAGTTAGCTCAATATTCACCAACAGGATCTAACTTACAGCCCTTAAAGTTTTGGCTCAGTAATTCCCCTGAAATGAACAACCAGATTTTTCCGCAATTGGCTTGGGCAGGCGCATTGGAAACCTGGGATGGACCTGAAGAAGGAGAGCGCCCCAGCGCGTATATCATCATCCTGAATGATAATGAAATTCGGAAAAGTCCAGGCATCGATCATGGCATTGCCGCACAAAGTATCATGCTGGGTGCTGCAGAAAAAGGCCTTGGGGGGTGTATGGTTGGCTCAATTAAACGAGAAGCATTACAGAAAATACTAAACATACCTGAACAATATGAAATTCTACTTGTCCTTGCTTTAGGAAAGCCGACTGAAAAGGTTGTCACAGAACCCATTGGAGAAGACGGTGATATACGCTATTACCGTGACGATGACGATGTTCACCATGTTCCCAAGCGTAGTCTGAAAGAGCTCATCATCAATGAGGTTTAGGAATGAATTTATTTTAGCCCGCCACTTTCTTTAAAACAAAATATTGCCTAAAAACAAGAATGCATCATTCCTAGATGCTTTCTTGTTAAATATTTTAGTATTGGTGATCTTTGAAAAGTTAAATACTTAGATCATATCCATTAACTGCCAGAATTGCCTGCCAACCTCATGCACTCCCTCGATATCGAGAAGAGGGATCGGCCAAAGGCAATACACCCCAGCAAATATTCGACTGCGCAGGTTCGAGAGTATTTCACGGATCTCACATTTACCCAGACCCAAAGAGAAGTTCTTCGTCTTTGCAATATCACCATCGCAGATATCAATATGGCTGATTCTTCTTCTCAAACTGCCGGAATAAACCCCATCATAGAACGGTTTGATGCCGCTTCGCAAAGCCTCTAATGGATTATAACTGATATCAAACTCATTTAAATCAAGGCGACTGGTGACGAGTGATGGCTGATCCAGAAAGCTGTTGTGTCGGTTACTCACCATTAATTTTACGCCCCCGTTAGAAGCATTGTCCTTCATTGTTTTCAAAAAACTTTTAAGTTCGCTTTCGCACATTTCCAATCGAGAAGGTATCGTGCAATGAATCATACCTGTATTGAATGCTTTGGCAGCATTAAAAATTGAAGACCAGCTCAATTGTGATAAAGGGCCAACTCGTAATATCGGGATATCAAGCCGATATTCATCCGCTGTGTTGAGAATTTTATCAATTTCATGATGAGTAAAAGTTTTCTTATAATCAACCTCGACCCCTGTAGCCCCAATACTTTGGGTTAATTGCATAAAGCGCTTTAAATCCATGCCTGCGTAATAGGGCAAGCGAACATGCAACCTAAATCGCTCTTTGTTCAGCCGTTCAGCATTGATCAGACCTCTGAAACGCAAACAATCTTCACAGTAGGGGTTATCATCCAATACAAATGCAGGATCATCTGATAAATAACGCTTCATCAGATCAACTGCACCTGCTGCAGGTATAAGACGGCAGACCGCATTTCCAATGTGATCAATACTCATAATGCCATTGTTTTTAAAGAGGGTCTCAAATTTTAAAACACCACCACGGTGTCCACCTGGCACATTTTTCATTGATAAAACTTGTTGAACACCATCCTCATTTATGAAAGTCATATCAAGTTTTCGTAAATAAGGCAAGTTTAGATCAGCTTCGACGTGATGCAACAAGGTCATTGTATCCAGGTCGCATCCTATCATCAGGACATACCCACTTAATTTGGCTAAACGCCCATAGGGTGTTTCCATGCCATCGGGAACAGGGCTTTTTTCATGGTCTGCAAGTAATATTTCTGCAGCCTTTCCCCAAGCTGCCACAGGATGATAAGGATGCCGGCTGCGTATCACACCTGGCATTTGTCTAAAAACTTCGCTAACTATGCCCATCGCTGAAGGCGTCGTTTGTGGATTAAATGTCTGACCATCCCTGGCTGGGTGTGTTGGCATCATCAAGGTGCCTTCTGTACCCACCACTTCCATCAATGCTTCAATGACACTAACCGCACCTCCAGCCACTTTTCCAAATGCAGTTAATGAACAATGTACACATAAAAGCATTCCAGGTTTAACACCTAATCTTTTTAATCCCTGGACAAGGTCTGTTTTTTTAAGCTGCAAGACTGACCTCCTTTTTTGACTCAATTGGCACCGGGAACCTTGCACGCCACTTATGGAACATGTTATTTAACTTAGAAAGCATCCAGCTTTTTTGCTTCAACATATATTTGATCAAAAGAAGCCGGGGTGAATGCGTAACGTTTTCGCTCGCTGATCTCCTGTGTAAGCTGGCACACTCTTACTACATTATTTCGTTCTAAACTGCCAACCTTGCCATACGGGTTGGTGTTATGACTTGCGCCAATCACTGCTCTGACAGGCTGATTACGTTTTTCCATTTCAAAGAGATTTTCTTCGATCAATATTCGCCATTTCACGAAAAAAGGACCGCTTACATCTAATGGCGTTTCAGCGCGCATGTCTAATGGACGGTTTTTATCATTATTAAAGAATAATGTCAGTCCATGAGTAATAGGCATTTCATAAATATCCATCTCTCCTGGTACCAGCTTGTTTTTTGAGGATGGAAAATATGGGAAAGGCCAGCCCCCAGCCCAACAGGCATAAATTTCCGGTTTATAACTTCCGTTAGCCGAGGTGCTCGTCCACTTGAAACCTGCACTGGCAACTGCGCAAAAAGTTAGGTCATTGGCACTAGCATAACAGGCACGAAAACCTAAACAAGGCTGCCCAATCACGTCTTCCAGATCAGACTTTGCCATTTTCAAGGCCTCTAATTGTTCATCAAAACTGAGCGCACCCAACCAGTTGGGGTTTTTCATTTTTGAGTAACGCATTGTGTGAAGGTGCAAACCAATCTCAACCCCATTTTCCGCCATTTCTCTAAACAGCTGTTTTTGCTTTATCGCAACATCAGGGTAAACAAAAAGTGAGGCGCCTGCAACCAACCCAAGATTGTCCATCAATTCCACAAATCCACGGGTTGATTCTTCTGCAGCTTGCCACGAAACAGGCCCACCAAAAACACCATCGGGAGGCAGCTCGCAATCAATGGAGTAATTAAAAAACATCTTATACATTGGTGCAACTCTTTTCACAGACAAAGGCTGAGGTTTATCATAAATCGGT
The DNA here is from genome assembly GCF_900184705.1 of Brevefilum fermentans. Taxonomy (NCBI): domain Bacteria; kingdom Bacillati; phylum Chloroflexota; class Anaerolineae; order Anaerolineales; family Anaerolineaceae; genus Candidatus Brevifilum; species Candidatus Brevifilum fermentans. The sequence continues at coordinate 105,076 of NZ_LT859958.1, read as the reverse complement.
TTCTTTTTCTAAGGACGATACTTCTTGAGCAATCGTATATAGCCCCCTGAAAAAGTCATCATAGATGGCCAATATTTTTTCCGCCACAGAAAATTCATTGCCCACCCAGATATCAGGCAATGTAAGATGGGCAAAAGCTTTTGTGGCAGCTATTTCATCCGGTCTTAAAGGGTGCTTTAATAACTCGGGCAAAATCGTTATTGGATCGTCTACATGTTCACCTGTCATAACTTCCCAATAGGTCTGATAGGGCACTTTGAAGAACAATTCTCGAATTCTTCCAAATTCATTTTGAATTAAGAACAAATTGTCAAAGCCTTCAGGAGCATTAAAATAAAAACGCAACCTCCCTTTAAATAAACGTGAAAATCTGGATTTCTCAAATATTTTCATGATTGGGTCAACCTGAAGAGAATTCAAATCCAGTTTCCATTGGTTAATATCTTTTGCGATATCGACATCAGTACCAACAGGGATAATGCTAACCGTTTCTCTCACTCGCTCTGCAATCTTTAGTAAGGCAAATTCGAGCTTGTCTTCAAGCAGAGATACGTTTGGTTCAAAATACCAGTACGGAGTTTCATAATTTTTGTGGAGTATTTCCTGGATTATTTCCCAGCATTCTAACTCAGGAAAAAGCTGATTTGCCATCTCAAAAGCGTTAAATTTCCCAGGCATATTCTTTTGAGTTAAGATGCATACCGCAGAATGGACGGGAGGATTGAAATAATGCATGAGCCGGCTGTGTAATGGATACTTATTCGTGTGTATGCCGAGGTTGACTGCAGGGTCAATCGTGCGGTTATATCGACCAAAATACGTCACAAACCGTCTCAGGTGAAAAAGTTCATCTTTATGATTCCAACCTCGTTTTGTAAAGTGATACATCAACTGACCTAGGCGCTCTTGGTCGTCCGTATCGTAGTAAGTCCATAATTGGTATTCAGGGTAATAATTCTTTTCAGCGCCTATTTCAGACCAGGTCAGATTAATACCGGGAAGGTGTTCTAAATTTCGCCACCATACAGGAAATCGTTTCGTAAGCTCAAGGTGAACCTGCCCAACCTTGGTGGACATATCACACCAATCATCAGCAGTCATCTCATCTTCGAGGATAAAACGCGAATCAAAGTCACTCATTCCAGGGATGAGGTCACGATACATCCATTTTCCAGCGATTGCTTGGATTTTCGGAAACCTGGCCCTGCATTCACGGTAATAGATACGGATAAATTCGTAAAAATCGTTTTCAGGTTTTGGAGCAAATTTCATCATCGTTTTCGCTTTTCAAATTAATCGGTGTGATCTTTTTAATCTGATCTTTAACAAATTAAGAGATTCACTGCCTATGTCATCCAATTTCAATACAATGAAACAGCCTTATCGTATTCTACATATTATTTCAGAGTTTTCTAAAATTCAACCTCTGGGATAACGACTTCAACACCCTCAAGGGCTGCTTTTTGGACAGAATCCATTAAAATGTTCACTTTAATGCCCTCACTCAACGGGCAGACAGGTGTTTCTCCATTTAGCAAGGCATCCACAAAATCTTGAACAAGCGGTAGATGGACATTGCTTGCTGGCGGCAAAGAAAGATCAGTGATTTCCCTGCCCACAGTTTTCTTCAATGCGCCAGAATCATATGGGTACCAAACCAGGCGAGATTCTCTCCCCACCAATTCAAATTCATGACGCCAGGTCTTTGAAGACCAATTGAATGAAGCATAAACCTGAGCGCCGTTTGGCATCATCATCAAAATTGAGGAAGTATCTTCCACTTCCCAATCATGGACAAGGTGGTCACACAATACGGACACCTTTTCTGGCATTCCAAGTAGCCCGATCATCACATCGAGCATATGAGACCCCATGTCACTGATCGGGCCACTGCCTGATTTGCCCTTGATCACTCGCCAATATTTAGGATCAGTTGGCTCAGGCGAAAACCAAGAATCATAAATCATTCTGACCAAAACCACCTGACCAAATTCTTGATTTTCTAGCATTTGCTTTGTGTATTGATAAGCGGGAAATAACCGGCGGTAATACGAGGTTGCAGCTGTAATTCCAGATGATTTCGCTTTCGTGATCAGGGTTTTACCCTCTTCAACCGAAAGACTGATGGGTTTTTCAACAAGCACTGGAAATCCCGCATCAAGTGCTAAAAGCGCCTGGGGCACATGTAAATGGACTGGCGTGGCGATGTATACCGCATTACAATTGGATTTTTCCAACGCCTCCTCAAGTGAGGTAAAAGATTGCTCAACAGAAAATTCGTTAACAAGTGAGCGAACCCTTTCTTCATTGATATCACATACTGCAACAAGTTTTGAATGCTTGGCATCTCGCAAGGCGGCTCCCACTCGCTTTTGTGCGATATCACCAGCACCCACTAAAAGCCATTTGATGTCTTTCATATGATTTAACAGTCAATAGCCTTAAACAATTTAAAGCTATTGACTACATACTCCTTCCTAAGAAAATTTTACACATTGTTTTTCCAGCCAATATTCTAAACGCTTATCAGTATATTTGCGCAGAAAATATTGGTTCTCGTTTTGTCATTGTAAATCTTGTATCGTTGCTTTCACTGCCCAGGCAATGTACTCAATATCATCCATTGTGGTACTCGCGAATACCGGCAATGTGACAACCTGTTCACAGGCCTTTTCTGCAATCGGACAGCCTTCACTGGTATAACCAAGTTTCTGAAAAGCCTCCCAAGTCCAAACAGCTGGATAATGTTTACCCGTGAAAACCTTATAGGTGTTTTTAAGGTGCGAAACAAATTCAGGAGTGGTAAAACGGACTTCATCAGTATTCAATCGAATAACATATATATGGCTGGCGTGTCCGGGCCCATGCCCATAAGGGAGAATTATCTCGTGAGTATCGTGCAATGCCTCACTCAAAGCCAGCATCAAGTTTTGACGCTTAACAATTAATTGACCCAATTTTGCGAGTTGGGTTAATCCAACGGCACACTGAACTTTTGTCATCCGGTAGTTGAAGCCAATATCCACAACTCGGAGGGACGGTCCGCCATAGACATATCCAAAAGTCTTTAATTGTCGTACTTTTTCAGCAAAATCGAGATCATTTGTTGTGATGGCGCCGCCCTCACCCAAACAAGTCATATTTTTATTGCTTTGGAAGCTATAACAGGATGCTAACCCGCGGCCGCCAATCGGCTGACCATTCGATTTTGCACCAATTGCATGAGCAGCATCATAAATTACGGGTATACCTGTTTCCTCGGTAATTTTATCAAAACCATCCAGGTCACAAACCAATCCTGTGAAATGGACCGGGATAATCGCTTTGGTTTTCTCTGTAATGCGAGCTCTAACAGCTTCTGGGCTCAAATTCATGGTCACGGGGTCAATATCAGCAAAAACAATTCGTGCGCCTTGTGCAACGGCTGTTCCTGCTGTACATACAAATGTTAGAGGGGTTGTAATGACCTCATCACCCGGCTTGATATCAAGTGCCATCATACAACAATCAAGGGCAGTGCCACAAGAATTCACGACAATTGCCTTCTCTGCACCTTCGTGTTCAGCAATAGCGTCCTGAAAGTCGTTTTCTTCTGGCAAAGGGAAGAAGTTGCCCTTAGGCCCAATAGCCTGTGTAACAACGTTGATGACTGCCTCCAGATCATCCTGGCCATATTCTCCACCCATTGCTAGAAACGGAATTTCTCTGATTTTCATTTTTTCATCCTTTTCGATTATTTATTGATTTATTAATTTTGCTGCAGAATCCACGTCTAAGAACATCTTAACCTGCGGTATTCTTTGAAGAATAGACGCCGGGCAGCTTGTGTCGACACTTCCTGTTAATGCCATTTTTACCGCCTCCGCTTTGCGCTTTTCAGGAACAATTGCCAATGTATTTTTGGCAGTAAACAAGGCGGAAATTGTCATCGTGATTGCATGCGAAGGCGTATCATCAAGCGATGCAAAATGGCCTTCGCCGACTTGTTGTAATCGACATGCTTCATCAAGTGCAACCACTTTTACCCAAAATGGATCATAAAAATCTGCAACTGGTGGATCATTGAATGCAATATGTCCGTTCTCGCCAATACCAAGACAACAAATATCGATCTCATTTTCTTTTAATAGAGACTCATATCTTACGCACTCTTTGGTAACATCCCATGCATCTCCAGCAATTTCATGAAATGTAAGCGGCTTGACATGATCAACAATATTTTCATGTAAATAACGCCTAAAACTCGCGGGATGTGTGTCTGCCATACCAAGGTATTCATCCAAATGAAAAATGTTTATCCGACTCCAATCAATATCGACTTCTCGTCTCAACGCCTTTAGAAAGGTTAACATTGAATTCCCAGTCGCTAGGACAATATTGGCAGTATCCTTTTGCTTTAGAACTTCTTTAATTTTTACAACAAAATACTGTGCGGCAGCCTGGCCCATTTCTTCGATAGTTTCATAAACCATCGCCGTGTTGCTGCCAAATTGATAGGTCTGATTTTTCGGATTGATGTCCTTACTCATTTTGGTCCTTTCGTTAGTTTAAGATTGATAGCAGGATTTTTGTAAATAATATTCCGGTTTTCGAAGACGGCTAATATTTCAATATGATATTTTCTGGGATCCCATAAAAACAAAATATGCGATTTTTCGAGGTTCACGCCCATCAAGTTTGCGGGTGTTAAATAGGCAAGTTTCGCAATTTCTTCAATAGGCTTCTCCAATAAGCGGACAGATGTTTCTATACACTGTTTAAGTGAAAATGAAGAACCCGCCAGGTAATCATCGGAGCCAAAAATTGTCAGTTTTCCATTTTCATGTAATTGAACTTTTTCTCCAATTGTTGTGTCATATATACCCGGTGGCATATTGGCAAACTCAGTTGAATCGCTGGTTAAAACCAGTTTATCCTGTCCTTTTACCTTGTAAAAAACGCGCATAACATCTAAAGGGAGATGAAAGCCATCAAAGATTACACCGGCAATTATTTTCTCATCTGCTAAGAGGGTCCATATCTGGTTTTTGTGTCGGTGAATTTGCGCTGGAATCCCATTCCCTAAATGTGTTGAAAATTTTGCCCCTGCTGCAATGGCAGATTTAATACATTCTGGGGATGCTTCAGAATGGCCAATACTTACAATAACGCCTTGTTCAACGACGCGCTCAATAAATTCTAAACTGCCCTTTGCTGAAGGATCCAGTGTGATCATCCGGATTAACCCTTCCGCAGCATCTTGCCAGGCGACGAATTCATCCCAATTAGGGGCGCGAATAAACTTTTCAGAATGCGCACCTCTAAAACCTTCTTTTGGAGAAATGTACGGGCCCTCTAAATGTAAACCTATGACCCCTTTTTTGGTTTGGTTATCTATATGTGTGGCTTTGACAATTTCTTCGATACTGAGTTTAGTTCGGTCAAAAGAGCTGGATATAATGGTAGGGCACCAACGAGTGACACCATTTTTTATTAGCTGGTGTGAAACAAACACAACTTGATCGGCCTTAAGATTTTCTGATGATAAGTTAACGCCACCAAACCCATTCACCTGTAAATCAACCCATCCGGGACATAAATAGATGATACTATCAGCATGTGGAATTAATCCAGAATCCAGCCAATCAATATCAACTTGATTGTTGTAATTATTTTGTTGTTCAATATTATTAATAACAATCTTCATAAACCATCTAACCAGTTTGGGCAGGCAAATAGCCTAATTTTATTATTGTTCAATATAAATCAAATTTAATTTAGTAAGCACCAGGACGAAATTCATTATCACAATAATCGGACCTCAGAGCATGAAAATCGGTTCTGAGCCTGATTGTTGAGAGATAAGCATCAAAATCACCGATATTATTGATCTAGCTAACTCCTTGAACACAATCTCCAGTCCCAATTGTGAAATAAGCAACTCCTGCATTAATAAATTCTTTTTCCTCTTCAACCGTTTTTAAATGATTTGTGTCAGCGTCCTATTTGCCTCGCCACCCCACTTGAAAAACGCCAATGTCGCATCGTCCATGACTTGGATAGTAGAGCAGGTGGTTAGATAAAGCTCTCGCACAGACTGCTGATCAAAGTTTGGTAAGATTTGATGTGATTTTAAAGCCCGAATGAGCCCAGGTGCTGCCCGACCCGATCGATCTCCAGTGCCTGATGACAAAAAAAAATCACTTTGTAATAGATTCAACCAGGGAATGAACTTTTTCAAAACAGCCAGATTTTCAGAGTTGCAAGGAAACCACCCATTACCCCCAAATTTTGCTTCTGGATTTTGAAATGGGTGATACCTTTTCACTACTTTTGGCTTTTTTTGACGATCGTGCACTCGATACAGCTCGTTAACCATTTTAAATTGATCTCAAGCAGTCGGTTCCAAACATAATATTGTTTCAAGCATTAAGTGCATCAATTCAATAATGATCTAATTATACCATAAGTCGATCGAAGCCGATGGCGTTATATGGGTTCAATACATATGAGACAATTGGGGGATCATCGAAGGGTAGTTTTGTTGAATATACTCATAAGGTGTCAGGTTGTCCAGAGCACGATGAGGGCGGACTTTATTGTAGATTCTTTCCCATTCTTCAAGCACTTTATTGAGTGTTGGCGAGGTAAAGTCAATCGGATAAGCTGAATAGAATTCGTCCAAATGGGTTCGATGGGCACGCTCAACTCTGCCATTCAGCTTAGGTGAGCGAGGCGGTAACACAAACAATTTCAAGCCCAGTTCTGCACAAGATTCCTCAAAATGCTTTTTGAATTCGCTGCCACCATCCACCTGAACCGCTTTGACCGGGAAAGGCATCCTTTTGATCACAGTGGACAAGAAGGCTTTCGCATTTGCAGAAGATGCGCTTGGAAAGGTTTCAATCACATCCCAGCGTGAAATCACATCTCGTGCGGTGAAGTGTTTGAAGTGGACCTGGGGGAAAGGGTGTATGTCTAACGTATCAATCTGTACCAGATCGCCCGGGGCATCGACCCGATAATCCTTGGGTTTGCGGATCGCATAGGGCCTTTTGGGTCGTCTTTTGGTGTAACGGGGCCTATAAAGCACGTTGTCTTTCAAATAGCCCCGCTGTTGGATGTATTTCAAGATCCGTACCGAAAGGTTTGTGCCTTCTCTCCTGGCTAATACAGCTAATTTCTCTTTTCCCCAGCGAGGATACAGCGTTCTCAACTCCAGAATGAGGGTGATTTCTTTCGAACCCCACTGACGTTGCCGCACACGCTTCGGTCTGCGGCTGCGCTGTTCTAATCCCTTAAGGCCCTCGCTCTCTAACCTCCCATTCCAACGGTACAGGGTGGCTCGTGAAATCCCCATGACCTCAGCTGCCTTTCCGCCAGGCAGCCCTTGTTGTCTGAGGGCTTGCCAGGCCCTCACCATCCTCAGCCGAGATTTGGCTTCCTCACTCAACTTGGGTGGCATACGTTTGGCTAGCTGGTAAAATTGTCTTTGCAGATAGATCTGCCGCATCGGGGCACCTCCTTTGTTGGTTTTCTACCCTTAAGGATCGCCCCGATGTGTTATTTTATCTACTCCTGTGTCTCATATGTATCTGAACTTGCTCAGCGTTCGCGTCGCCTTTTAAATAATCCGATTATTGGAATATCGATTGCTTCGAAAAGTATGTTAGCCTTGGACAGATCAAAGTCGAGGCATCGGTAATATTTAAAAGAGCGCTGTTGCACTTAATACGTGAATATCGATTGGAATATCCAGCACCATTGACCATGGATTTGCTGACAATTCAATCATACAGGAAAAATATTACACTGTCAATAGCAAGGAGAAAGAAGACGGTGGACAGGAGACCGGGGACGAAGGAAAGATGACGGAAAAATAGCGAAAACAATAGACGGAAGACGCGCATACAGTCCCTGGGTCTTGTGTCTCCGTTAATCCAATCATGGTGTGCCCTGGGATGGGCACACCTTGTTAACCAAACGAAATTTGCTGTCGCCGACGATCGGCTGGGCGCGACTCCCTGGCCCTTTTAACGCCGTAAAAGCGGGATGTATACACGCCCGCTAATTGCGACAATTTGACCTTCCACATCAAGATCGGTCCAAGGTGATGGAGGACCCCATTTCCCCGAAGAGGCGGTGAACAGCTCTCCCTTCTGCGATCCGCTTGATATGGCAGTGCGTTGATTCTTGTAGACCGCATAGTTCTTATCTACGATCAACTGCAGGCTTGTGGCGTCCCGCACATAGATCGGGTTGGTGGTGCTGCTGTTGCCGCGCAGTTCTGCTGCCTTAACTCCCACCGAATCGTTAATATAGGTGACAACCAGATTGTCCATGGACCCACAAAAGGGCTTCAGGTGACTGTCGGTCACAAAGCTGATGCCGCCCTCATACTCATTTTGAGTCGTATAGGCAATAGTAAACGGGGGAAAGCCCGCGGCACTCGTTGTGGAAAGCTTGGCAACAACCCACGGGTCGCGATCGGTAGAAGAAAAAAGGTGGTAGAAAGAGACCAAAAACTTCTCGGTGCAGGGGTCGTAGGTCACATCGCTATTAAACGTGGCATTTGGGAAAGTCGCGGCTACGTAGGAATCGAAATGAACGTACTGGTTGCCCCCGGCCACCGGGTGATCATAGACCTTGGTGTAGCTGGCAGAATACTTAACACCGGACCACCAATCATAAGTGACCATGTAGAGGCCCCTCCCGACGCCCCAGGCCAGGTGAGGAAAACTTGCGCCCGTTGCATCCGAAAGGTCTCTTACGGTGCTCCCGTGAGTTATCCCGCTGCTGGAAATGGTATAGAAACGACCCTTGATTCGGCCCTCCTGGTTATGCTGAAAGGCGATCAGGCAAGTGCCGTTGGTGTGTTTGCAGGCCACATCCGGGTACCATTCATGATAGACACTATTGCTGACCCAATATGCATCCCCGATGTTCCCAGTCGTCGGGGAGACAAGCTGAATGACAACATCATAATCAGAGGATGAAAAATGATATTCATAGACCACCACGAACAGGCCGCTTTTTGCTTCATAGGCTACGGAGGGAAACTCACAATCGGCTGCCCAATCAGCAATGGTGATGGTGTTTTTTAACTCGCCCGTGTTAGAATAAACTTTTCCATAGATATTGCCCTGTCTCACGTAGACAACCAGATAATGATCACCGCCATGCGCCACCGCCGGCCACCACTCATCGATATCAATCGTTGTGGCAATCGGAATGGGAGCCCCCACCATTTTCACCGCTCTTGCATCCTCCGGAGAGTCTGCTGAGGGGGGGGCGTCCTCCTTCTGCTCTTCGATTGCCGGCCATAAGGATTCCTGCAGGGCTGGGTCCGCTTTAACATCATCGATGCCACCCATGTCTTCCGGCGAAAGCGGTGGAGGCGTGAAGGTCTCCATTTCAGGGAGTTCAGTCATGATGCCGCTTTCGAGTAGCGCTTGCTGTTTCTCAGCGATTAACTGCTCGATGTCGCCGTCAATGGGCGGGTTGTCGTCAACCCGGTGATAAGGATCAAAATCAGGAGACGGCTCGTAGACGGTGCCTTCGGGTGGCGCCTCGCGCCAGGGGAAATCGCCCTCCTGGGCGATCACCGCCGGTGCGCTGATCAGCGCCAGGATGATCAACAAACCAAAAACAATTTTTAACACTTTCATGGCATCCTCCAACATCACTTGATTGGGAATTTGACTGAATGGTGGTACGTTATATCACACCATTTACGGCTATTATCGCGAAATTTTTTTTAAAAGTCAAGTTTTTTAAATTCAGTTTCTGTCAAGAATTTCCAAATATTCAAACAATTTTAGTTTTTTCCTGTGTTGCTTGCCGGTTTAATCACTGCACTTGTTTTAACCGATTACCCAGGATTGATTAAATCGAGGAGGGATACGGCGTGACATGCCATAACCGTGTGGGAAGAAGCCCAACCCGTGCTATAATCGATCTGACTCAGGCATTGATGAAAGCGCTTTGCGCAGGGTCGATGGTTAACGAGGCTTTCCAACAAAGAGGTATTCCAAAATGACACAAATTGATCTGGAACGACAGAAGCAGGCAAAACTATATGGACGCATTAAACGCCGGTTGTGGCTGGTTGACCAGGGGATCACACTGTTGTATGCCTTCCTGTGGTTGGTCACCGGCTGGTCGGTTGCGCTGAGGAGCTGGCTGGCGAGCATGGTCAACAATGATTGGTTCATTGTGGCGGGGTTTGCCGCAGTCTTTAGCGGGATTTTCTTTTTAATCAGCTTGCCGATGGGATATTACACGGGCTATATCCTGCCGCATCGCTTTGACCTTTCCACGCAAGCGCTCAAGGACTGGGTGATTGACCAGTTGAAGAGCCTGGTTGTGGGGGCAGTCCTGGGGCTGGTCTTAATTGAGCTGGTGTACCTGATCCTGCGCCTGACCGGGGATAACTGGTGGTTATGGCTGACGGGCGGCATGTTGTTTTTCAGTGTGTTGATGACCAACCTGGCGCCGGTTTTGCTGATGCCGATTTTCAACAAGTTCACCCCCCTGGATGAGGAGCATGCTGACCTGGCGGACCGGTTGGTGGCGCTGGCTGAAAAGGCGGGCACAAAAGTGAGGGGCGTGTTTAAGATGGATATGTCTCGGCGCACCAAGCAAGCCAATGCCGCGTTGACCGGGTTGGGCAATACCCGGCGCATCATCCTGGGCGACACCCTGATTAGCGAGTTCAGCGCTGATGAGATTGAAACCGTGCTGGCGCATGAACTGGGACACCATGTCAACCGCGATATCGCCTGGCTGATTGGCGGCGGCACGGTGTTGACCGCACTGGGTTTATTCCTGGTCTCACGGGCAATGGTCTGGGCGATTGCTGTGTTTGGTTTTACAGGGGCATCCGACCCTGCCGGTTTGCCGGCTTTGATGATCCTGCTTTCCCTGTATCAATTGATCACCATGCCCATCGAAAACGCCTTTTCACGCTGGCGCGAGAATAAAGCCGACGATTATGCCCTGCAGGCGACGAATAAAGCGGAAGCCTTCTCCTCAGCCTTTAAACGCCTTGCCAATCAGAATCTGAGCGACGTTGATCCGGAAGCGTGGGTGGTGTTTATGTTTTACAGTCACCCCCCGTTGCAGGCGCGGATTGCCAAAGCCGAGGGATGGCAAGAGGCCGCGCCCGGGTAGAACTATTCGCGTTCGAAAGGCGTTCCCAACGCCGCCGGCGCTTGCGATCGCAGCGATCGGATCAGCTTTTTTACCCGCTCTCTGACACCGTCTGGCAGGGTTGCCAGCAGCCTGGCGACCCATTCGGTATTGCCCAGATTGACCAGCAACAGCGTCAGGATCATCAGAGGGAATGGCGCTACCTGTAATACCTGCGAGGGAATGAAGGTCCATGACGATTGCAGCACCAGACCCAGCCACTGCAGGAAGGCAAAAAAGTAAGCCCCAAACGCCACCCGGATCGGATTCCAGCCGCCGAAGATGGTGATAGCCAGGGCGATCCACCCAATGCCATCCAGGCCGGTAATGGTGCCCTTCCACCCCGCCTTAACGCTGAGGGTAAACAGAGGGCCTGCCAACCCCACCAGCGTGCCGCCCAGGATGGTGTAAAAATAGCGCATCCGCCCCACATTGGCGCCCCGCACATAGGCTGCGGAAGGTTTTTCACCAATACCCTGCAGCATCAAACCGGGCCGGGTTTTGTAGATCCAGAACCAGGCTAAAAAAATCAGGATGATGCTGGCGTAGGTCATGATGGATTGCTGAAAGAACAGCGGACCCAGGATCGGAATTTGGCTCAGCACGGGGATGGGCGAGGAAAGCATGATCGGTCCCTGGAGCCCCATGATGGGGTTGCCCAGAAAATATGCCAGATCGCGGGTGGTGATGGCGAGGATAAACCCTACAGCAACCTGGGATTGTTTGAGGGTTATGCTGCTGAAGGCGACAATTGCAGAAACCAAAGCGCCAACCAGCGCTCCTGTTAGAAACCCTAAAAACAAGCTGTCTGTTTCCACTGCCACCCAAAAGCCCATCATGCCAGAAAAAATAATCAATCCATTTAAGGAAAGGTTGGTTACTCCGGCGCGTTCAGAGATGGTTTCGCCAATGGAAGCCAGCACAATCGGCGCACCAGACGCGATCACGCCGGCTAAACCCAAAAGAATGAAATCTCCTGACATATGGTTTCCTACTTCTTTCCCAAAATTCGTTGTTGAACGCCCTGCATCAGCAGGATGAACAAGACCAGGCTACCCTGCATGACGCCGGATAAGGTGGAATCAAGTTTCATGATGATGGGCAATTGAATGCCGCCAATATTTAACGCGGCAAAGAACAGGGCAACCGGCGCCACCCAGATTGCCTGGTAATTGATCAGCATACCGATCATCATGCCCATAAAACCGTAGCCGCTGGAGATGGCGGGGATCAGTCGGTGATACACGGCCACCACCTGCAGGGCGCCAGCAAGCCCGGCAAACAGACCACATACCAGGAACGCCAGCATCATATACTGCCAGGTGGGAATACCCAACCGATAGGCGGATTTTATGCCCTTGCCAACGGCTTTAAGCTTGAGACCAAAGTGGGTATTCTGCAGCAAGAAATAGATCACCACCAGCCCGATTAATGTCAGCGCGATGGAATACCAGCTAAAACGAAAGCTCCCTACTGTGGGCAACCAGTAGATTTCAGGAAAAGGTTCTGTGCCGCTCATCGATGCCACGCCTGGTCGGCTCCAGGCGCCAAAAATCAAACCGATGTTCAGCGCGGTGGCAATAAAATTGAGGCCCAAGCCGCCAAATATTTCGTTGACGCCGCCGAATACTTTTAACACCCCAGCCAGCAATGCCCATAGAATCCCGCCGACGACCCCGGCTAACATTGCGATGATGATGACCAGTGCGGGGTTGACGGAGGTGTTCAAAAAAAGGCGGATCACACCGGTGGTAAAGATGGCGCCCAGGGTGATTTGTCCTTCGATGCCGATGTTCCACAGCCCGGCAGTAAAGGTCACCAACACACCGCAGGTAACCAGCGCCAGAGGCACCCAGGCAACCACCACATTGGCAATTCGGGTCGGGTTGCCGAAGGCACCCTGCCAGATCAGGCTGAAAGCCTGGATGGGGTTGGCATCAACCAGCAGCAGGATGACGGTAACAAACCCAAGGGAGAGTATCAATCCCCCGAATTGAAATAATATCGATAAACTACGGGTGCGAGATTGCTTCATAGGTTTCCTCGTCAGTCAGAGTTCGATCCCAGCCTTTTCCGCCGATCATCTGGCCCAATTGTTCCAGGCTTATTTTGGATGAGTCCTGAGGCTCGGAGACATGCCCGCTGAAGAACACCAGGATGCGGTCGCTGTAGCGGATGATTTCTTCTAAATCGGCAGAAATAAAGAAGATTGATGTACAGCCAGCGCAGCGTTCTTTTAGCTTGTCCCACATATACATTGCTGATTCAATATCCAATCCCCGGGTGGGGTGTTCTAACAGGATGATGGAAAGGGAATCTTTTAACATGGATAAAGACGCCCTCTGCTGATTGCCGCCCGATAAGGCTTCAACGGGTGTTTCAGGCTGACCGACGATGCGGTAGTCATCAATCTTCTGTTTAGTTTTGTTTTGAAAGAAGGGTTTATCAATGAATAATTGCTTTTTATGCTCTGTTACCAGGGTAAAGTGTTCAGCCAGGGTCAGTTCAGGGACGAGACCTTCTTCCAGTTTTGAAGCCGGCAGAAAGGCTACCCCGTGGCGCATGAAATCATGATAAGTCTTTCCCGTCAGGTCTTTTTGATTGACGATTACCCGCCCTGATACAGGTCGCAGAAGGCCTGCACAAGCCCGGAGCAGCACATCCTGACCGCTGCCTTCCATGCCTGCCAGCCCGATCACCTCGCCTGCACGCATGCGAAAATGGACGTTTTCAATCGTGATCGGGTATTGCTCAACACTAAAATTTTCTAATTCAAAGACAATCTCATCTGTGACCCGTGATTTGGGCTCGTTGATTACGATTTGCTTCCCAAACATCATTTCGACCAGTTGATTGATATTGTACGGAGCGACAACCTCTCCTACCAGCTGCCCTTTTCTAAGAATGGCCACTTGGTCGCACATGATTTCGACATCTTCCAGTTTGTGCGAGACGAAGATGATGGTCTTTCCCTGTTTAGCTAACACTTTTAATGCGGCAAATAACTTCTCTTTTTGTTGCACGCTGATGCCTGTGGTGGGCTCATCCAGGATCAATACCCCGGCGCCCAGCCATAACAGGCGTAAAATCTCCAGTTGCTGGCGTTCACCGACGGTCAGGGTATCGACATAGGTGTAAGGATCGAGGGCAAAGCCAAACTGGTCCTGCAATTCTTGAAATTCTTTGATCACAGTTTTGTGTGAGAGTAAAAATTTCCCACCCTGACCAACGATAAAATTATCAATCACCAGCATGGGTGGAAAGTCCAGCGGATCCTGATGCAGCATGCCGATGCCGAATTTAATGGCATCCGCCGGTGAATCAATTCTGACCTGTTGACCATCCAGCAAGATTTCTCCGGAATCGGGCTGGATAAATCCGGAAAGAATTTTCATCAAGGTGCTCTTGCCTGCGCCGTTTTCGCCCAGAATTCCGTAGATTGTGCCGCTGTTGATGCTAAAGTCAATATCCACATTCGCATGCACAGCGCCAAAATGCTTGTTGATTTTTTTGAATTCGATATTCATAATGAATGCTTATATATAACAATGGGGAAGATGGTTAGATCTTCCCCATCCATAGTTTCGATAATCCGAAATTACTCGGAACGTCCTTCCATGCCTTCCAGCAATTGCGGGAGATACCAAACCTGGGTATCGGTGGCAAATTCGCCAGCCGCCAGCCACGGGGTACCATCCTGCAGGTTCAGAGGACCAGCCCACAGGTTCAGCCCACCCGCGAGTTCATCGATAAACGACTCCAACAAAATCGCGGCATTGGGGTCAACCGCCGGACCGGGGAGGTAACCCACGTTTGTGGTGTCGAAATTGTTGAGGTCTTCCCAAGAAGGTCCATTCCACTCAAAAACCGCTTTCCAATTCCCGGTCGTTGCATTGGTAATATGACGCAGATAGGCAGGACCCCAGTTGAACCACGGCACACCGAGGCAGACTTCGGGGGCTTCATCACAGGCGCCAATATAATCGTAGGGGATGGAGAATACCCTGGCGCCTTCACCGGCAGCCTTGCGGGCTTCGATCAGACCTTCGGTTGTGTCGATGCCGGAGATGATTACATCCACGTCGGAGTTGATAAATTCTTGCGCCACCAGGCTGGGATCTTCCGTGAAGCCGGGGATATTGAACCAGAACCCGATCCAGGTCACCCGGAAATTCAGGTCCGCGGGATCAAGCTGGAGGTATTCTTCCCAGCAGTACTTAGCACCCAGGTAAGCTGCAGAAGCTAAACGACGTGTCTCCTCGTTGATTAATGGGCCAAGGTAGCCAATGGAACCCGTTTCGCTGTGAAGGGCAGCATCACAACCGGCGATCATCTTGCCGTATTCCATCCTGCCCATGATGTTAACCATGTTGTCAAGGGGGATGTAATTCTCACCGTCAGGCCACTGCGTATCGCCCGAAGCATGGATTACGAAGATCTCCGGGTGGTTCTTGGCGAATTCAATGGCGTCATCCTTCATATCGTCGGAGTTAAAGATCACCATTTTCGCGCCTTGTGCCACCAGTTCTTCACCCAGTTGGGCTGGGGTGGTACCCGGGCGGTCAGCGGTGTTGACCGAATCTAAATAGATCATCCGCGTGCCGGGCAGTTTTTCTTCCACGTATAAACCCGCCTCATAATGCGCCTGGCTATAGCCGCGATCATTGTAGGGCCCGACCATCAAAATACCGAAGACGAATTCCTCGGGCTCTTCGACAGGGGCGGCAGGTTCTTCAACTGGAGCGGCAGGTTCCTCAACTGGGGCGGCAGGCTCCTCTGCTGGGGCTTTCGGTTTACAGGCTGTCAGGATCAGAGCACTGATCATCAAAACAGCAATTATGAATAACACAGTCTTCTTCATCGTTCAATTTTCTCCTTTATAACTAATCGATTAGATGGGATTATTTAAATATTCTTGGCTATTGATCCGTGGGCACCACCTCCGTTCTATCATGTAGTCCAGAAAAGTTTGATGTGGGACGATCCATATTCTGGTTCATATCACTCAATATTTCAGTATGTTGTCAATAACACAACAGGTGCATCATTGCGCTCACATATAATTGTACATGAAAATGACTTAAATTACGATTTAAATTTCAAAAGAAAATCATCCTCATCCCAGACAATCATCGATTCACTCTACCAATAAGTCAACAATTTTTGGTTTCTCTCCGGGTTTTAATGCCACCAGGCCACGGTTAGAAAGGTGCAGCTCTTCGATGACGATCAGGCTTAACAAGCTGAGAGTCATTTCAAAGGCTTCATGCGGGCAGCCAGCTTTCTTTAGCGCGATTTCAATGGCTTCAACCTGTTGAGCAGCCGTGGAAACCGATTCCAGGGACATGATGCCTGCCAGGGGAAGGGGCATTAGCGCTTCAACCTCGCCATCGACAACAATACAAATGCCGCCGCCTGTTTGAATGAGCGCGTTGGCAGCTTTGACCATCGCATCGTCGTCACTGCCGATTACCAGCAGGTTATGACTGTCATGCGCCACGGTTGAGGCGTAGGCGCAGCGCGGGTTGAATTGGGTTCCGCTGACAAAGCCCAAACCCTTGCGACCGTCGAGCCCGGATTGCGGCTCGTGGCGGTAGAAGACGGCTGCCTTCAAGATGTCCCGGTTAGGGTCGGAAACCAGCTCTCCGTTGTTGGGCTGCATTTCCACGATTTCCTCTTCGGTATGCACCATGCCCGGGATTACGCGCATCATACGCACTTTTGCGGGACTTTGTTTAGCGGGGATGGAAAAATCTTCCACCGTCAACGGTTCCAGGTGGAGCGAATGTACAGCCCAGGCGGGGTATTCATACGCCGGGATCTCGACTATCAACTGCCCTCCCTGTGCAACCAGGATCCCATCGGTGTACACCTGGTCAATGGTCACGGCTTCTAAATCACTGACCACCAGGATATCCGCAGCTCGTCCCGGAGAAATTGAACCGATCCAACGGGCTTTTTCCAGCAATTGTGCGGCGTTGATGGTCACCATCTGGATGGCAAGGATGGGCGGCAAGCCCAATTCGATGGCTTTGCGCACCACCCTGACGATGTGACCCTCTTCAAAGATGGTTGCTGCGGTGACGTCATCCGTAACCATGGTGAAAAAGCGGGTGTCAATGTGGGGGTTTTCCAGCACAGCAGGGAGCAAATTCGGCAGGTCCAGCCAGGCGGTGCCATAACGCTGCTGGGCATACATGCCCAATTGTGCGCGGCGCAGCGTGCCCTCAGCCGTGGTGCCTTCGTGGCAGGCTGTTAAGCCAGCGGCAATGAAGGCGTTCAATCCCTGGTTGAGTTCTAAATTGGCATAATGCCCGGTGAGCACAAAGCCGTCCTTCAGTCCCTGGGCGGTGATGGCATGGACCTGTGGGTCGCCGTAGATCACGCCGGGAAAATTCATCTGTTCGCCCTGCAGTTGTGCCCAGCCCTGTTGATAAGCGACAGCGACATCGGCTGCGCTAATGCTGGCGCCAGAATCCTCAAAGCCAGGTATCGATGGTACACACACCGGCATCGCTAACAGGACTTTTAATGGCAGTTCTTTGGAAATATTGTGAAATAATTCCACGGCACGCAGACCCAGCACGTTGGTGATCTCGTGGATGTCGGGGCATATGGTGGTCGTCCCATGGGGGAGGACGCCAGCCGCAAAACTGGGCAGATCGACCATGGCGCTTTCAATGTGCATATGGCTGTCGATGAAGCCCGGCACAAGGTACCGGTCGGCGGCATCGACCTCCTGAGTGTGCTCATCGACCAGCACTCCACTGGCATCGCCGACCAGGGCAATCCAGCCGTGGCGCACGACCACATCGATGCCTGTTTGCACCTGGGCGGTGTTGACGTTGACCAGCCTTCCGTTGCGGATGATCAGGTCCGCGGGTTGGTTTCCCATGGCCGTGGCAACCAGGTCCTGGGTGATCTCGTGGTGGAATTTACGTTGGTGCAGTGAATCTTTCATGTTCTTTCCTCCATTTTTCTTAATTTATTATAATTGAAAACCGTTCGGTAGCATGACCCTATTAAGGAAGTAGCACTGTGAACACTTTATCTTTTGGCAGGGGGAGCGCAGGATTTGAATAGGGTTTGGGTGGGTATGAAAGCGGAGACACGTGAATGGATTAATCAAGTTATCGTCCGGGTTAACGTGGTGGATCTAATTATCTCCAAATGCCTGATCTGAAAATTTTGTGTTGCCGATCAGGGCGTTTTCAAACTTTAACTGACTTTCACTAAAAATCGCATAGCGTTAAATAAAGTTAAAAAACAATTTTACCAGAAATTTGCTGGATGGATAATAAAATTTTTCAAATGCCGATCGCGTGGATATGCCACACGCTGGCTATAACGGGACAAAAACCCGTTTCAAAGCTCATCTCGAGTATAATCCTTCTTATGCCCATCATTATTGCAGTAGATATTGAAACCACCGGCTTGAACCCGGATGAAGATTCAATCATTGAGATCGGCGCCGTCAAATTCAACGGACGCCGGGTTGAGGAAGAGTGGTCCACACTGATCAACCCGCGCCGCCCCATTCCCGCCTTTATCACCCAGTTGACCGGCATTACTAACCCGATGGTACGCCATGCACCCTTTCTAGTGGACGTGATGGCGGGGCTGATTAAATTTATTGGTGATGCGCCTATCGTTGGACATAATATCGGGTTTGACCTCAGCTTTCTGCAGCAAACCGGGGCATTGCGCCATAATATGAATATCGATACCTATGAATTGGCAGCTGTGTTGATGCCGACGGCCAGCCGCTATAACCTCTCTTCCCTGGCACATCAGCTAAATATTCTTCTGCCTGTTACCCATCGCGCCCTGGACGATGCCCGTGTGACCCATGCTGTTTTCAATGCGCTGATGCAAAAAGCCCAGGAACTGCCCCTGCCGCTATTGGCAGAGATTGTGCGCATGGGTGAACCGCTGGATTGGAAGGCGAATTGGGCTTTTCAACAAGTGCTGAGGCAACGCGCCAGGGAGCACATTCAAGCGAAAAAAGACCTGGGCGGCGCGTCCGGTCCGCTATTTGAGAAACCCAAGGAAATAGAAGGGGAACCGGTGGGCGCTGAAAGCGGCGAAACACCGCTTGATGTGGATGATGTCGCTGCCGTTCTGGACCGTGGCGGTCAATTTGATCAGTTTTTGGAGCAATTTGAATACCGTCAACAGCAAGTGGACATGCTGCGTTCGGTTGTCGAGGCTTTCAATGGTTCTCAACATATGATGGTAGAAGCGGGCACCGGCACGGGAAAATCCCTGGCTTACTTGATCCCGGCTGCTTACTGGGCGCTGAAAAACAATACCCGCGTGGTGATCTCGACCAACACCATCAACCTTCAAGACCAGTTGATCAACAAGGATATCCCCGACTTGCAGCAAGCGTTGAACTTGCCTGTCCGGGCTGCAGTCCTTAAGGGGCGCTCGAATTACCTGTGCCCGCGCCGGCTGGAGGTTGTGCGTCGGCGTAAGCCCGAATCGGTCCACGAGGCGCGTGTGCTGGCTAAGGTGCTGGTATGGCTGCAGGAAAGTCGTACGGGGGACCGCTCGGAGATCAACCTGAACGGAAACATTGAACGCATGGTGTGGTCTCGTCTTTCTGCTGAGGATGAGGGTTGCCGGTTAGAGGTGTGCCTGAAACGCACCGGGGGGCGCTGCCCGTTTTACCGGGCTAAGGTAGCGGCTGATCATGCGCACCTGTTAATTGTCAACCATGCGTTGCTGCTGGCGGATGCGGTTACGGGAAACCGGGTGCTACCAGCTTACAGCTATCTGATCGTCGATGAAGCCCATCACCTTGAATCGGCTACAACGTCGGCGCTTTCTTTTAGTGTTCGTGCGGGTGATATTTCCCGCCTGGTACGCGAACTGGGCGGAATTAAAAGCGGATTGCTGGGACGCTTTGTGGACCTGTGCGAGGAACTGCTCAAACCTGCCCAAATGGCAGCCTTGAGTCAGCTGGTGAGTACCGCCGCTGACCTGGCCATGCGGCTCGACAGCCAAATGACGGCCTACTACCAGGCGCTGGACACCTTCCTCAATGATCAACGTGAGGGACGTCCGTTGGGCACCTATCCACAGCAGGAACGGATCCTGCCTTCCACGCGTACACTGCCGATCTGGCTGGATGTTGAAATTGCCTGGGAAGCAGCGTATGCAACGCTGGAGCGCCTATTGGCAATCTTACGGGAATTGCGCATACCGATGCGGGAACTTGCGGATCAGGAGAACGAGGAAGCCGAGGATATGTGGGGCAGTTTGGGGAACATGTTCACGCGCATTGAAGAAATTCAGCAGATCATCAATGGGCTCACCCTTGAAGCAGATAATGATACTGTCTATTGGGTGGAGATCCATCCAAAAGATTTGAACATCACCCTCAACGCAGCCCCGCTTCATATCGGGCGCATGATGGAAAAGCATCTCTGGCATCAAAAGGAAAGTGTGATTCTTACCTCAGCGACATTAACCACCAATGGCGAGTTTGATTACCTCCGGCGCCAGTTGAACGCGATTGATGCTGATGAATTGGTGGTGGGATCACCCTTTGATTTTGAGAAATCAGCCCTGGTGTACGTGGTCAGTGACATCCCCGAACCATCGGATGCCAGCGGGCATCAGCGGGCGGTGGACGCTGCCATGGTGGATGTCGCCAGGGCTTCCGGGGGGCGCATGCTGGCGTTGTTTACCTCTTATGCCCAGCTTCAGCGCACCTCCAGCAAGCTATCGCTGGCGCTGGCAGGTGATGATATCCAGGTGTATGAACAGGGGGAAGGCGCGTCTGCGAGCAGCCTGCTGGAGACCTTTCGCGACACCGACCGCGCGGTTTTACTGGGGACGCGGGCTTTTTGGGAGGGTGTGGATGTGCCCGGTGACGCCCTTTCCGTGCTGATGATCGTTAAACTGCCCTTTGACGTTCCATCCGATCCGATCGTAGCGGCAAGGGCCGAGACCTTTGAAGACCCCTTCAATGAATATGCCCTGCCAGAGGCGATTTTGCGCTTCAGACAGGGATTTGGTCGCCTGATCCGCACGCAGACCGATCGGGGGATTGTGGTGCTGCTGGACAAACGCGTGCTGACGAAAGCTTATGGTCGCATGTTCATGGAATCGCTGCCCCGTTGCACGTTTCAGCAGGGGTTATTGGCAGACTTACCGAAGGTCACAGCACGCTGGTTGAATTTGTAAGCAAGAATTTGAATCCGGACTTTGCTGGCAAGATCGGCAGGCTTTTTCAGCGATTCAAGCCCTGGTTTTAAATTTTATGGGTGGATCGGGTATAACTCCTAATGATCCGGTTCGTCCGGGTTGGTTTGCTGTGGGATCAAATTGCCGGCGCTCTCCGGAGTTTCACAAGCCTGGATTTCCCGCTCGAGAAAAAAGTGAAGCAGAGCTCTGAGCAGTACTTTTGCAAACAGGATCACAACTTCCGCTGTATTGGGGGCTATCGCCAGGTGCAAAATTTCACTGGCAATGGCAAATTCCAGGCCGAGGATCAGTACGTGTGCCAGGCGTGCACGAATATGAGGGAGGGAGGTGGTCTGATGTTCAGCTCGAGTAAATTGAAGGCGGATGAAACTGATGGTGGCGCGCAACAGCCCGATCAGGATCACAAAGGCGGTGGCGATTTCAACAGCAATGATGATGTATCCAACCACCAGATCGATGATGTGTTCTTGAGGGACAAGGGAGGCATGATCCGCTGAATGCTGATTTTTGAAAATTGCCAGCAACGCAACCAACCCTGCAAGTAGGATCAGCGGTAGAAAAAAATCCTGCAGAGCGTTTTTAATTCTTGAGCCATTCTTTTCCACAATGATTACCTTTCATTAACACAAAATAAGCTGAGCAATGCTTCAATGTTAGTTTACCACAATCCCTCCGGTTGGAAACTTCTCATGGGTTGAGTTAGAATCAGGGTGTGTTCAACAAGCGATTTGAACTAAGGAGCGATATACGATGAAAAAGGCATTTTCGACCCTTTTTTTGTTGATTTTTATGGTTCTGTCGGCCTGTTCACCCTCACCCGTGAAGGACCCGATCTCCAGCGTCGATGTGCAGACCGAGATTGCCCCGATCAGCCCCGCTGAAGATTCGGGGGAAGTGGGTTACCCGGTTGCCGCTGAATCTGTGATGCCAATATATGCTTACCCGGTGGGTACTGAGATGGAAGATTTGCCATTAGAAGAAATCGCCGAGATCGTGGTCCAGGCGCTTGCAGTCAGGGATCTGGCGACCGTGGCTCGATTTGTTCACCCGGAGCTGGGGGTATGCTTTTCGCCCTACACTTATGTTAAAGGAGACAATCCCGTCTTTTTACCTGATCAACTGCCCGAGCTGGTTGGTTCAACGTCGGTGTATTTGTGGGGTACTTTCGATGGCAGTGGCGAACCGATAGAGATGACCTTTGACGAGTATTTTGACCGGTTTCTCTTCTCGGCAGATTTCTCAAACCCTGAAGAGATGGCGGTCAATGAGCAAATTGGACGGGGAAATACAATTAATAATATTGCTGAATTTTTCCCGGGCAGCACTTTCATTGAGTATCATTTCAGTGGTTTTGAAGAGGAATATGGCGGTATGGATTGGGTCAGTTTACGCCTGGTCTTTGTTCAGGAAGGCGGTCAATGGTACCTGGTGGGGTTGGTCAACGATCGGTGGACGATTTAAAAGGAAAGAGGCACGGTAACCCGTGCCCCTGTTGTTGATCCTTCAGGTAGATTTACTCAAAACTTGTCCAGTAATTGGGAATTACCCAGGCTTTTACACTGGCAATCGTTTCGGAGTATGGATAAGAGACCCAAACCTCGACTTCTACTGAGCCTCCAGCAGGGGTCGGGTCTGACACCCAGGTATCTCCACCGCCAATAATCTTCCCATCAGCATTGTAAACCAGGACATACACATCCAGATCAGAAACCTGTTTACTGTAGGTGTTGGTGAAATTTACAATAACTTCGTAGGTGGAGTCGCTGCTAATGGCAGCGCTGTCAACTTTGAACGGGTTTGAACTCAATTCGTAGCCGGCGTCTGCCTTGCCGGGGAGCAGTAAAATATCATAGCGCGCATAAATCGAGTCGTCGGGCGGCGTTGAAATCCAGGGTGCGATGCCGACAGATTCGCCGGGCAGCAAGGCACTTAAATATCCTGAACCGGTAGTAATGATATCGTCATCTTTATCATAAAAAGTGATCTGCACATAATTATCCTTCAGAACCGATTCGGTTTCGTTTTTCATAATCAGCCCGCCATAAAACCAACCCATGTTACTTTCATATACAAAATTCTCATTAACAATGCTGATCTCTGAGGTGAAATCTGTTTTATCGATGACCTTTGAGCTGTAGGTGAGGGTCGGGTACGCTTCAACCCTGGCAACCTCATCAAAGGCATCAACATAAGTAATAAATCCCGCATAATCGTTCAGGTGAATGAAATCCAGATATGCGCTTCCGCCACCGACGATATGGTCGTCATCGCCGAAACACAGGATATTTGCGGTAAGTTTGGTGTACGTTGTCGATGAGTTATTGACAATTTTTCCCGTCACGAGGGGATAGCCTGCGTTTTCCCAATACCGCAATTTATCCGTCGTGAAAGGGTTTTCTGAGGCGCTTGCTGATGAAGTGCCAGAAAAAGTCCAGTTGATTTCAGCGGATGCAACGGTCACGCCTTCATCATATTGAAAAGAAAAGGCGGTGATGCCATAGGTGGTGTTGGGGTAAAACGAAGGCAGGTACGTATAGCTACTGTCGATTAATCCGCCAGCCGAGTTATAAAAATCGACGGTGAATTCAACATCCTCATAGAGAATATCGCTGGAAGGATTATTAATTAAATAGCCGATAAAAGTTTCTGAGCCCTCCTGGAATAAATTACTCTGGTTCAGAACCACTAAATCCTGACTGATCTCCACCGGAGGAGGGGTGGTGGGTTCTTCTTGTTTTTCCGGACTTTTGCTTTCGGTTGGTATCACGGGAGGTTCGGTGGCAATTTTTACCACAGGTTCTTCGGTTGGGGTGGCGGTGGGGTCAGCCTTGCTGGAAAAGCGGCATGCCAACCCTATTACCAGGGGGAAGAGAACGAAAAGAATGATAAGGGTCTTTTTGGGCATAGTTTTCTCCTTCTTGTTTTAATTCGACTAACGGGTATTTTAGATTAAAAAAGCGCGATTGGTCAATTGAAATCTAAAGATGTTTTTCTAGCGTGCAATTTTCTAAGTATAACATCAATGTAAAATTTTTGGTTACTCGAATTTCTCACTACCATGCCAGCGAATCAACCGTGTCCTATCAGAATTTAGCCCCTAAAAGGGTTACGATCGTGTTGATAAAATTTGTCAGCACCTTATTTACTCACCTTAGCAGTCCAATAGCAGCATATTGAACTTATCGCTCTGACTGCTGCCACAAAGCCAACAACGCAGGTGCCAAATCAGCCAAGCTCGGTAAGGCGTATTCGACAATGAAGGCGGTGTTTATTTCAGTGGGTTGCGAGTCTTTAATTCCCGGGCTATCAAACTGGTTTCGCATAAAAGCCTTGATCGGGGGGTGCCCGGTGATGAAAGGCAAGGGAGTGGTGGGGATGGTCACCCAAACCGATTTGTTCCACATCTTTTTGCAGATGATGAAATATCCGGATTCCTTTGCCCTATTGGCCTCGTAATGACAGGTTTTTTAACGTTTTCCCCCTTTATTGCCTTTCTCATAGGGCAGGTGGGAGTCGAACCCACACGGTATAAATACCGAAGGATTTTAAGTCCTTTGCGTCTGCCATTCCGCCACTGCCCCAAGTTTAGGCATCATTTTACCACGATCTGATTGCTTGGGAAGATGTGAGTTTTCGAGGAAGCTGAAAGGTGATAGCGCGTAGAACTCAGAACTTAGAGCTTAGCGCTGATAACGAGATTTTATGTTTTATTACTTGCTCACCATTCACCACTCACTTTTCACCATTTACTATTCACCCTACACCCAATTCCCAATTCCTGCTTTATAATTCCATCACCAATTTGAATAGAATAAACTCACGACAACAATGACTTTATCTTTATCCTTCTTTAACTGGATTCTAGCCTTATCCCCAGTCCTGGTGGTGTTAATCATGATGCTTGGTTTTCGCGCCGGGGGGGCTTGGGCTGGAGGAGTGGGGTGGCTGGCTGCGGTTTTGGTCGCCGTGCTTTTTTTTGGGGCTGGGTTTGAGCTGCTGGCTGTCGCCCACGTCAAGGCAATTTTGCTCAGCCTGGACGTGTTTTATATTATCTGGATGGCGCTGCTTTTGTTCCACGTTGCCAATGAAGCAGGCGCTATCCGCATGATTGGGCGGGTACTACCCCAATTAACCGAAGACCGGGTGATGCAGTCCCTGCTGATCGGCTGGTTAATGGTCACCTTTATCCAGGGCACAGGCGGATTTGGGGTGCCAGTTGCCGTATGTGCCCCAATCTTGGTGGCGATCGGCTTCACACCCTTACAGGCTGTAGCCATGACCTCCCTGGGAGATACCTGGGCGGTCACCTTTGGCTCGCTGGGAGCCTCGTTTAAAGCCCTGATCGCGGTTTCCGGTCTGACTGCCGATGAACTGGCACATTTCACGGCTATCCTGCTGGGGGTTGTCAGCTTTCCCAGCGGCATGCTGGTGGCGGTGATCGGCAACGGCTGGAAGAGCGCGAAACGCGCGCTGCTCCCCGTTGCAGGGCTTTCGGCGGTAATGGTTATCGCGCAGTATTTACTGGCGACCAACGGGCTGTGGACCCTGGGCACCACCGGTGCGGGTTTGGCTGGTCTGGGGGTGGGCTTATTGCTGCTGAGGCTACCAGCGTATCGCAATCGTAACAAGCAGCACTCAGAACCTGTACCTGCTGAAGATAATCCCGATGAAGGTAAATCGCTGTGGCTGGTATTGATTAGCTATCTGCTGCTCGTTTTGCTGGCTTTTGGCGTCAACCTGTTTCAACCAGCAAACGCTTTTTTGTCCCAGATAAAATTATCGCTGGATTTTCCAGAAGTCAGTACCGCTTTCGGGTGGACAACTCCTGCTGGTCCCGGTCAGGTGATCAATGTGTTTGGGCACCCCGGTGCGATCCTCTTCTACACCAGTATCATTTCTTACATCATTTATCGTTCTGTGGGTTACCTCGAGCCGGGCTCACTGAAGCGGATTTTCAACAAAGTGACAAAAGCCGGCGTGAACTCCAGCCTGGGCATCCTGGCGATGGTCGGGCTGGCGACGATCATGCTGCACAGCGGGATGACCCACCTGCTGGCAGAGGGTCTCAGCACGAGTATTGGGCGGGATTTCTATCCTCTGGTGGCGCCGGTCATTGGTGCGCTGGGCGCGTTCATCACCGGCAGCAACACCAATTCCAATGTCTTGTTCGGCGCATTACAGCAAAGATCGGCTGAGCTGTTAAGGTTAAGCGTGCCCCTGATCCTGGCGGCGCAAACCGCAGGCGGATCGGTCGGCAGTGTACTGGCGCCAGCTAAAGTGATTGTGGGGTGCAGTACTGTCGGCCTAACGGGCGAGGAAGGCGGCGTCATGAGCAAGATCATCGGATATGGACTGATTCCCCTCGCCATTCTTGCCCTGGCAGCCTGGATAATCCACCTGTTGGGGTAGGAAAAGATGCCTGCACACAAAAGTTCACCGCTTCAAAGCCGGAAAAAGAGTTTAACGATACGGGGTGCGCTGCTGATTGTATTAATGCTGCTGCCCTTTCGCCTGTCTGCAGGTCTGTGCTGGTTGGGCACAGCAGCTGCTGCTGTGTTGATTGATGGAGTTATGATCATCGGCAGGCTTTATCAGGTATGGTTGGGATGAGAAACCACACAGGGAACAAAAAACAGCGCCTGGTGCAGTTTTTATACGTGCTCAGCCTGGTATTTTTGGGGATCGGGCTGTTCAGTCTGGGTTGGGCGCACTGGCCGACACCAATAGACGGGGTCCAACTCAACGTTCCTGCCGGCGGTCTGGCTGCCGCCCCGGGGGAGGACGAGTTTATCAGCCTTTCGGAGTATTCGCTTAACGTTTCCTGGCCACGCCGGGTGCGCCGCGGCGAATCCGGCATTCTGGAACTGCGTCTGACCGACGTGGACGGTGCGTCCACGGCAGACGCAGACGCGACCCAGATCGTGCTGGCTGAGCCCGTGTTTTTCATGCTGCAGGTTGACCCATCTGGCGAAACCCAGTCTGCGTTGGGGGATGGTCAGACGCTGACCCTCTATTGGCGAGTCTCCGGGGATCAGCGCGGGGAATTTTCGGGTAAACTGTATGTGTCATTTGCCTTTTTTGTGCCAACAGAAAATGCGCTGGTCTCAGTCCCTGTGGCGGTGGTCGACCTGGATGTCCAGGTCATCGAGTTGTGGGGCTTGTCGTCCGCGATGGTGACCTGGCTGGGGGTGGTCAACCTGGTGCTGTGGGGTGCGGTGTTTGTGTTGGGGCGAGGCATTGAAGTTGGCGTGAAGCTTTTTTGAAGATGGGTGTTGATCAAGCTTTGCCGGCGTAGTAAGCTATGAGCGTCATTTAACTAGGGTAAACCTATGAATGAAAATAATCATCTTGAGCTAAAAACAGCGCTGCGGCGCAACCTCATCAGGGCGACATTGGTCCCGCTTCAATCGGGATGCCTGGCTTTTGCTATGGCAACCATTGCCATCCTGGCAGGGATATGGTTGGATTTTAGGCTGGAAACATTCCCGCGCTGGACCCTGATTTTACTGGTTGGCAGTGCACCCATTGCGTTGGTGATAGTGTATTTCGTCGTTCGGCGGACATTACGCGGGTTACAGGCTGAAACGAATGCCAGCGAGCCAGAAGATGAGGTATAGATCAGCGCTTATTGATCCGGTGTGTCCCTGTTAAACTGCCTGAAATAAAAAGATGAATGGTTCGCCGATGATTAAAGTTGAAGGCTTGACTCGTTGTTCTGGCGAGCTGGTGGCTGTGAATCATCTGGACCTCGAAATCTTTGCAGGAGAGGGTTGGGCTTCCTGCTTTATGCACTGACGGCGAACACCGCTACCTGGTCGACAATGGGTCGCGTCTTTTTCCCCAATGCTGTCTGGATCATCCTGGTGTTGTGGGGTCTGATTGCGGGGCTGCACTACTTTGGCGTGCGCACCTTTCACCACAGCGAGATCTTCGCCCGGGGGCGAGACCTTGCGTCATTATTCGCTTCGAAAAAAATTTTATTGACAAATTAATCGGATTGTATTATACTATACATTAATGTATAGGATAACACAACTTAATCGATTAAACCGGAGAATTTTTCACACAAATGACCTGGCTGTCCTGTGGGACATCAAAGATCGTCATCACTTGCACGTGACCATCTCCCGCTATATTGCACGCGGCATTCTTTTCCCTGTTTACAAAGGCCTTTATGCAACTGTGCCCATCTCAGATCTAGATCATATTGAACTGGGATCAGCTATCATTCATCGTTTTACTTATCTCTCGACCGAGTCAATCTTGGTGCAAGCCGGGGTTATTACACAGGTTGTTTATGATCACACGTTTATTTCGGATCAATCCAAACGTGTCCAGGTCGGTACACGGTCTTTCAGATATCGTCAAATGAAGGACGATTACCTGTTCAACCCGTCAGGTATTGACAGGCACCCACACGGTTTTGTCGCAACACCAGAAAGAGCCGTTGCAGACCTGCTGTATTACAACCCACGCTATCATTTTGATGTTCCGGAATTAATTAATTTTGACCTGGTGCGTTCATTACAGAAGGAGATTGGCTATGGCCATGGTTGATCTGCGACCAGAGGATATTATTCATAAGTCTTATATGAATCGCTTGCTGATTGAAATTGTTGACCAACCCGTTTTGAGCCAATCCCTGGCGTTTAAAGGCGGTTCTTGTGCTGCTATGCTCGGATATCTTGATCGTTTTTCAATTGACCTGGATTTTGATGTCCTTGAAGGCACACATGAAAAAACCTTGCGCGATAATTTTCTACAAGCATTTCACACCCTTGGGTTTGAAGTGAAAGCTGCCTTCGAAACTATCTTATTCTTTCAATTGAAGTACCCCAATGAGCCTGGAAAAAGAAATACGCTCAAAGTCTCGGCCTCTACTGAGCGCATATCGACCAATCAGTACCAGGCTGCCTTTTTCCATGAAATCGATCGTGTAATCAATTGTCAGACCATCGAAACGATGTTTGCCAATAAGCTCGTCGCCCTTATGGATCGCTATGCCCGGCATCAGACCATTGCCGGCCGCGACGTTTATGATATTCATCATTTCTTCTTGCGCGGTTTTCGCTATCTACCAGACGTAATTCACGAGCGGACAAACCTGGAAATGCATGATTTTTTCCAGCAATTGATTTTTTTCATTAATAAACATGTCAACCAAACCATCATAAACGAAGATTTAAATTCATTACTTCCCAATCGACAGTTTCAAAAAATTCGCAAGGTATTAATTTCAGAAACATTGGCGTTTTTAGAAAGTGAACTTAAGAAAACGAAAGACAATTAAATTCTCCTAACCGATGTTTGCTGAATAGGGGAATCATTGTATATCACAAATGGTGCAGCCTTCGTAACAAACGCCATAAACAACGATGTCCTTATTCCTGCTTCCAAAGCCTTTATTTTCCAAATCACTGATACCCAATATTGCGCAATTAAACCTGCTCTCCCGCTGTGGAGAGCCATTATAATAAGAGCAGTAGCCAACCTGCATCCACTACGGCATCGGGCCAATAGGCTCCGATCCACTTCAGGAGGTTTTTTATGTCGATCCCCTTTGTTGAGCCCTTTCGCATCAAAGTTGTTGAACCGATCAAACACACCACCCGCCCTGAGCGCGAAAGCATCCTGGCTTTTGCCTATAACAACCTCTTCGGGGTGCCCGCCGAGGATGTGTTTATCGACTTTCTTTCCGATTCCGGCACCAACGCCATGAGCGACCGGCAGTGGTCGGCGATGATGGTTGGCGATGAAGCCTATGGCGGCGCACGCAGCTTCACCCATTTCGAAGCTGCCGTCCGGGAAGTGCTCGGCTTTCCCTGCGTGCTTCCCACGCATCAGGGACGCGGCGCTGAGGGCATTCTCTTCAAAACCCTGGTAAAACCCGGTCAGTCGGTGCCCAACAATCGCCACTTTGACACCACCCAAGCGAACCTGCTGGCATTGAATGCCAACCCGGTCGACCTGGCGGTGGATGAAGCATCCGACCCTCACAGCCTCCTACCCTTCAAAGGGAATATGGATCTGGGCAAATTAGAGCGCTTTATTGACCAAACGGGCGTTGAAAACATCCCGATTGGCATGCTGACGGTCACCAATAACTCCGCCGCCGGTCAGCCCGTGTCAATGGCAAATATAAAAGCCACTTCCGAGCTCTACCGTCGCTATGGGATCCCTTTCTTCTTGGACGCCTGCCGTTTCAGTGAGAACGCCTGGTTCATCAAGCAGCGCGAGCCCGGTTATGCCGATCGTCCTGTGGCTGAAATAGCATTGGAGATGTTTTCTTATGCTGATGGCTGTACGATGAGCGCCAAAAAAGATGCTATCGTGAATATGGGCGGATTTATTGCCTGCCGTGATGAAGACCTGAAGCAGAAATTGGCTCAACATTTGATCATCCAGGAGGGCTTTATCACCTACGGCGGCCTGACAGGGCGTGACCTGGAAGCGATTGCGGTCGGGTTGCATGAGGGCATCAGTGAGGATTACCTCGACTACCGAGAGCGACACACCCGCTACCTGGGTGAGGTGCTCCAGTCTGCCGGGCTGCAGGTTTACCAGCCTACCGGCGGTCATGCGGTCTACGTGGACGCCGCCCACACCCTGCCTCACATCCCGCCCGCTCAATTCCCCGGTGTTGCCCTGGCAAATCAGCTCTACATCGAGGGGGGCGTACGTACGGTGGAGATCGGCAGCCTGATGTTTTCGCACCCCGATCCGCTCACCGGCGAGGTGATCCCTGCGCCCAACGAGATGGTGCGGTTTGCCATCCCGCGCCGGGTGTATACCCGCAGCCACCTGGACTACGTGGGCGAGGTCGCCCGCGAAGTGGTAAAAAATGCTGCAGATCTGCGCGGACTGGAGATCACCTGGGCGCCGGAACTGCTGCGACATTTTATTGCCAGGCTGGCATGGGTTTAATCAGCGGGCAGAATTAATATAAAAAATGCATTGTTGATTAAAATAAAAAAACCGTCATTGCATATATAATTGATGGTGAGACCCATTCTTTAATCCCTCAAGCCAAAGGAGGCTACCTCATGAAAACCGAACGCTGGAAATCATTCAATTATGCCATCGGTATGTTTGGCACGTCCATACCGATCAATATGCTCAAAACCTACGCAGCTATTTATTATGTAGACCAGTTGGGCTTAAAAACCACCCAATGGGCTTTAGTTTTATTCATTTACACTTTTATTGACGCTATCGACAACCCGGTTTATGGCTTTTTGTCGGATCGCACCCGCTCAAAATGGGGCCGTCGACGCCCCTGGCTGGTGATCGGCACACCCATGTTGGTGTTAGGATTAATTGCCTTTTATAATCCGCCGGCTTTTCACAGCGGGGAAGCCCTGTTTGCGTACGCGATGTTGTTCTACATCTTCACCGGCACCCTCGATTCGGTCATCAACGCCAATTATGGCGCGCTTTTCCCGGAGATCTTCCCGGATGATGCCAGCCGGGCTAAAACGAATGCCATGCGCCAGGCTTTTCAACTGGTGGCGATGATCATCAGCATTGCGCTGACGCCCATGGTGACCGGTTGGATCGGTTACGGCTGGACTTCGATCGTCTATAGCATCCTGGGCGGGGCGGTGATCCTTTACATGTCGCTGACCAGCAAGGAAAAGGAAGTTACGGAGGAAGAAGAGAAACCCCAATTGTGGCACAGCTTAAAAAGCCTGTTCATCAACCGCAAATTCTGGATTGCAGGGTTTGCCAATGCGTTTTACAGCGCCGCCATGTCCCT
Source organism: Brevefilum fermentans (assembly GCF_900184705.1). Classification (NCBI taxonomy): domain Bacteria; kingdom Bacillati; phylum Chloroflexota; class Anaerolineae; order Anaerolineales; family Anaerolineaceae; genus Candidatus Brevifilum; species Candidatus Brevifilum fermentans. Next base: position 72,936 of record NZ_LT859958.1, on the reverse strand, counting down.
GGTGCTGGCATCGTTACCCTTCTTTGTGAAATACCGTCTGCAAATTCCCGATGCGCAAGCTACCATCCTGTTTGCCTCGGTGTTGTTGATCGCCATTGCCAGCGTCGCTATTTGGGCAAGATTTGTGCGAAAACATGACCTGATGTGGGTCTGGCGCGTTGCCCTGGGCACCCTGGCGCTGGCTTATGTCCCCCTGTTTTTCGCCAACTCGCTGATCACTGCCATCATCAGCGCGGCATTCGTCGGCTTTGGTTTTGCCGGCGTGATTACCACCATGGATCTGATCGCCGCCCGGGTGATGGATGAAGACACCGAAAAATACAACCTGCGCCGTGAAGGGTTCATCTCCAGTGCACTCGGGTTCATGAACCGCCTGAGCGGCCTGTTCACCAGCGCAGCCTTTTACCTGATCTTTATCTTCTTTGGCTTCGAAAGCGGCGATAATCCCGGTCCCCAACCCGGTAATGCCTCCCGCTTTTTGCTGACGGTGTTCCCCTTTGTGCTGATGCTGATCAGCCTGCTGTTTTCTTTCTTTATTGATTTTAAAGACCGTAAACCCCGTATTTCTGAAGATAACACCTCAGGTTTAGATCATTATTTGGACGGATGATGACAGGAAAAATCAATCAAAAATACGATCTTAATTCGGTCACCATCGAGATTTTCATTGAAGCTGAACGGCAGGGTGACTATATCACCCTGCCATTTGAGGTCCCGCCGCATACCGCTGCGTTGAACCTTCGTTATCGTTATGCCCGTCATTCCCACCCCGAGACGAAAACCAGGGCTGGGTTGTTCACGGGGCGAGAGCAGATCAATGTTATTGACCTGGGAATCATTGCGCCTGATGGAAGCCAGGCGGGCGCATCGGGTTCGGATAAAACCGAAATCTCGATCAGCGAGTCCCACGCTACCCCTGGGTATCGGGCGATGTCTCTGACGCCTGGGACCTGGCAGATTTTGATTGGTGCCTACCGGGTGGCGCCACAGGGCGTGCAGGTGACTTACGAACTTGAATTTATTCCAAAAGCCATGCGCCTGTTGAAGGGTGATCTGCATACGCACACCCTGGCATCGGATGGTGTTTTGACCCTGGAAGAGCTGGGCAGCCATGCCCTGCGCCACGATCTCAACTTCGTGGCTGTAACTGATCACAACCAGATGGTCAGCAAGGATGCCTTGCCTGATATTGCTGGATTGACAATGATCCCCGGGGTGGAATGGTCACATTACCTGGGGCACGCCAATTTTATCGGTGTGGACCAGCCCTATGACGGGCCTTATTTCACCAATAACCTGGCAGAAGCCCGCAAAATCTTCGCGACGGCTCGTGAGCGCGGCGCGTTGATCACCCTCAACCACCCTTTTGAAGAATCGTGCCCGTGGGCGTTTGAGCTGGACGCGCTGCCCTTTGACGTGCTTGAAATATGGAACGGCCCGATGCGGGAGTCTAACCTGCGCTCGCTTGCTTTGTGGCAGGGATTGCTGGCTGAAGGGAAGAAGGTGCCCATTTGCGGCGGCAGCGACTATCATCGCGATCGCTTGTTCCAGATCCTGGGCGGACCGACGATGTGCGTCTATGCTCAATCCAATGCAGCCTCGGATATCCTGGCAGCGGTCCGCAGTGGCTGCGGTTTTATCACCTTCTCACCTGAGGGGCCGACCCTGGACATGCGGTGCGGGGATGCGCGCATGGGTGAGAGTCTGACCTTCACAGGCGGTCAGGTTGTGAACCTGGATTTTGGAGATTTGCACAAGGGCGACATTCTCAAGCTGATCACACCCGACGATATTGTCGATTTCTTCACCGCGCCGATGGATGGCGAATACCGCTGTGAGCTGCCGGTGGCAGCGCCAGGTTTCATGCGCGTGGAGATCTGGCGCACCTTCCTGCCCGGCGTTCCGCCGCTGCCTGCGCTGATTTCTAACCCGATATATTTTGACCCTGCAATGTGAGCAAAAGCCGTGTTGATTGTGAATATTCACGGTAACGCGATCATATTGTAAACAGGGTCGATGGAACGTGATTGTTGACAAAAAACGAGCGAAACGACGCGCGTATTGTACATGAAGAATATTAAAATTCATTGGAGGAACTGTGATCAACAAAAATGATTTAGCCAAATTGCTGTTTGAGGAGCAGGATTTAATGCTCAAACAGGTGGACGGACTCAGCCATGCGGACAGCCTGCTGCAACCGCAGCCCGGCGGTAACTGTCTGAACTGGGTCATGGGCCACCTGGTGGTGAACCTTGCCGACATCCTTCAATTCCTGGGCGCAGAACCGCCGGCAGACCTGCCCAACTTGGAGCACTACGGGTATGGATCACAGCCCGTTCTGGGAGATGGCCCTGGCGTGCTGGAGCTGAACCTGCTGGTCGATACCTACCTTCGCTTAAACACGCTCGTCACCGAGCGGCTGGCGAATATAGCAGATGCAGAATTTGACGATGAGATCGAATTCTTTCAAGGAAAGAACCGCCGCGGGTATGTGGTCTTTTTCTTCTTTTATCATCACAGCTATCATCTCGGGCAGTTGGAGCAATTGCGCAACCTGGCTGGACGGACTGAAAAAATTGTGTAGGGCGTAGCGCTCTAAGAACCAGGAAACAGGTATTCGACAATTAGGAACCGGGAAGTCGTTGCGAGAGGAATGAGAATTTCCCGAGTGATTCTTGACACTACCGAAATTCGAATTAAGTAGTAATATTATAGGTTAAATGAATGAACCCTCTCGGAGGGCACTCTAACCGCATTGGTCCACCCACAAATTCCTGATTCCTGATTCCTTTTCCACCAATCCCTATCCTCCCATGACAAAACGAAAACTCCGCCGTCAACTCACCCTGCTACAGGTAATCATGCTGGGAACTGCCGGCACGATTTCTGCCGAGATCTTTGTTCTCACCGGGCATGCAGCCGGCATTGCCGGGCCCGACGCGGTCCTGGCGATCATCATCGGTGGGGTGCTGACCCTCAGCATCGCTCTCAACTACTGCGAGCTGGCCACCACCTACCCGTTCACCGGCGGGGCGATGACTTATGTCAAGGAGGGCTTTGGCAACAACCTGGTTATGTTCCTGGTCGGCTCGCTGGATGCCCTTTCCAGCACCTTCTATGCGGCCCTTTCTGCGGTCGGCTTTGCCTATTCGTTAAAGGTCTTCTTCCCGTTTTTGCCGATCATCCCGGTGGCCTTACTTGTCATCGTCGCGGTTGGGGCGATGCACATTCGTGGAATTAACTCAGTCGGCAACCTGCAAATTGTTCTGGGCGCCTTCCTGTTGATTGTGTTCGGGGTGTATGTGGTCCTGGGCTTAACCCGCCCTGAAGGCTTTAACTGGCAGACCTTTCAATCAGGGCGGGAGCTGCTTGAAAACCAATCCGTTTGGGCAAACCTGGGCCGCATGCTGACCACGGTCGCCCTGATTTACAATGCGTATGTCGGCTTCGAAGTTATCGCCGACGACGCTGAAGAGATTCGCGAACCCTCACGTAACATCCCTGCGGGCATCCTGATCAGCCTGGGGATCACCACCCTGGTCTACACCCTGGTATCTTTTGTGACCATCGGCGTGATCCCGTATGAGGTCCTGGCAGGGTCGGAAACCGCCCTGACCGATGCTGTGGGCATATTTTGGCCCGGTATTGGCGTGACCATCATGGCAGCCGCCGGGATTGTCGCTACCCTGACCTCGGTCAATTCAGCCATGCTTTCGGCGACGCGGGAAACCTTCACCCTCAGCCGTGACCAGGTTTGGCCGCGCATCCTTTCACGTCTGAGCCGCTGGCGTACGCCCTATGTTTCGGTTTTGATGGTGCTGGTGATCAGCGGCTTCGTGGCTGCTATCGGACTGGTTGACTTCCTCAGCTTCATCTCCAGTGCGGGTTACATGTTTGTCCTCTTCTGGGCTTCCCTTTCGATGATTGTGCTGCGCAAAAAATATCCAAGCATCGATCGACCGTTCAAGGCGCCTTTATTCCCACTCACGCCGATCCTGGCAGCCTTAAGCGGCGTGCTGATCATCGCTTTTGCCAACCCACGCGCATTATTGTTTTTAGGTTTATTGATCCTGTTCTTGGCAGTCGTTTTTTATGTTTCGCGCACCTTTCGTCATAAGGCGCTCATCCAGGCGCGAGTTGAACAAGAACTGGGCGGCGGACGGCTGTTGATTTCCGCCATCAACCCTGCCACAGCCGTGGGACTGGTGGAGCTGGCCTCCAGGCTGGCTGAACACCAGGAGGACACGACGATCAGTTTAATGTCGGTGATTAAGGTGCCCACGACCGGCTCTGAGGATGAAATCAACAAGTTGATCCAGCAGGGAAAAGCCGCGCGAGACAGGCTATTAAACTTAACCGCGCCGATTGCCCAGCAGCGCAATGTGGCATTTTCTGCCAAAATTAAAGCAGCCAACAATGTTGAATCTGCAATTTACAGGGAGCTGAAATCGCCCAATCCGGTAAAAATGGTGATCTTGGGTTGGCCCTCCGAAGACGAAAAACTCAGAATTCCTCACAACATCATCAAGGAAGTGATGGTCAATGCTCGCAAGGACGTGCTTGTGCTGCGCAATCGGGGGATTGAGACAATCCAAAAGGTTCTTGTGCCAATCTCCGGCGGTCCAAATACCCGGTTATGCCTGAACCTGGCCGCGTCCCTGGCTTATGAACAAGAGATTAAGGTGACTGCCCTGCACCTGACACCAGAGGGTTTAGATGAAGAAAAGATGGAAGACGCTGACCTGTATCTCCAGGAAATTGTTGAAAACAGCCTGGGTGCGGTTCCCGATTGGATGGAAATCAGCGTCAGACCGGCGCCATCCGTCAGCGAGGGCATCCAGCAGACCGTGCAGGTCGGGCATTATGACCTGCTGATCATCGGCGCAGGTGGGGATGTCTTCTCGCATCGCAGCTTGTTTGGCTTGCTAAATGACATCCTGATCGAAACGGTGGATTGTTCGATGTTGATCGCCCGGCATTATCAGCCCGAGGCTGTGACCTGGTTGAACAAACGCATCCATCAGGTGGAAGTGTAATTCTGCGAGTCTGGATTGGCTTGCAACTGGCGGGTACCGGGTGAAAGATCGATATCAACGCCGGGGGTCTGGGATTGCTTTGCAAAGTATCGCCCACATTCAGGTCTTTGTTAATAATCTATTTTTATAAATGATCATTGCAGAGTTTCCATAGCTGAGGGTTTTACAATATTCGTTTTACGAAATATTCGATAAACCGATTGACATAGAAATCAATTCTCAATTATAATGTTTTCGAGTTTTAATTTTTTCTTTTCAACATTTAGCTATCAAATGCCAAAAACTCTCATTTTATGAAGAAAACACTCTTTTCTCTGATTTTATTTTTTATTATCCTCTCTCTAAGCGTTCCTCATCAATTTTTATTCGCGCAAGCCGAAACACTGCCGCAAATGGATGTCCCGGGTGAAGGATTGAACACCCTGCCCGATGGCGCTGTGATCACATCCATTGAAGAGGTCAATCCTTACTTTACGATTGAACATATTACGCTGGCTGATGGCACCACTCTTTCAAAAGGCATTATCAGTGGCCCTTCTCAGCCCCCCGCTGGTTATGAAGCCGAACGAGAGGCATCCATCCAACCCCTTTCCAGCCGGGGGGTCATCTCCAATTTCCCATCATACAACTGGGTGTTTGGCTGTTCTGCGGTGTCAGGTGCGATGATCGCTGCCTATTACGACCAGAACGGATATCCCGACATCTACACCGGTCCAACGAACGGCAGTGTGATGCCAATTACAGACACCTCCTGGGGAACCTGGTCCGATGGTTATGCTACCTATCCCAATAACCCGCTGGTTGCATCAAAAGATGGGTTGGACGGACGCTCTGGCCGCGGCTCAATTGATAATTATTGGGTTCGTTATGGAAGCACAGCGGATGACCCCTACATCACGAACGGCTGGCCTCAGCACACCTGGGGCGCCGCCATTGGTGACTTCATGAAGACCAGCCAATCAGCTTATGGGAACACAGACGGCGCAACATCGTTTTATTATAACGAAAGCGCTGCAAAGTTAACCTGCACCGCCATGGAATCAATGTCAGCCGGTGGTGGAAGGATGGTTTCCGATGTTGATGGCACCTACGGCAGGAAACTTTTCTATGAAGCGCGCGGCTATGCCGTCACGGATTGTTACTATCAAAGAACAAATTACGAAGGCGGATTTTCACTTGACAATTTCAAAGCCGAGATTGACGCCGGGCACCCCGTGATGATCAACCTTAAGGGGCATACGATCGTCGGTTACGGTTATGATGGTACCACAATCTACATTCGTGACACCTGGGATTCTGACCCGAGTCATACCTATACCATGACCTGGGGCGGCAGTTACCAAGGGATGGCCATGCAGGCCGTCAGTGTGGTCCATCCGGCGGCTACACCTGCCGTTCCAACTGGAGTCGCCGCCAGCGATGGAACATATACGGACAAGGTTCGAGTCACCTGGAACGCGAGCACTGGCGCCAACAATTATATGGTGTTTAGAAACACCAGCAATACCCACACGGATGAAGTCGTGCTGACCAGCAACCATTTTGCCAGCCCCTTTGATGACACCACAGCAACGCCTGGAAAAACCTATTATTACTGGGTTAAAGCCTGCAATGCGGCGGGATGTTCCGGTTACTCAATTGGTGATGTAGGGTATATTGCAGCCCCCATTCCTGCACCGCCCAGCGGAGTCGCCGCCAGCGATGGGACATATACAGACAAAGTTCAGGTCACCTGGAACGCGAGCACTGGTGCGGATATTTATCAGGTGTTTAAAAACACCAGCAATACCCACATGGGTGAAATCATGCTGACCGGCAACCATCCTGCCAGTCCCTTTGATGACACCACAGCAGCGCCGGGGATACCCTATTATTACTGGGTTAAAGCCTGTAATCCGGCGGGATGTTCCGATTACTCAATTGTTGATACAGGGTATCGTGCGGTCTTTATTCCTGCTCCGCCCGATGGAGTAGCCGCCAGCGATGGGACATATCCGGATATGGTTCAAATCACCTGGAACGCGAGCGCTGGCGCCCACTATTATATGGTGTTTAGAAACACCAGCGATACCCACACGGGTGAAATCGTGCTGACTGATATCCATCCTGCCAGCCCCTTTGACGACCTCACAGCAGAGCCGGGGATACCCTATTATTACTGGGTTAAAGCCTGTAATCCGGCGGGATGTTCCGATTACTCAATTGTTGATACAGGGCATCGTGGGCCCCTCATTCCTGCTCCGCCCGATGGAGTAGTCGCCAGCGATGGGACATATACGGACAAGGTTCAAGTCACCTGGAGCGCGAACACTGGCGCCGACAATTATATGGTATTTAGAAACACCAGCAATACCCACACGGGTGAAATCGTACTGACTGACATGCACCCTGCCAGCCCCTTTGATGACATCACAGCCGAGCCGGGTAAAATCTATTATTACTGGGTTAAAGCCTGCAATGCGGCGGGATGTTCCGATTATTCAACTGTTGATACAGGGTATCGTGCGCCCTTCATTCCTGCACCGCCCGGCGGAGTAGCCGCCAGCGATGGGACGTATCCGGACAAGGTTCAAGTCACCTGGAACGCGAGCACTGGCGCCGACAATTATAAGGTGTTTAGAAACACCAGTATTACCCACACGGGTGAAATCGTGCTGGCTAACAACCATCCTGCCAGTCCCTTTGATGACATCACAGCAATGCCGGGTAAAACCTATTATTACTGGGTTAAAGCCTGCAATGCGGCGGGATGTTCCGATTACTCAAGTTTTGCCATTGGGCGGCTTGGCACTTTGACAAGGTTTGAGCTCTTCGTGCCATTGCTCATCAGCGGTGGTGGTTAAACCGATCCTCACCGGAATGGAAATTTTGAGGCTGGGCGCGATGGACGTTGGCTAGATTACTCTAACCATGGTGAATTGACCATTGTTCAATTTCAACCTGGCATCATGCATCATGGAGTTTGAGCAGCGTGGATCGGCGGATTACACAATAGGATTGACCGCTCTTCCGCCTGCCAATTTGAAGGTCATTATCGAACCCGGCAACCCAAATCTGCAGAAAGTGTTACGAGTATGGGTTAAAGACAAACCCCCAGGCACACTCGCCTGGGGGCAGGTCGTTAATTGGATTCTGTAATTAAATCCCGTTAAAACTACTGAGATACTTCTTTAACCAGGTCATTGGCGGTTTCCGTCAACCTGGCCAGGATTTCTTCAACCTCAGCCTGGGATGTGGCGTTGTAAAGTTCCGCAGCAAAATTGTTGATTGCCCGTCGCACTGAAGACCAGGCGGGGAACGTCTGTGGTTCTGATGGGCCAATGGCGGCCAGTCTCACACCGGATTCCCATACGGGATTTGCCTGGGCATAATCCGCCAACAGGGCTTCGGTGGAGTACTGGGTGCCGTAATAGCCGCTGGCCGGGATCCAGCGTGCCTGGATTTCAGGGGAGGTTAGCCATTTGACGAACAGCCACGAAGCCATTTCTCGCTGCTGTGTGCTCGGAATGACACCCAGCATCTGCTGAAAAGCATTTACAGCCAGGGTTCCATCCGGGCCCGGGGCAGCGATCCAACCCCAGATATCATCATTGTTGGCTTCTTCGAAAGCAGCCTCGTAATAAGGCGCACCAGCGGTAGAGCTCATGGTGATGATAGCCCTGCGTTGACCCTGTTCAGGATTGGGGTAGCTTTCCGTCTGCCAGGCACAGCCCTCTTTTTTCAGGTCCAAAAGATACATGGAGACATCGATTGCTTCCTGGGTGTTGAAGTCATAGGCATCGCCAGCAGCATTGAGTTCCTTGCCGCCAAACGCATACAACATGTGCAGCCAGTTGGTGGTGTTGGGGAAATACACAATGCCGCCCGTACCGGCAAAATCGCCGCCAATGGCAGCATTATCAGCGGCTGCTGCGCAAACCAGATCCTTCAGCTCCGCGGAAGTGGTGGGAGGTTCAGAAAAACCTAATTCCTCTGCCCAGGTGAAGTTGTACACCAGCACATTGGCAGACTGGGTCATCGGGTAAGCAATCCAGGCGCCATCGGGTGTGCTTCCAGCTTCTCTCAAGTGGGGGTACAGGTCTGCCTGTTGTTCTGCGGTTAACCCGTATTCTGCATCATCAATATAGGGATTCAAATCTGCAACAAATCCAACAGAATACCAGTCCGCCAGGGCATTGGTATAAGCCATCACCACATCTGGCAAATCACCAGATTGAATACCGGCATTGACCTTATCTTCAATATCACTGTAGCTACCCTGATCGAGGGAATCTACGACGATACCATAGGGATTGCCTGCATTGAATTCATCCACCAGGGCCTGCAAAGCATCACCAGGCGCATCAGAATAAACGTGCCAGAATTGAATCGTCACACCTTCAAAGGGAGGCGCTTCTTCAACCACAGGTTCTTCAACCACGGGTTCTTCAACCACAGGTTCTTCAACCACAGGTTCTTCAACCACGGGTTCTTCAACCACGGGCTCTTCCACGGGTTTCTCAACCACGGGTTCTTCGGCTGGCGGTGTTGTAGTTTTGGCACACGCTGCCAGTACCAGGGAAAACAATATCAAAATTGATAGTAAAACGCTTAACTTTTTCATGAAATTTTCAACTCCTCTAAGTCATTATTTGTCTTGACGAAAAACGAATATTGTGTTTGTTTTATATCAGGCCTATCAACCTCCTTTCAAAATTGGTGACGGTTACCCCTTCAATCCTGAGCGGGCAATGCTTTCTGTGAATTGCCGTTGGGTAAAGAAATAAATGATCAGGATTGGGATGATGGTGATAAAAGCGCCGGCCATCGTTAGATTGATCAGTTGCCCGGCTTCATCCACAAAGTTCATCAGGCCCACGGAAATTGGTCGCCAATCCGGTGTGTTCGTCACCAACATCGGCCATGCCAGTGAGTTCCAGGTTCCGATAAAGGATAAAACCAAAATAACCATCAATGGAGCTTTAGACAAAGGCAGCACCACCTGGACCAGAAAGCGCAAATGTCCAGCCCCGTCGATTTGTGCGGCGTCAAATAGCTCATTGGGTACCTGCGCAAAGAATTGCTTGAGTAAAAAGATCGAGAAAATACTGCCCATAAACGGGATCGTCAGTGCAGGCCAGTTGTTAATCCACGGGATCGGACCGATGCGTCCCAACCAGGTTACCGTGAGGAAATTCGGGATGATCAACACCATCGCCGGGATCATGATCGTGCTCAACATAACGCCGAAGATCAGGTCTCGCCCCGGAAATTCTATGCGGGCAAAGGCATAGGCGGCAAAAATGCTGAACGTAATTTCACCTGATAGGGTGATTATGGTAATTAACAGGCTGTTGACAAAGTACTTTGAGAACTCCGCCCGCTGCCAGGCAATTACGTAGTTTTCAAATTTTAACGAAGAGGGGAAAAAAGCCGTTCCCAGGGCTTCTCCCAGGGTCATCAAAGAAGTTGAAATCATCCAGATAAACGGAAGCAACGAGATGAAGGCACCGGCTAATAAAATGATGTAAGTGATCACCTTACGGCGCGTTGAAACGGAGAAAGAATGTTTTTTAATTTTCTTATTATCCATAAAACACCCGTGAGCCTTGAATACGATTATTGACCAGGGTTAAGGCTAAGATAATCCCAAACAAGACAAACGCCATTGCTGAAGCATAACCATACCTGGTTTTTTCAAAAAATTCAATAAAGATCACCAAACTGAAGGTGTCTGTTGTTCCCAGCGCCAGGTTACTTCTGAAAATCCAGATGGTATTAAACGCCTTGAATGTGCCAATAACACCAATTAAAGACAGGAAATAAGTTGTGGGTGAGAGCAGCGGAAAGGTGATGTGGCGAAAGACTTGCCAGCCGCTGGCGCCATCAACTTCAGCCGAGTCATTCAACTCTTTAGGGATATTGCCCAAGCCCGCCAGATAGATGACGGTGTTGTAGCCGACAAAAGTCCAGATCGAATGCAAAATGATGACACTCATCGCCAGGCTGGGCCCGGCAGCCCAGGCAGGAATGGTTTTACCAAAGTAGTCGGCAATCAGGGTAAAAACCCCGCGCGGTTCAAATAACCACTGCTGAGCCGGCAACCCCAATGCCTTCAAGAGCATATTCACCGGAGCAGTGTGCCGGTTTGAAAACATCTGCTGAAATACCGCTGCGCTGGCAATCGCTGGTGTCACATAAGGAATAAAGTAAATAATTCGAAATATATTCGAACCAACCAATTTTTGAAACAGCAATACAGAGAGGAAGATCGAAATAATCAATTGCAGCGGTACAGTTCCTAACGAGAAGAACGCTGTTACCTTCAGCCCGTCCCAAACCTTTTTATCCCCGTTGGCAAGAGTCATCGGGATCTCGCCAATCAGCAGCCAACCACCAACCAGTAAGATCAGGGCAGCCAGTACATGCAGCCAAAAACTGCGGTCCGTATGCTGTTTTTCAGCCCTGCGCCAGAAGAGCCAGCCCGCGATAAGCAAAATCACACCACTGGTGATCGAGATCAACTGCGGCCAAATGCCCGGATCGGTGCCAGCCTCAAGGGCGGTGGCATAAGCTGCACTGACCTCCTTCAGTGTGAAAGTCAGCAATCCAATGCTAATACCGAGAGCGATAAAACCCAGTGAAAAGAAAGCTTGATAATCAATATTTCTGCGATTACGCCACACACGCAAGATGATCAAGCTAACGACCACACTCACCAGGAAGGTGATTAACAATATCCGCCAGGCAGGCAGCACATTTTCCGACCGTAATGCTTCAAGCAGGAAATCTCTGAACACGATTTCATTCCGCTCTAAACCGCGCACTTTAAAGGCGATATCCAGCACTTCAGGCAAGGCACGATAAAACCAGTTAAGAAATGCAAACACCATTAGCGCGAATGACAGCCCCGGAAAAATCGCCGGCCAGGGCTGGTCGTCCTGCTCACGTTTCATTTTTAGAATGTGTTTAACAATGAAATAGACGCCTGCCAGGGCGCCCAAGCCTAAGAAAAAAGCCACCACATACGAGAGGTTGCCGATTGCCGTCACGTAATTTTTCAACCCGATCATATCACCACGGACAATGCGCCAGCGATGCAAACTCACGTAAAGGGCAAAAAACACCGGGAAAATGCCAAAAATAAAAATCAGGATGGAAGCAGGGGCAATAAAAATGTAGGCGGTCAGGTGTTCTTTTAAACGTCTCCCCCGGCGTGTGGTAAAGGTTCTGGTAAAAAAGCTTTTCTTTTCCATTGTTTTCCAATCAATTTGATTGTTGTGTATTTGCCATTTATTCTAAACGTCTTATGCGTTTAGCGAGACAAAGCTCCTGTTTCTGCTATCAAAGCAAACGCAACATTAACGGATTACATTTCATTCCTTCTCTTCACCTGATATAGGATTATACCAAATAATTCAAAGGACTGGCTTCATACGGGGTTTTTAAGCCGCAACTGTTAAACCAGAGACGCTAAAACCTGTGTTCATCTCAGACACTATAGACCTGGCCAGACAATACCCATCAACGTTGAATAAAGCCCGGGTTGAGCGTAATTCTATTGGCTCATTCGCAATATTTCCGCAACGATATCCGGATCGATTTGATTGAGCTCACCCAGTAAAACCTGGCGAGATTCAAAACGTGCCCGCACGCGTTCGGCTGCCTCATCCGGGTTGATGTTGAAGTCGGTCAATTTAGTGGGCATTCCCAGGCGGTTGAAGAACAGGGTCATTTTATCAATAGCAGCCCGAATAACCGCTTCGCCATCACCGTGCAGTCCCCATACCCGTTGGGCATATTGCACCAATTTGTCTGCCTTTTGCTGACGCTGGTGCCATAGCAAATATGGCAGGACCACCGCCAGCGATTCAGCGTGATCAAGACCGTAAAACGCGGTCAGCTCGTGACCAATCCTGTGGGTCGCCCAGTCCTCCGGTACGCCCTTGTTGATCAGCTTGTTGAGAGCACTGGTTGCAGCCCACATGAAATTTGCGCGCGTATCGTAGTCCGGCGGTTGTTTAAGCGCATCTTCTCCCACTGTTTGGAGGGTGATTAAAATGCCCTCCGCCTGCCGGTCTTGCAACAGGGCGTTCACCGGGTAGGTGGCATACTGCTCGATCACATGGATATAGGCGTCCACAACCCCGTTGCGCACCTGCTTGATCGGCAGGGTGAAGGTGGTGGTTGGATCTAAAATTGAAAACACCGGAAAGACAGCTTCGCTGAACCAGCCCAGTTTTTCCTGGGTGGATCGTCGCGAGATTACAGAGGTGCCATTCATTTCGGAAGCCGTTGCTGGCAGGGTTAACACCGTCCCCAGGGGCAGCGCGTCACCCCGTTTGAGCTTGGCATCCATGGTCACAATGTCCCAAACATCACCCTGTTGATACGGAATTCCCGCTGCAATCAGTTTCGCACCGTCGATCACCGAGCCGCCACCCACCGCCAGGACGAAATTTATCCCTTTTTCGCGGCCCAATCGAATCGCGTGCATCAGGGTATCGAAATCCGGGTTGGGTTCAATCCCACTAAATTCGATTAACTCCCAGCCTGCCAGCGCGGTAAGGACCTGCTCATATACCCCATTGTGTTTGATAGATCCGCCCCCATAACACATTAAAACCGATGCACTTTGTGGGACCAGATCTCTCAACCTCGAGATTTGACCTTTACCAAAAACAATCCGGGTGGGGTTGAAATATTCAAAATTGTTCATAATGAAAATCCTTCCGATTGTTGATGTTTTAATAAGCGATGATCTTTGCTTGTCCCCGATTCCATGCGACGTCCGGGCACGCATTCAGCTCCTTGATCATTGTCTTATTTTCGTCGCGAGGCTTGAATCGCTGCTGTCAGATGTGCGCCGATCAACACGATAATCCCGGTCAGATAAACCCAGAATAATAAAGCCACAATCGTCCCCAAGGAGCCGTAAACCAGTTGATACTGGCTGAGCCCGCTGCTCAGGTACCAGGTGAAACCGTTATTGAGCAGCACCCAGGCCACGCCGGCGATGAGAGACCCAATTAACGAAGCCTTGCGGCTGACCGGCACGGTGGGCACCCACTGATACAGACCCCAAAACATCATCCAGTTTAAGAAAACTGGCAATAAAAAACCGCCAATCTGCCAGAGGATGGTTTCGTGCAAATAAATACCATTGATGGGTATCTCAATTACAGGTATCAGACCAATCAACGTCGAAGTTGCCAGAGACAGCAATACCAGAAAGCCAATCCCAAAGAAGATCAATAATCCCCGCAAGCGACCCTTAAAGAAATCCAGCAAGCGTGCATCTGGAAAGGCACGGTTGATATTCCTGGCAAGGATGTTGAAGACGCTGGTAGCAGACCAAACCAGCGTCAATAGCGCCACAAATGAAACCGCGCCGCGCAACCTGAGCACATGGTTGATGTTTTGAAACACCAGGTTTTCAGCTCCCGGGATGATGCCGTCCAGAATGTTTGACAACTGGATTTGAACCACCTCGGCATCCACAAAAAAGCTGCCCACCACGATGAACACCAGCAGCATCGGAAAGATCGAAAAGAACGCAAAGTAAGCCAGGCTGGCAGCGGTTTCAGAGCCGCGTTCTTCAGCAAACCTTTCCACGGTGGTGCGGATAACCCCTAATGCCCCACCGCTGAAATCATCCACGCGATGATAGAGGCTTTTTATCCACACGATTGTTTTTTGAAAATTGTCTTTAAACATCCTGGTTGTATTTTTACATAAATTTTGGCATTATTATACCGTTTATTGCTGAAACCGATGGCTGTGAGCCTTTTATCAAGCCTCACTGACCCACTTCAAGCCTGCATCGCCGTCATCCTCAAGGAGTATAATAGCCACTGGAAGTCAATACGGCACGAAGGAGCGCTCATGGATATCCAAACCATCAAGAACTACTATACTGCACGTGGCCTGCAATGGCCCTGTGCCAAGGATGCTTTATGGTTTTTCCTGTCTGAAGTGGGCGAACTGGCTGAAGCCTACCTGGCGCATCACGCAGAAGAGCTCACGGCTGAAGAAATTGAAATGCTGAAGACCTTCTCTGCAGAAGGTTTTCACGCCGATGAGATTGTCTCGCGTGTGCAGGGTTGGATCCGCAATAATGACCGGGTGAAAAAAGAGGATATCAGCAAAGAAGTCGCTGATTGCGAAATGATGCTTTCTGTTTTCATGTACAGCCAAACTCAGAGTACTCCGGATGAGGCCTTATTAAAGAAGATGAAAGAAAAATTGGGCGGAAATGCAGATGTGCTCGCCGGCGAACAACCCTGAATGTTCGACTCGTAAACCGCAAAGCATTCAGTGACACACACCGGTAAAGGGCATATTTGATATCCCACCTCTGATCCAACCCTGAAGGTGAGGTGAATTGAATCGCTGGTATTTTTGCGGCATTTCCAAGGTATGGGAAAACCGAACAAAGCATAGCCTGTTAAAAATTGAGCCCCCGGCGGGTCTTTCCGGGGGCTTCCTGGTTGAAAGCAAAAGCAGTTATTCCTCCTGTAAAACGTTGTAACGCGCTTTCAAAGTATGCATGATATAGTTTTGCCACAGATCGGTCATAGCCTGGGTTTTGTAATCATGGGTCGAAAAGGTTTGCCAGATCATGCGTCCCTCCAGGCACTCCGCCAGTAAACCGAATTTTGACGCATCTTTCGGCAGGATTCCACCCAGCAAACGCGCCTCGGAATCGGGTTTGACCTTCAAAAAATCGCCCGCGTCACCGTACCAGATCACACCATAAGGCGTTAACATGCTGATCGTATTGGGTTCAGTAAACAACGGATGTTCCGGGTCAAGCAGGTACACCACATACAGGTTCAGGTTGTCGTCATAATCCCGTTGCCAATCTTCCTGGAAGGCAATTCCGCAGCGCTGCAACAACGGCTGGATGCGCCCATAAGTCACATCATCGATATACCAGATCTCCAGGATGATGCTGGCGCCGCGGTCAAGCTGAACGTCAAGTGCATCAAAGTACTCACCAGAAATGTTATCCCGCGATTCAGCGCCAATAATGACCAGATCCCAGTCAGTGGATGAATTCAAATTGGAGAGTAAATTGCCCATGGCATCATTCACATTGGTCGTGTTTCTTGTCAATCTCAACCCATCGAGGGCATCTTGAATCACCATCGGCTGCCCCGAGCCATACATATCGTCATAATACAAAATGCGAACATCCTTCAGCCACTCTTCAAAGGTTTTCGGAGTTTCAGTCACGGTCTCAGTGGGAGCTGGTTGTTCAATGATCGGCGCTGTCGGCTCAACGATCGCCGGCTGTGTCAGTGTTGGGTGGGGCATGGAGGTCGGTTCTGGTTCTGGTTCAGCGATCGTCGGCTCAACCTGTGCCCTGCTCGTTTGCTCAATGGCGATGCTGGTCTGTTGGATAGCCAGGGCTACACGGGTGCTTTCCAAATCCTGGCTATCATTAAAGAAAGAATTCAACAAATTACAGGCTAATAGAATGGGCATAATCACCACTACGCCCAAAAGAATCAGTAAACGGCGTTTCATTTCTCGCTCCTATTATTCATTGGAGGTTATTGTTACATCAATTATACACCGGAAGGCATTAATTTTATATATTGCTTATCTGTTAAATATATAGGCTCGATCTCTAAAGAATGCGAATGTGAAAATATTCTGAGCGTGATGGTCAGGCGCTGAAACTGGTAGAAATCGCCATTATCGTTGGTATTCGAATTTTTAAAGTACAATGAATAAGAATTTTTCGGCGGGAAAAGACGTATTGGTGATATTAGGTCTGGTTAAATACATTCAATAACCCAGGCTCAGGATAAGGTAACAAACATGATACAAAAAAATGAACTTAACAGGGTTTACTTGTTCTTAACCCTCACGTTTGGAATCTCATGGGCAACCGCCCTGGTGATCTACCTGACCGGCGGATTAGAAGACAGCCCCTTTCTGAACATCGCGAACATCCCTGTCAGCCTGGCGCTGCTCCTGATGGCCACATTTTACATGTTCGGTCCTGCCCTGGCAAATATCATCACGCGTGTCATCACCAAAGAAAGCAAACAAAATCTGTACCTCAAACCAGATTTCAGCCAGGGGCGCTGGCTGTATTTTTTGGCAGCATGGTTGCTGCCAGGTCTCTTAACTATCATCGGTATGGTTGTATTCTTTGTACTGTTTTCAAGAAACTATGATTCCAACCTCAGTTTGCTGACGGCAGAAATGAAAGCAGCAGGTGCTGAGAGTTTTAGCCCATGGTTCGTGGTTGCAATGCAAGCCTTGCAAGCCACCCTGATTGCTCCGGTGTTGAACGCACTGCCATCCTTCGGTGAAGAGTTTGGATGGCGTGGTTATCTGCTGCCCAAACTGCTGCCCCTGGGCGGACGCAAAGCCAGCCTGATAACTGGTGTCATTTGGGGAGTGTGGCACTGGCCATTAATCCTGATGGGTTACAACTACGGTTCAGACTACTTCGGTGCGCCCTTCCTGGGTCCTCTGGCGATGGCCTGGTTCTGTGTCGTTGCCGGTATCGTGTTCGGGTGGACGTCGATTAAAGCGGACAGCATCTGGCCAGCGGTCATTGGTCACGGTGCGTTGAATGGGATCGCTGCCCTCGGTTTGCTGTTTGTTCAGGGTGAACCCAACGCGCTCCTCGGACCAACACCCGTGGGCTTAATCGGCGGAGCCGGGTTCACCATCCTGGCGGTGATTCTCTTCCTTATCCCCAACGCGTTCGAACCTTAACCCGGGAGGAACACATTTCAAACATCATTTGTGCCGGGTTAGCCGCTCCAGCCCTCCTCGCCAATCAGCGGAACAAATATCACCGGGATGTCTACCGAGTGTATGAATTGATCATCTTTGCGCGTCCAAACCTCTAAATGCTGCGAAAAGCGGGCTCCCACCGGGAGCACCAAACGCCCATCGGGTGCTAACTGGTCTAACAACGCCTGCGGTGTCGCAGGCGCGGCTGCAGCCACCAGGATACGGTCGTAGGGTGCAGCAGGTTGATAGCCCAGGCTGCCATCGCCGACAACCACCTTAATATGCTGATACCCCAGGCTTTTCAGAGTCTTCCTGGCTCTTTGCGCCAGTTCAGGGTGGCGCTCAATCGAGATCACTTCGGCAGCCAGCTCCGCCAGGATGGCAGCCTGGTAGCCCGAACCCGTGCCCACGTCCAGAACGCGGTGCTCGGCACGTACTTCCAGGAGTTCCGTCATCAAAGCCACAATAAAGGGCTGCGAAATAGTTTGCCCGCTGCCAATCTGTACCGGGCTGTCAGCATAGGCAACGGTGCGCGCATCCTCTGGGATAAAAAGATGCCTGGGCACTGTGCGCATGGCTTCCAACACCCGCTCATCTTTAATCCCCCGTCTAGCGATCTGGTGGGTGACCATACGTTCACGTTCATCCTGGTAGCGCTTCATTATCGTCCTCCCCGATCAATCGCCGGGCAATCTGCCGGTCCACCTTGCCCATGGGATAATCCGGCAGGGTTTCGATTTTGACCCACGCCAGATTCTGGCCTTCCAACGGCTGGGGCTCAACACCGGGTGACAGGCTGCACAAAAACGCATGCAACGTAATCTTGAAGTGCGAATAAGCGTGCCGATAGCGTCCAAAGGCTTGCCCCACGTTAATTGCTACACCCAATTCCTCCTGGATTTCGCGCTGCAGGCAGGCGGATAAATCCGCATCGCTCTCTTCCAGGGTGCCCCCTGGAAATTCCCACAAACTCCCGAGCAAAGCATCTGGAGGGCGTTGTGCAAGCAGAACCTGGTCACCCCGCCGGATCACAGCCGCTGTCACCGTGAGATGCGGCGTTTTCTTTCCCCGAGTTGTTACCGGTCGCAGCGCTTGCAGGTCGAAAAGGTACGCCCGGCATCCTTCTGCAATTGGGCAAGTGCTACAAAGCGGGTTTTTCGGACGGCAAATCAACGCACCCAGCTCCATCAGCGCCTGGTTGTAGTCGCCTGCCCTACCCGGTGGAAGATGCGCTTCAGCCAACCGCCAGAGTTCTTGCGCACCGGCGTGGCTGCGTGCTGGCAGGCTGACGTCAAAATATCGCGCCAGCACCCGCCGAACATTGCCGTCAACAGCCGGCACGTCTTCTCCAAAGGCGATCGAAGCGATCGCGCCTGCCGTGTAATCCCCGATACCGGGCAGGCTTTTTAGCAACTCACTGCTGCGGGGCAACTGACCACCGAAGGTCTGCACGACGTATTGCGCAGCCCGGTGCAGGTTACGCGCCCGGCTGTAATAACCCAAACCTTCCCAGGCTGACAATACCGCCTGCTCATCAGCAGATGCCAGGGCGTAGATATCCGGGAATTGGTCCATCCAACGGTTAAAATACGGGATCACCATCTCAACCTGGGTTTGCTGCAGCATAATTTCAGAAATCCAGGTCTTATAGGCAGATGTATCAGAACGCCAGGGTAATTCCCTGGCGTTTTTACCATACCATTCCAATAACTGCTGCACAAACTCCATTAAAATTGAAATCCACCTTCTAAAGGCGCCATTTTAAGCTGGTAATTCTCGACAAAAACCAGTAAATTATTATTCAATCTTTCCCAGTCTTCAGAATGGATAATATGCTGTGCTTTTTGCAATCCGGGTACCACTGCACTGACCAAAATTTGAGGATGATCACCGTAGATGGTCACCCACGCATCACTGATCGCCATGCCCATTTTTTGGACGCCAGGCATAAAATGGCGCACAACAAACTCAAAATACTCCTGTTCCTGACCTTCTTTGATATCCCAGGACATGATGACTTTGACGTTCATAGTTCATTCCTTTTAAAGCATAGGTTGCCTGATTAAAGGCTTAAATCAAGCACCACGACCCGCACTTCCTCTGGCAAGGAAGCGCTACTCTGGAGTTTAATCGACTCTTCAGTTTCGATAGAGGTCAAACCCATTTCCTTGAGGAATTTGGAAAGCGGATCCAGTTTGATTAAGGATTTGCTCATCCCGTAATGCATGGGGATCGCGATGCCCGGTTCAAGCAATCGGATCACCTCGGCAGCTTGAGCTGCATTCAGGCTGGCACCCCCTCCAATCGGCACCAGGGCAATTTTCACCTCACCCAAGCCTTCAACCTCTGTCTGGCTGGGCACGCTGTTCAACTCACCGAGATGGGCGACGGTCAGACCGTTATAATCGATCACATACACCGTATTACGAACGACATCAGCCGCAGTTTTCCTGCCTTTGCCATTGATCTGCACGCCGGTGATGAACACACCGCCAATTTCATATTCACCAGGTCCGGTGATTTCAAAAGCCTTGCCACGGATTGCGTTGAGGTGATTATGTGCTGGGTGATCACAACTGACGGTCACCACATCTGCACGCAACTTACCGGGGTCAATCCCAACAACAGCCGGATCGTAAGGGTCTGTTACCACCGATGCCATGCCGCGCTCAGTGATTCTGAAGCAAGAATGTCCGTGCCAGTTAATTTCCATACAAGCCTCCAATCTTATCAATTGAATTATACAACGTCCTGCCCAAATACGGTTAGAGTGTTGAAAAGCGAAAATATAAATTATTTTCTGCAGGTGGTGGGATATGGGGGGCAGGAATCAGGGAGGGTGATCGTGGGCTTGTTCTTTATTAAACTATGCGAAAAACATCACAACAAAGGATGGCTGAGAAATGCTAATCCGCCCTTCTTGCCAGATTTCGCCTTCAAGTCACGACCAGCCTGCTGATCGCATCACCCTGCTTGTCTTTAAAACCCTTCCAGGTAGCTGAGATTTGCGATGCCTTTAGCCAGACCAGCAATGCGCTGCATCAGCGCCAATCGGTTCTGACGCACGGTCACATCCTCCGCCATCACCAGCACTTCGTCAAAGAAGCGGTTGATGGTAGGCACCATAACCGTGATAGCACCCAGGAAAGCATCCACCGAATCGGAGCCCTGCAAGCTTGCTTCTGCCCGGTTGAGCTCGGCAAACAGTGAGCGCTCAGCTTGTGTTTCAAAGCGAGATGGATCGACCTGGTAGGTTTCATCAAGGCTGCGGATGATGCGCACACAGCGGCTGAACGCCGGCAGGATGGTCATCCAATCTTCGCGCGTAACCCAAACGCTGAGTTCCTTCACGCCCTGCAGGGTTGCGTAGGGGTCTGTGCCCTTTTCCGCCAGTACCGCATCGACCACATCGTGAGGGTGACCCATCTCCAGCAGCATCACCTGCAACCGCCGCTGGACAAAATCCAAACAGGCGTCTACATCCTCTTCAGCTACGGGAACCGGCAGCTCGTTGGCTGCCGCTTCCAGCCCCCAGCGCAGGTCAAACGGGGACTGCCAGGCGATCAAATTCTGACAAATGCCCAGCGCTGCCCGTCGTTGAGCGAAGGGGTCTTTCGTCCCGGAGGGTGGTAGATTAACCGCAAACAAGCCCATCAGCGTATCCAACCGGTCTGCCAATCCAATCACCAGGCCCGGCATGGTTTTGGGCTGTAAATCATCGTCAAAGCGGGGCAGGTAGTGTTCAAAGATCGCCTCAGCCACAGCCGGGTTTTCATCGCTGTGCAACGCGTAATACCTGCCCATCACGCCCTGCAGGGAGGTCATCTCAACCACCATATCCGTCGCCAGGTCCGCTTTGGATAGCAAGGCTGCCCGCAGGGTGGTCTTCATTTCTAATTCGGTCAGACCAAGCCGCTCTCCCACCAAATTCGCCAGTTTGATCAAACGCTGGGTTTTATCGTAAAACGAACCCAGTTGCTCCTGGAAAGTGAGGGTGGTCAACCGTTTTACAAAGGATTCCAGCGGTTGCTCAAGATCCTTTCGGATGAAAAACTGGGCATCGACAAAGCGCGCCAGGATCACCTGTTGATTGCCATCGGCAACCACAGCGGGGTCCTCCTGAATGCCATTGCTGACAGCAATAAAATAGGGCATCAGGTCTCCCTGGTCATCTTCCACCACGATATACCGCTGATGCTTCTTCATCACAGTGGTCAAAACTTCGGGCGGTAAGGTTTCTAAAAATTCACGGTCAAATTCACCGCGCAGCGCATGTGGGCTTTCCACCATTTGGGTCACCTCAAGGATGATGTGTGGATCGTTCTGAATCCGTCCCCCCACTGCTGCTGCCAGCGCTTGAGCTTGCCTGCGGATTTCAGCTTCGCGCGCCTGCGGGTCGAGGATAATACCCTGACCTTCAATTTTTGCCAGGTATTCCTGGGGTGATGCGACCGAGAATTCCGGCTCGGCTGCCAACCGCAAACCGCGTGTGACCCGTCCGCTGGTAGAACCAGCATAGTTGAAGGGAACCACGGTTTCGCCGTGCAACGCCAGCAGCCAGCGAATCGGCCGCGAGAAAGACACCCCGGATTCATTCCAGCGCATCGACTTGGTGAAACGCAGCCCGGCGATCAAATTCGATAGGGCGCTTTCTAAAACCTGGTAAGCTGGCGCGCCCTGCTGGCTGACCTTTGCTGCAGCATAACGACCGCCATCGATCTCTTCCACCCTGAGCTGTCCCACATCAATGCCCTTGCTGCGGGCAAAGCCCATGGCAATCTGGGTTGGGTTACCATCGGCGTCAAAAGCCCGATCCGCGGGCGGACCTTTAATCACCAGGTCGAGATCGGTCTGGCGTGCTGCCAGGTCCTCCACCAAAACCACCAGGCGCCGGGGTGTGCCCATCACCCGCACTTGCCCATGTTTCAGGCGCAGATCCGCCAGCAGCGCCGGGACCTTCACCTCAAGCTGCGAAAGCGCACCCGAGAGATCCGCTGCGGGAAGTTCTTCGGTTCCGATTTCAAACAAAAAGGTGGCTTTTTCAGTCGCAATTTCAACCCCTACCTCTGCAACGGGCTCCGCTTTGGGGGTGGATTGATCCAGCCAGGGAAACCCTGCCTGTTTACGCTGTTCATAGTAGGCTTTTGCCACCCGGCGTGCCAGGTCGCGAGTGCGAGCAAATAACGCCTGGCGTTCTGTCACACCCACTGCGCCGCGTGTATCGAGGATGTTAAACGTATGTGATGTTTTCAGCACATAATCGTGGGCAGGCAGCACCAGACCCGCTTCGATGGCTCGGATCGCCTCGCTCTCAAACAAATCATACATCTGGCGCATGCTGTCCACATCAGCCACATCAAAATAATAGGTGCTGTGTTCGCGCTCACCCATCAGGTTGACGTCGCCGTTGGTGCGATCGGAATTCCATTGAATATCCTTAAAATGCCGCACACCCTGCAGCGTCATCGCAATGCGTTCCAGCCCATAGGTAATTTCCACCGATACAGGATCCAGATCAAAACCGCCACATTGTTGAAAGTAAGTAAACTGGGTGATCTCAACGCCATCCAGCCAAACCTCCCAGCCCAATCCCCAGGCGCCGATCGCTGGCTGCTGCCAGTTATCTTCAACAAAGCGGATGTCGTGTCGGGCAGGGTTAATGCCGATGGCTTGCAGAGAATCCAGGTAAATCTCCTGCGGGTTGCCCGGATCGGGCTTGAGGATCACCTGGAACTGGTAGAACTGCTGCAGCCGATTGGGGTTGTCGCCATAGCGCCCATCATCCGGGCGGATTGAAGGCTCAACATAAGCTACATTCCAGGGTTCAGGACCTAAAACTCGCAAAAAAGTAGCCGGGTTCATCGTCCCCGCCCCAACCTGGGTGTAATAGGGCTGCCAGAGCAGGCAGCCTCTATCTGCCCAAAAATTCTGCAGCTTCATGATAATCGATTGGAAATGGATGGATTCCTTCATAAGATGTCTAACTCCAGTGGTTTTCCCACGATACCAGGATACAGCCCTGATCGATGTTAAAATTAACCCCATTATTATACCATCTGAAAGCGATATCTATTCAGACACCGTGGGCGATCATGGGGATGCCCGACAGGCTCGCCAGGCGTAATGGGAAGTAAACAAAACCCCTAAGCGCCAGTTTTATGTCTCATCATTTGTCCCCTGGATTTTTCGTATAAATTCTGGCGTGTTCAAATGGCTTTCGAGTAAATAGGAAAAATACGCCTCTGTCAGGGTGGACATTGCTTGATTGATCTCACCAGGGATCACAACCTGGGCGATAGACTGCCAATCTGAACGTTGCAAATGGCGCAGGTAGCGTAAAACATCGGTCTCAATCGGCCAGGCTTCTGTGCGACTTCGCCCGCAGGTCGGGCAGACCACCCCGCCACCCAGCGGTGAGAAAAATTGATCCTGCGCGCGGATCTCAGCGCTACAATCGATGCAATTAAATAATTGCGGTCGGTAGCCCAATAATTCCAGCAGGCGGAGTTCGTAATAGCGCACGGCAGTTTCCAGGTTTTCCTGGGCTTCCAAACGTTCCAGAGTTTGCGACAGCAGTCGGAACAGAGCGGGGTTCGGACCCTCCTCATAGGTGAAGCGATCCAGCAACTCCACCACATAAGATGCCAGTGACATTCGGTGCAAATCTGCCCTTAATCCCGACATGGACTTGAGGGATTCAGCCTGGGTGATGATGTCCAGATCGCGTCCGCTGGCGAGGAATAAATGCACCTGGCTGAAGGGCTCTAAATGTCCGGCTTTACGAGAACTGATCCTGCGGACCCCTTTGGCGATGGCAGAGATTTTGCCTTTTTCCAGCGTAAACAGCCTTAAGATTCGGTCTGCTTCGCCGAATTCGTAATGTCTCAACACAATCGCCCGGGTTTGATACGTGCGGCTTTCTCTGGTCATCACACCTCACCAGGATGAAATAGAAAAAACGCGCCTGCTGGCAATCCAACACGCGCGCAACATTTGGCATTTGGCATATCAGTCCCTGGCGGCATCCAGGTCCGCCTCACCAAAGGCATGAGGCAGCAGGTCAGCCACCGTCAACTCGTGCAAGAGGTTGCCCTGCAGGTCTGCGATCAACACAACCGTATCGAGACCGAACTCAGCCAGCACCTGCCGACAAGCGCCGCAGGGCGTGCCTCCATTCCTGGTGACAACGGCGATGGCGCGAAAAGACCGCTCCCCTTCAGACACCGCTTTAAAGACTGCCACCCGCTCTGCGCATACTGTCAGCGGGTAAACTGCATTTTCAATATTGACTCCGTCATAGATCTTGCCGGTGTCAGTTAGCAGTGCAGCGCCAACAGCATACGTTGAATAAGGTGCGTAAGCGCGTTGCCAGGCATCCTGCGCTTTTTGAATTAATAGGCTGCGAAATTCATCCGTTAACATTTTCATGATCCTGTTTTATGCTCTCTGTGAGGTGCTTTTTTGCGCGCACCTTGACGATCCTGCGCCCGTCCACCTGCTCGACAATCAAGGTCAGGTTGTCAAAAATTAAATGCTCGCCGCCGGTGGGCACATCTCCGATCTCACTGTAAATGAAACCGCCGATGGTATCTGCTTTGTCTGTATCGATATCTGTTCCCATCACCTCGTTGAAAACATCTAAATCAACTCGACCCTGAAACACATATTCATCTTCACCAACCTGCAAATAGGGCATTTCTTCGCTCTCATCATATTCGTCACGGATCTCGCCGATGATCTCTTCAACAATATCCTCCAGGGTGACCACGCCAGCCACCCCACCGTACTCATCGACCACAATGGCCATATGCATGCTGCGCGCTTGCATATCAGCCAGGACCTCATCAACCTTTTTTGATTCTGGAACGAAATAAGCCAGCCTGAGCATATCTCGATGGTCCGAGATTAGGTCATCATCCTGCTGCAAACTCAGTAAGTCCTTGGCATACAGCAAGCCAACCACGTTATCCACGGTTTCTTCATACACCGGCACCCGCGAATGCCCGCCCTGGATAAATGCCGTGCGTGCTTCTCCCAGGGTGCTGTCAATATCCAGGGTGATCAAATCGATGCGCGGCACCATGATCTCCTTCGCCAGGGTATCCCCAAATTGAAAGATGGAGTAGATCATTTCCCGCTCGCCCTTTTCCAATGAACCTTCATGCTGACCGACCTCAACCCATTCTTTCAAGTCTTCCTCGGTCATCGATGCCAGGGCAACCCGTTTGGCATTCGGCCCAAGGATAGCCAGGATAACCGACGACAGGGGGTAAAACAGGGCTTTTAATACGATGGCGAACCCTCTGAAACGAAGCGCATTCTCTTCTGCGTTTTTCATTATTTGAGCTTTAACAAAATACTCAAGAATAACCACCAGGATCATGCCGATGAGAAAATATGCAACCAACCACCCAAGGCTGAGGTCGGGCAGGGCTGAGCGAAAAATATCCACCCAAAAGCATGCCAGTGCAAAATGCAGCAAGGTCTGGGCAAAATTTAATCCCACGTGCAAACGCGAATCTTCAGCCAGGTTCACGGTCATCTCAACTGTTTTCTCACGCCCTTCGCGCAGGTTTAACAGGAATGGCAACCTGACATGGGTATAACTGGCTTTAATCACAACGACCAGCAAGTTGAGGAGCACACTGATGGTCAACAGAATCCACAACAACAGGCTATTTGTCACTTCTCTCCAATTTTCGAATTATTCTTGCTGGAACACCGATTACCAACGTGTCTTCGGGGACGTCATGGGTTACCACCGAGCCTGCCCCGGTGATGCTGCGAGCGCCGATTTTCACCGGCGCGACCAGCATGGTATCGCTGCCAATAAACACCTCATCGCCAATTTCAGTTGGATTTTTTACTTCACCATCAAAATTGCAGGTGATGGTCCCCGCACCAATATTGACGTTTTTGCCAATTTTCGCATCGCCGATATAGGAAAAGTGTCCCATCCTGGTACCCGGTCCTAAATAAGAAGCCTTGACCTCGCCAAAATTACCCAAATGGACGCCCTCATCAAGGACTGCACCCTTACGCAGGTGACAATATGGGCCCATGGTGACGTGATCGCGCACTTCAGCGTGTTCAAGCACGGATGCCAGCACGTGCACATGGTTGCCAACCATTGAATTAATCACGGTTGTATCGGGTCCAATTTGACAATCCTCGCCAATAACCGTATCGTCGCGCAGATAGGTGTTGGGCAGGATGACCGTGTCGCGCCCAATGTGCACCCCGGCTTCGATATAGGTGCGCTCCGGGTCAATGATGGTCACGCCTGCCAGCATCCAGCCTTCATTGATGCGTTTCTGTAATACTTTTTCAGCCTCCGCCAGGTGGACGCGGGTGTTCAAGCCAATGGCTTCCTCTGGATCGTCCAGCACCAGCGATGCTACCCGAAAACCCTCTGAAACCGCCAGGCTGACCACATCTGTCAGGTAATATTCGCCTTTAGGTGAGGCGGGGATGCGCGTTAGGGTTGTCCAGAGCCAAGCGGCATCAAAGCAATAAGCGCTGACGTTGTACTCACGAATAGCCAGTTGTTCCGGGGTGGCGTCTGCCTGTTCAACGATCCCAACGACGTTCCCCTGATCATCTCGCATGACCCGTCCAAAGCCGCGCGCCTCATCACCGATGATGCTGGTCATCGTTACCGGGCTTTTTGAAGATCGGTGCAGATCAATTAATTGCCTCAGAGATTCGTTTCGCAATAAGGGCATATCTCCAAAAGTCACCAGCAGTGTATCCGCTTTTGATTGCAGTAAAGGCTGAGCCATCAGCACGGCGTGCCCTGTACCTAATTGCTCTGCCTGGAGGGCATATTCAGCGATATCTCCCACCGTGGCTCTGACCTGATCAGCGCCGTGTCCGACAACCAGCACAGGTGCCCGGTCTACCAAACCTTTCACAGCTTGCAAAGCATGCCAAATCAGGGGTTTTCCTCCCAGGGGGTGCAGCACTTTAGGGAGTTTTGAGCGCATACGGGTGCCTTCACCCGCAGCCAGGATAATGGAAGCTATTGTCATCAGCGCGCATCCTTTATTGCTTTGAAATTTACGGGGGCTGGCAAGCAAAAGCCACCCTGATTAAAGACCAGCATTCGGGAGGGGCAGTCCTTATTTGGGGCTGCCTTTCTCGCAATGGGTCTATCAGGGTTGGATTCTTGATCAGTCAAAGTTTGTCTTCAAAATGGCCGGGGCACCAGGATTCGAACCTGGATCAACGGATTCAAAGTCCGCTGTGCTGCCATTGCACCATGCCCCAGAATTGTAGCCATGATTCTAACACATTTTTAGTGGATGTCCAACCAGCGCAGAAAGTCAATTATTTTAACCGCAGCCGTTTCTCAAGCCGCGATGGATTTTTATTTGTTTTGGAATTAAAGAACGAGGTTGATTAAAATATTAATCAACCTCGTTATGCTCGTTAATGGATTTACTTGAATTGGTCTTTAAATTTTTGTTTTGCCCGCTCAACCCTGACCATGGTAACCATTCCAATGAAACCGATCAATAGCCCTGCTACCGACAAGCCATAGGTCAAAAAGTTCAGAAAGAACGATGACTGCAAAATTTGCAGCACCATCAATAAAGGCAGGATCACACTTATCAGCATCATACTGCCACCCAGCAGGATTATCTTCCAGGGTTGCCATTTAATCATCATCTATACAGCCAGCAAGCCACCATTTGACCTGGTTTCGGCGTGAAGTGCGGCGGCTCTTCAAATTCGCACAGTCCATGGATTATTTTCGGGCAGCGGGGGTGGAACCGGCAACCTTGGGGAGGATTGACCAAGCTGGGCGGTTCTCCGGGCGGCACATCGCGAAAACGGGTGGCATTTTCAGCATCCGGGTCGGATGTGGCTTCCATCAAAGCCTGCGAGTAGGGGTGAAGCGGGTCGTGCACGATGGCGTCAATCATGGTTTTCTCAACAGCCTGTCCGGCATACATCACAAATACACGCTCTGAGAAGTACCGTACTGTGGAAAGGTCATGCGTGATGTAAATCACCGCCAGATGGTGCCTTTCCTGCAGAGATTGCATCAGTCGCAGAATTTCAACCCGGACAGACGCATCCAGCATCGAGACCGGTTCATCCGCCACGATCAATTTGGGTTCGAGCATCATCGCGCGAGCCAGTACAACCCGCTGTTGCTGCCCGCCGCTGAGCATATGGGGGAACTTCTCTAAAAAGTCTTCTGGCGGGCTCATTTTCACTTCTTCCATGATCTTGAAAATTCTTTCGCGCCGCTCTTCTTTACTTTTTATGCCGTTAATGATCATCGGTTCAGCAAGAATGGTTTGAACGTTCATAAATGGGGGCAGTGCGCCGTAGGGGTCCTGCTGTACATAACCCACATTAGAACGAAAGGCTCGCATTTCTGAAGCCTTAAGTTTGCTCAGAGACTGACCTTCAAAGATGATGTCACCCGCCGTAGGCGGGTATAGCCCTAGGATGCTTTTCATCAGGGTTGTTTTTCCACAACCGCTTTCGCCCACGATTGCGATCGTTTCGCCATAGTGCAGATCAAAATTGACTCCATCGACTGCGTGAACATAGCCAGAAATGCCAAATCCAAATCGACGCAGCTCAAACCAGACCTTCAGGTCCTGCACAGAGAGCAAAACCTCATCTTTACGATTGGTCTTTTGCGTTCCTACCGCCACCCCCCCCTGGAATTCTTTCAATACTTTATCCATTATCGTTTCTCCTTATTTCACATGCAGCCAGCATTTAACCGTGCGACCTTCGATATTAACGGTCGGGGGATCTTCAACGCAAGGCTCAAAACGAGAAGGACAGCGTTCATAAAAACGGCAGCTTGTCGGTGGGTTGAGCAAGCTGGGCGGCTGACCGGTAATAAAGTCAGGTTCCTGACGGGCTCTGAGCCGCGGGACGCTGTTCATCAATTTGATTGAATAAGGATGCAGCGGCGCAGCGAAAAAGCGGTGGGCATCTCCGGTTTCCACGATCTGCCCGGCATACATCACAGCCACATCATCTGCCAGCTCACTGGAGGTCGCAATATCATGGGTGATGAGGATGAAGCTCATGCCCAGCTCCTTTTTAATCCTCTTAAGCACGTTGAAGATATTTGCCTGTGTGAGCACATCCAGAGCCGAGGTCGGTTCGTCTAAGATGATCAACTCGGGCAGCGAAACTAACGACATGGCAATCGCCACACGTTGACGCATACCGCCGCTCAACTCAAAGGCATAGCGGCTAAGAAAATCAAGGGGAACGCCCACATGCTGGAACATGGTCTTCGCCTGCTCCATGGCGACACTTTTGCTCATGTCATTGTGGATCATCGCGGGTTCAGCCACCTGGTCGCCCACTTTCAAAACAGGGTTGAGCGAGTTCATGGCGGCTTGCGGCACCATCGACATCTTTACCCAGCGCATCTTAAGGCGGTATTCCTCTTCCTTCAGTGCCATGGTGTCTAATCCGTTTAACAAAATCTTTCCGGAATAGGTATCCACATTCTTCGGCAGCAAGCGCAAGATCGCTCGAGCCATCGAAGTCTTGCCACAACCCGATTCGCCCACAATTACCACGGCACGGTTGCGACCTAAATCAAAGTCAACCCCATCCACCGCGCGAACAACGCCCTTGGTGGTGCGGAAAAACAGCCGCAAATCTCTTACACTTAATACTGTATCAGCAGACATTGATCTTATACCTCCCTCAATTTGGGATTAAAGATGCGGTCGAGCGCAAAACCGATCATCGCAAAACTTAAACCAGTGACCATCAACAGGACCGCTGGCTGTAAAACCCAGTAATAATACCCGTTGTAGAGGGCGCCTTGCATCTGGGCATCGTTGATGACCTTCCCCCAAGTGGGTAAGATTGGGTCGCCCAGACCCAGCACCGCTAAGGAAGCTTCCAAGAAGACATACGACGGAATCGCACTGACCAATCCAGGGATCAGGATGGGGATGATACGGGGCACCAGGTAGCGATTGATGATACGCCAGTTACCTGCACCATAGGAACGGGCAGCTTCAATATAGGCGGCTTCTTTAATTTGCAGGAAGATGGCACGGAAATTCTTGATGCCAGCGCCAAACAGGCTGATCAAAATTACCACCCACAACATCGTCCAGATACTACGACTGTAGAACACACCCACCATAATCAGGATTGGCAAGAAAGGCAAAAGCATATAGATCTCAGTGATGCGCTGAATGATCTCATCAGTCAAACCGCCGAACCACACACCAATCGCGGCGATAAACATGGTGGTGAAAGTTGTTCCAATTGCGGCTAAAAACCCAAAGGAAAGGGCGATCGGCGCACCCCATAACAGGGGCAGCATCAGGTCGCGTCGGCGATGGTCGGTGCCAGCCAACCCGTGCACCTGCCCAAAGCTGACAAATTTGGCTTCGATGTCCGAGCCTTCCTCAAACACAATCGTATCTACGTGCAGCTCGTAGGTGCCCTTCTGCACCTTATAAGGTTCTACATCGGGTACTCGCAGCAAACCAATCCGTGGAAGAACTCCGTCCAGCTTACGAACCAGCTTGTCTTGCAGATCAAAACGGACGACTTCATGATGCTTGGCCGTGATATCAGCAACTTTGATCTTTTCGCCATCTGGTGTAAACCAGGTCAAGGTGACAAAAGGAGATTTTTCTTTATAAATTGAAGACAATATCACTTGCAGTTCCTGTGGGAAACCATCATATGGATAATCGAACTTAAACACCATCTGAATGTCCCACATGTCAGCGGCAACTTCAGTGACCGTTTTTTCAACCTCGTCCTCGGGGTTGGTGCTGTCGATTAAGATCGTTTCCGAGTATTTTTTTGTCCGGAACCAGTTAACATATGTTGGGCGAGCATTCTTTGGCGCCGTACCCTGGATTTCTTCGCTTCCTCGCCATTCGTAAATGGCATCGCGATAGGGGATGGCAATCACAACATAAATCGCCAATGCAACCAGGAGGATGATCATAATCGAGCCAAAAATGGCAGAGGGGAATTGTTTAATGTTGTCGATGAAACTCTTCATGCTTTCGGCCCTCCACTTCCCATACGCACACGGGGGTCAACCAGTGCGTAAATAAAATCTAAGATAAAGACCGTAATGGCCAGTAAATAAGCGTAGATCACATTCGATCCAATAATTACCGGCGTATCAAATGTCTGTACACCCCGGTAGAGCATGCGTCCCAAACCGGGCCAGTTGAAAATCGTCTCGGTGAGGAGAGCGCCCTGCCACAGACCGATCAACATTAAAGCGAAGCTGGTAATAATGTTGGGCAATGTTGGACGCAGGATATAACGCCGTTCGACATCTCGTGCCGATAGTCCCTTGGCTCGCGCCAGTTCAACATAGTCTTCCATTGAAAAGATCAGGAAGAATGTCCGCTCGGAGTACACACTGGCAAAAAAGCCGCTGATCAGCCAGGCGGCGACAGGCAAAACAAGGTGACGCCCCAGGCTGAGCGCATACTTGATGGGGTCTTCCGGGGGTGGCGCATCGACCATACCACCAAAAGGCAGCCAGCCTAAAAGCGCAGCAAAAATCAGCAGTAAGAAGATGCCATAAAACCAGGGCGGCGCCGAGGAAGTGGGGGAGAGCGCAATCACCAGCTTATCAACGAAACTGCCATAATTTCTGGATAAGAACAATGCGAAGACAAGACTTAAAAAGAACAGACTGAAACTGGCGATTGACATGAATAATAAAGTCGGAGGCAAACGTTCTAAAATGATCAGGCGCACACTTGCTGAGCCACTATCACTGGTCAGGTGTTGTGCCCGTCCAAGATTCAATGTCATGGCGTTGTACAAAAAGCGAAAGCTTCTTGTGATAAAGGGTTTATCTAAACCCAGCCGATGTTCTTCGACCGCCACCAGCTCATTAATCAATTGTTGGCGTTCCTCTGGAGGTCGTCGTCTGAGCTCCGGGTCCATACTGACCTGCAAACCAATGCCATCCCGAATCTGGGCTTTCATGATCTGGTCAACATAACCGCCCATATTGGCAATTAAAATCACCAGATACATCCCAATCAACACCGCCAAAAAGAGGGAAAAGAATTTTCCTACGGTATAGCGAAGCAGTCTTAGTGCTGCATTTGATTTCTTTTTCAATGTTTCTGCCGGCGGTGCAATTTCTTCAGATGAATAAGTGGTATCTGTCATAGCGTATCTCGCTTTCGTCAAACAGATCAATAAATTAAGGATACTGGGGGCGTGGCGTACACCGCGCCCCCAGTAATCATAGGCTAAAAAACTTGTTTACTAGTCAACGGTCACGAATGTGAGCCCATCAGAAACAGGAACTGCCACAAGCTTGGAAACAACCACAACCTCAAGCGAGTTGGAGCCTGCTGACAGGGCGCCGGTGATCTCAGGTGTCAGAACAATCTCGAAGAGACCGTCTTCTTTGCCAACAGCCTTACCCACATGGGCAATCTGGTTATTGGCATCGACCACCAGGAAGTTCACGGTTTCGATATCTTCCAGGGCATAGGGTGCACCCTCAAAGGTCACTGTAACTTCGTAAACCTCTTCGTCACCAATGGTCACGCGTGCGGAGCCATCAACTTCAACGACCGGGATGGGCGCATTCGCAAAGCGGTTCCAGCGGGAAGCCAGATCCGGGAAGAAGGGGTTGTTATTCAGGATAACGGTACCCTCAACCGGGAAGGCGCGCTGCAGGTAGTAAGGACCGGTGCCAAGCCAGAAGTGCCCGTAACGGCGGAACCATTCGGTCAGGTTAGCAAGACGTTCAGCAACCTCAGCCTCATCAACAAACTGGCTGAAGATCGGTTCGTAAGGCATGCCGCCTTCTTCCGTCCATTGGTCTAACTTGGCTTTCATGATCTCAACCGTGGGACCAGCGATGTAGCTCAGGCGATCCACATCCAGCTCAGCAGATTTTGCCTGTGAGAAGACCGCTTCGTGGTCGGCTTCAGCCAAAATGCCAAGGTAGAGGTTGTGCCAGGCGCCAGGACCCTGGTCGTAATAGGGCCACCAGGTGTTCACGTTCAATTCAGCATCCTGGTAGTAAACATCGGAATAGGTCTCGATGACCAGTGGATCGGTAGACACGATCTTAACGCCCTTGAATGAGCCCAAGAACGAACGTAATGTCGGGGCAGCCGCTGCATCATAGATGGCGCTGTCTGCTTTACCACGATCAAAGGTCAGGATGATACCCATCAGGATGTCACCCACAGAGAACGGGCTGCCATCGTGCCACTTGACCACATCAAACAGGTCTTCCTGGTAGTAGGCAACGCTCTTGCGCAGAGCGGTGACGGGTCCGGGGATTTCAACTTCCTCACCCTCTTCAGCTTCTGCGGCTGCAGCTTCAGCAGCTTCAACAGCAGCAGCGTGCTTTTCACCAACGGTGATGAAGCGCATTTCAACGGGATCCCAGTCAGCCCAGGCATCCTCGGGAACGAGGATCTCAGGGGCGTAGGTCAGCTCAGCCCAATCCAAATTCTGGAAGACGGGCAGACCTTCTTCAACCACAACTTCGGCATGGGTAATGCGGTTCGGCAGGGCCAGACCGGTGAAGGGATCGGGATAGGTCGCCGATTCCGAGGTGCCACGGATCAGGGTCATATCATAAATCCAGTTGGAGCCAGCGATCGGGTTCCAGGGCTCGGTGAGAATGCTGGGCATCGCAATGGTCAGAGAACCGCCCTCTTCGCCAGCGCGCTGGATGGTCAGCGCCCATAAGTAGCCACCGCCAACGTTGCCGTACAGGTCAGCCGCAGCGGAGATGTTCTTCTGCTTGGGGGTGATGGATTTCTGGTCATACAGCCACAGGCGTGCAGAATCCTCCATTGCCAGATTAAGGGCTTTTTCAATCAGTTCTGCGCGTTCTTCGAGTGAGGTGAAGTCCTGGTAGGCAAGCTTTTCAGCAACATCGTAGAACTCGGGATCGTTTTCGTAGTTCATCCACAGGGGAGCCGGCAAGCCTAAATCGGTGTAGAAGAAGGCAAAGTTGTCACCCAGGTCACGTGGAATCACAGTGGTGATCCAGCCGCCGGTGTAGATGTGGAACAGGCCGTCATTCGGGTCGCCGCTGTACCAGATCGGTGATGCATCAGCAGCAGATTTGTAATCGCGGATTACAGTGAAGCCAATGTCCTCAAGCTGGTTGGAAACGTAGTCACCAATTTGCATACGCTCATCTTCAATGCGAATCAGGACGCTGATCTCGACGGGTTCACCTTCATAGGTCCACTTGCCGCCTTCCAGTTTCGCGCCCAGGGCTTCCATCTCTTCGCCAATGAGTTCAGCAGCCAGGTCTTTGTTGTAAGCGTACTTCAACTCGATAGCGCGGATTTCAGCAGCAAAGGCAGCCGCGTCATTGGAGGCGCTGTTGAAAGTGGTCCAGCGGGGTGTGCCCAAACCACCAACGATTTCCTGCACCATGTAATCGCGATCAATGAGCATGTTCATGGCTTCGCGAATTTTTGCCACGCCGAAGGGATTCAGTTTGCCATTTTCCCAAACGGGGCCAGTGGTGTTGAAGCTCAGCTCATTGTAGGAACCTGAGGAACCGTATGAATCGAGGTTGGGGGCAGCTTCGACTTTTGCAGCTGCTTCGGGGTTGGAAACAGTATAGACAAAGATGTCAATTTCCTCAACCTCAAGGCGGGTAATGGCGGCGTCGGTGTTGGGCTCTTCGATCACGATGATGGTATCGAACCAGCCACCCTTGCGGGTCGATTCCGCGACTTCGGGAACGACCTCAACCGGAACCTCGACCTCAACCGGAACCTCGACCGGAACCTCAACCTCAACCGTTTCGACAACGGTTTCGACAACGGTCTCAATGATTTTTTCAGGTTCAAGGACTGCAGCCGGTTCACACGCGGTCAAAACCATAGCCAGCGCCATAATAACAGCAATTACAGCTAACAGTTTCTTTTGCATTTTTTCTCCTTCTTAAAAAATTTCGTTTTATTAAAAGTCTAGTGGGTCAATTGATCAATCTTGGGTAAAACTTTGTTGATATCGTGCCGGGTGCCATCACCTCCTTTAATTCACTACATGGATCATTTGCAGACAAATGACTTAAAAAACTTGATTCACCTGCAATCATACCACAACTGGTAAATATCGTCACTTACTTGAATAAGTAATATAGCATACTTCCATTTTTCCGTCAAGAATTATTTCCGAAATCCAAACCTATCATATAAAGTTAAAATTGAATAAAAACACATTCTTTTTGCAAGATATTTGGTTATTCTATTTTAATTATTGATTATATTAACAGAAATCCTCAATATTCTTAAGAACTGCCTACGGAAAGTTGGTTTGGGGTGAATAGAGGCGGTAAACAGGTTGAACTTTGAAGTTGATTGAGCGCCTTCGCTCAGCCCCTTTCGCTTCGCTACAGGGGTTCCGCTGCGCTTCAGGGACGATGATGGCGAATGGTCCCACCCCACTTTGGACTCTGCGCAGGGATTGCCCAAAAAGTGACGCAAACTTGCAACTTGGACCCACACTCGGGCTTCGTTATTTTTCGCATGTGGCGCTTCACCGTCATGTATGATATTGATGGGTCAAATTTGACTTGATCTCCACTTCCATCCAATTAATATTTGACAAATTGCTGCCAAGTTTTTTATAATCGAGATGAGTGTGAATGAATGCTCCAAGCGGTCTGAAAAGCCAGAAATGATCCCACGCGGGTGCATAGCGATTGATATGCAAAGCTGCCCCGCTCATCAAAAGCTGGCAAAGATATTCTTTATTACAGGGATTGTGGAGGAATGATGTTCTTTAAACCGTTCAAAATCATTGATAGCCATATTCACTTCCCGCACCATTCCTACGGCGATCGATTAATGGCCATCCTGGCAGAAGTCGGGATCGAAAAATTGGCTGTGGTCTGTACTCCTGACGAAAAACGACTCAGTCTGGTACCGGATGCCCTGCATTTGAAGGGCAAATTCCCCGATCAGGTCTACCTGTTCGGCGGTCTGGATATCTCACCCCTGTTCATCACGCCGGACATCGCCGGTGAGGTCTTTGCCGATTATGTGGATGTGCTGTCTGAGCTGGGCGCGGACGGGATCAAGATGATCGAAGGGAAGGCTGAGATGCGCAAACGTTTGCCCATCCCCGATTTTGACAGCCCGGTTTACGCGCCGTATTGGGCGAAAATGGCTGAACGGCAAATCCCGCTGGTCTTCCATGTCAATGATCCGGAGGAATTCTGGGATGCTGAAAAAATTCCCGCCTGGGCGCGGGAGATGGGCTGGTATTACGGCGATGGCACCTTCATCGACAATGAAGCGCAGTACCGCCAGGTACTGAACGTCCTGGAGCGTCACCCGAACCTGAAAGTGACCTTTGCCCACTTTTTCTTCCTTTCAGCGCAACTGGATCGCCTGGCGGATTACCTTGACCGCTATCCCAACATGCACGTTGATCTCACCCCGGGCATTGAAATGTATTTTAATTTTGCAATTGATCCTCAAAAAACTCGCGATTTCTTTATTAAATACCAGGATCGCATGATCTACGGCACCGATATTGGCGCGCGGGCGCTCCTGGCGGATGCTGGAGGCGGCATCGAACCTGAAGAGAGCCTGGCGCGCATTGAGGTCGTTCGCGGCTTTTTGGAATATGAGGGACCGTTCCAGTTGACTCATGAGGGCTTTCTGTTTGGCGGCAAGGAAGCCTGGTTTTATGGTATCAAGTTACCCGATCCGGTTCTGGAGAAGATTTACCACCAGAATTTTGAACGCTTTGCAGGGAAGACACCCAAAGCATTAAATCCCGCTGCGATTCTTGAAGAATGCCAGCGCTTAGAAGCAATGATCAACGCTATGGCTGCTGTAACGCCCGGCATGCCTGGGGATACCAGCTCGGTAGCCGTGGTTCGAGATTTCTTTAGCCAATAACCGTGTAATCCACCTCGTTTTTCTGCAATCCCGGCGTTGTACATCACCTGGAAAACATTCTTTCAGGCACAGTATAATTGTGTTGACCATGGCTACCACCCGGCCGGCTTATTTAACCCTGCTTGAATCAGGAGAATTATTCCAGCGTGTCAGGAAAGCTCACGAGCACCTGGCATCCTGCGATGTCTGCCCGCTGCGCTGCGGTGTGAACCGTTTGACGGGTGAGCTGGGGATCTGTCAGACCGGCGTCCTGGCACAGGTGAGCAGTTACGGACCCCACCCGGGTGAAGAACGCCCACTCAGCGGATGGCGCGGCTCGGGAACGATCTTCTTTGCGCGCTGCAATTTGCGCTGTGTTTTCTGCCAGAATGCCGATATCAGCCAGCTTTCTGCCGGGCGTGAAGTCAACGCGGGTGAATTGGCGGAGCTGATGCTGGACTTGCAAAAGCGGGGCTGCCACAACATCAACCTGGTTTCACCCAGCCACGTGATTCCGCAAATCTTAGCAGCGATTGAGATTGCTGCAGGCAAGGGGCTGGAACTCCCAATTGTGTACAACACCGGCGGGTATGACTCCCTCGAGATGCTGGCTCTGCTGGAAGGCGTTATCGATATCTACATGCCGGATATGAAATACGCTGACCCGGACCTGGCTTTTAAATATTCCCGCGTTAAGGATTACCCACGCATCAATCAGGCTGCGGTTTTGGAGATGCAGCGTCAGGTGGGCGATTTACAGATCGACGAACGCGGCCTTGCCTGGCGGGGTTTGCTGGTACGGCACCTGGTGCTGCCGGAGGGTCTGGCCGGCAGTGAAGCGATCTTCAAGTTCCTGGCGGAAAAGGTCTCTAAAAATGTCTACCTCAATATCATGGCGCAGTACCGTCCGGCATTCAAAGTGCGGGGATTGCCGGGAAGCTATCCGGAATTAAACCGAACCATCCACCCGGGCGAGTACCAGGCTGCAATTAATGCGGCTAAAAAGCTTGGCTTGACTCGGTTAGATTAATAACCCCAAAGCAAAGCGGGAACTTTTACCGTTCCCTGATTCCAAATCCCTGTTTTCAAATTCTTACTGCCTGATCCCTCAATTCAACAGGTACGCCAGGCACCAATCAGCCGTAGCAATAAGCGCTTCGGTGTGGGTGCGTTCATAATTGTGAGAAGCATCAACCCCCGGCCCGATCAGGGCTACCGCTACATCACCGCCTGCACGCCAAAAAGCACCGCCATCCGATCCATAAAAGGGATAAATATCAACTTTATAAGGAATGCGGTATTCTTCCGCCAGGGCACGCAGGCGCTGGCTGAGCCCGTGATGATAGGGCCCACCTGAATCTTTAACGCATAGAGTGGCATGAAATTCATCCGAGGTTTGCCCGTCGCCCACTGCGGCCATGTCGACTGCCACCAGCTCGCTCACCTGGGGTGGAATCCCGGCTGCTGCACCATGACCGACCTCTTCGTAATTGCTGATGTGCAGGACCGTGTTCACTTTGGGTTTTTTGCCAGCAGCAGCGATGGCTTTGGCTGCGTAGATCACGCAGGCCACACAAGCTTTATCATCCAGGTGTCGTGAGCGGATAAAACCCTCCGTTTTCTCCACCCGGGGGTCAAAGGCGACAAAATCGCCGACCTCGATTCCTAAATCCAGGGTATCCAAATCGCTCTTTGTGCGTGCATCCAGGCGCACCTCCATATTGTCATCGCTGCGCTCTGATTTACTCACATCCTGGCCGTGGATATGAGCAGAAGCTTGGGTGATAAGCAGGCTGCCCCGTAGAATATCTCCAAAGCGGTTGAACACGCTCACGCCCTCACCTTCAACGGTGTTCCAGGCAAAACCGCCCAGTTTGGTCAACTTAAGTCTGCCGTTGTATTTAATGTCTTTAACCATCGCGCCCAGGGTGTCTACATGGGCGGTTAATGCGCGCCAGGGGCCCTCCGTCTCGCCAGGAAGCGTGGCGACCAGGGCACCTTTGCGGGTTCTTTCCAGTACGATTCCTGGCAGTTGGGCGAGTTGTTCTTCGCAAAGTTGAATCGCCTGCTCGGTGAAGCCGGTAGGGCTGGGCGTCTCCAGGAGTTCAGTCAGAAAGCTGATCATCCCGTTCAGGTCAAGTTCAGGTAGGTTCATAATTCTCCATTCTGCTCTTCAAATTGTGTTATTTTTTCCCGCCAGTCGTCGGGCAGGGGAATGCTTTTTCCAGTTTGGGGGTCGTAGGTAACCACCACACAGGTGCCGCGAGCCAGGGGGGTGTGCTCTGGCGCTGTTTCGATTAAAAAAGCCATGGTAAAACTCTTATTGCCCAAACGTGTTACCCGCAGTCCAACTCTGATCGCCTGCCCAAAGAGGATGGGCACCAGATAATCAATATCGATATGCGCAACGACCATGCCAGTTTGCATTGCGTGGTCGGGGCTCCAGATTCCAGCTCGCTGATAATAGTCAAAGCGAGCGCTCTCGAGGTAGGTCAGGTAGACGGCATTGTTGACGTGGGCTAGCGGATCCAGGTCTGCAAAGCGCACGTCAATGGGGTGGTAATAAGTGTAGTTTTCATTAATGTTCATAAGTGGCATCCAGGTTGATTGATATAGATTCACTGTGTCAGTGCTACCAGGCGGGCAGTTATCAAATCCGTTGCAGTTAAAAACGATTAACTGGGCACCTATCTGCATGGATAACCAACGGCTATTCTCGCGCTTTCAAGCGCATTGCCTGGTATGGCTTTAGTATAATCCCCAAACAATATTCCTGGTGCTTCCATTAAGGTTTCAAAAGGCAAGCTTGACATCCTGCGAGGCTCTTATAAAAATCTCTCGACGCCAATTCTCAAGGTGACCCTTAACAGACAAATTGGTTTTTATAATTTAATGTAATAATTCTGACTAAATTCGAATTAGAAAGCTTATAAAAAAAGGAGTTCAAGGCATCCCTTCGCAAGATTTCAAGTCAAAATGGAAGCAGTGAAACCATGGTCTGCAGTACCCATTGAACGGACGTCGACTTCCCTTTTCGTTATCCATGTGATATACTCATGCCGCTGCAAAATAGCACCAGCAGCACGATTTCACACGTCTCCGGATTTGCCTTGCGTGCTCATAAAATGAGTGATGGGCATTTTAGAAGGAGGCGGAGGTTAAAACGCAAAGGAGATAAATAAACCATGTCACCCGTTGTTACAATGAAAGCGCTCCTCGAGAGCGGAGTCCATTTTGGACATCACACCAATAAGTGGAACCCTAAAATGCGTCCTTACATCTTTACAGAACGTAATGGGATTCACATCCTGGACCTCCAGAAAACCGTTAATCTACTGGATGAAGCCTACGACTTTGTACGCGACCAGATTATTGCGGGCGGAACGATTTTGTTTGTCGGTACCAAGCGGCAGGCACAAGAAACCGTCTGTGAAGAAGCGGAACGTTGCGGTATGCCCTATGTCACCGAACGTTGGCTGGGAGGAACCATTACCAACTGGATGACTATCCAGCAGCGTATCTTTGAATTGGAACGCCTTGAACGCATGCGCGATAGTGGCGAGCTGGAACAGTTGACCAAGAAGGAAGGCCTGATGATTTCGCGGGAAATTGCCCGCCTGGAAAAACGCCTCAGCGGTATCCGCAATATGAGGGGCCTGCCGACCGTCCTGTTTGTGATCGATGTGATGAGGGAAGACACCGCGGTCCATGAAGCAAATCTGAAAAACATTCCCGTGGTTGCCATGGTGGATACCAACTGCGATCCGAAGGGTGTCGATTACATCATTCCCTCCAACGATGATGCCATTCGCGCCATCAAATTGATTGTGGGAAAGATCGCCGATGCGGTGATGGAAGGCAAAGCCATCCGAGGGAAGGATATTGAAGAAGAGGATCTTCGCGCGGAACCAATGCCTGTTGGGCTGAGTCGCTATGTTGACAGCGATGAAGAGCTAGAAGATGCCGACTTGTTGGGCGAATCCACCCTCAAGTATCTTGATTTATCAAAAACCACCAAAGACAGCGAGTTAACAGAAGAACCTGGCGATGAGCTTGAAGCCGAGGTCTTTGAAGAGCTTGAGTTGACCCCAGAAGATGAGCAGCCGTTTGATGCCGAACCGGATGAGCCTGTTGAAGCAGATGAACTCGAAGAAGGCGAAGATGTGCTTGAGGCGTCAGAGGAAGACGCAATCGCTGACGACGCGGAAGAAAACTAAATGACAGCACTGAATGATAGGATGAATTAAGATGGAAATTACAACTGAAATGATCAAAGAATTGCGCAAAGCCACCGGTTGCGGCATTCTTGACTGCCGGGCTGCACTGCGTGATGCCGATGGAGATTTTGATAAAGCGGTGATTGTCTTGCGGGAAAAAGGACTGGCTAAAGCTGCCAAACGCGCCAATCAGGAAGCAGCAGAGGGCGTAATTGAGGTGTATTCTCATGGCGAAGGTCGCTTAAAGGTGATGGTTGAAGTCAACTGTGAAACCGATTTTGCCAGCCTTTCGCCTGATTTTCGGGAACTGGCACATGAAATAGCCCTGCATATCGCAGCAGCAAACCCGCTTTACCTTAATGAAGAGGACATTCCACAGGCAGACCTCGATCGTGAAGCGCATATTGCAACCGTTCGCGCGAAGGATGAGGGTAAGCCGGAACATATCATCCCCAAAATTGTTGAGGGATTTTTGAAAAAATTCAAGCAGCAGACCGTGCTGGTGAACCAGGCTTATGTGCGCGATGAGAGCATGACCGTACAGGACCTGATTAACCAGACGGTGAGCAAACTTGGCGAAAAGATCGTCGTACGGCGCTTTGTTCGCTGGGAGCTTGGCTCTGCATCTGATCCGGTTGAACAGGGGCAGGATCAAGATCAGGAGTAAAACATTCAAAGCCAACCGCAAGGTTGGCTTTATTTTATCAAGAACTTAAATCATAAAGGAGGGCAGATGACCACAAACAAAAATGGGCTTGCTTACCAACGAATCCTTTTGAAATTAAGCGGTGAGGCTCTGGCAGGTGAAGAAGGCCTCGGGATCAGCCCCGATCGGGCAACGGATATCGCTCAGAGGGTCAAACAAGTGCATGAAATGGGCGTTGACGTGGCAATTGTGATCGGTGCCGGCAACCTGTGGCGCGGTCGCACCGGACTGAACGCCGGCATGGACCGGGCGACCGCCGATTATATGGGGATGCTGGCTACTGTGATGAACGCGCTGGCATTGATGGATGCTTTTGAGCGCATCAACTTGATGACCCGCGTTCAATCTGCGATTGAGATGCGTTCTGTAGCAGAACCCTATATTCGGAGGCGGGCAATTCGCCACCTGGAGAAAAACCGCGTGGTGATCTTTGGCGGCGGCACCGGAAACCCTTTTTTCTCCACCGATACCGCCGCGGCACTGCGCGCCATGGAAATCGGTGCGGATGTATTGATCAAGGCGACGAAGGTCGATGGGGTTTACGATAAGGATCCCAATCAACATGTGGAGGCGAAAAAATTTGAGCACCTGTCCTATATTGATACCCTCAACCGGCGCCTGGAGGTGATGGACAGCACGGCAATCTCACTGTGTATGGAGAATAAACTCCCAATCCTGGTGGTAAATTTATGGGATGAGAAAGCACTGGCGAAGGCTTTACTCGGCGAAAAGGTCGGCACATTGGTCGACGAAGGCTAAAGGACCTGACAGATCAGGCTTGCGTGTTTGTTGATGCTCATTTTGAGAGTAGCTTCCCGTTTGACGGGCAGTTTTTCTTAACAGGATCGTAGACTTTTTTCTCCTTATGCATGTACAGTTCATCTTTGCCAGGAGTGATTGGGGTCAGACAAAACCTTGTATGAGCGCTAAAATGCGGTTAACGGGTAAGGCCAGATCTTCTACGCACAAGGTAGACGAGATAAAGCTTTTGTTGTATGCTTAATAATCGAAAATGTAATCAAGCCTTGGAGGAAGAACATGATCAAAGACACCTTGAGAGAAGCAGTCGAGAAAATGCAATCTGCTCTGGATTCCTTGGAGGAGGATCTGTCTGCAATTCGTACGGGACGGGCATCACCAGCGTTGATTGAGAGGCTGCCTGTCGATTATTATGGCGCCAACACGCCCCTGATTCAGCTTGCGTCGATCAGCGTTCCCGAACCACGCCAACTGCTGGTTCGCCCCTTTGACCCTGCAACGCTGAAGAACATTGAGCGCGCTTTCCTGGTCTCGGATCTGGGTCTGACCCCCAATAGCGATGGAAAAGTGATTCGCCTTTCGCTGCCTCAATTGACTGAAGAACGCCGCCGAGAACTGGTACGCATGGTCAACAACCGGATGGAAGAAGCTCGAGTCCGTATTCGCAATACCCGACGTGACCTGATCCGCGATTTGCGAGAATTCGAAAAAGAAGGATTGTTATCTGAGGACGACCAGGCGCGCGGCGAGAAGGAGCTTCAGGAGCTGACCGATAAAATGATTAAAAAGGTTGATGAAATCGGTGCACGTAAAGAAACTGAGATCATGGAAGTGTGATGATTAATGACCACTAACGAAGCCCCCTCCAGGTTTTCAAAAGTTCCCAGGCACGTAGCCATCATCATGGATGGCAATGGTCGTTGGGCTCAGGAACGTGGTCTCCCTCGCATGGCAGGTCATCGCGCCGGGACGGAAAATTTACGCACCATTATTCGCGCCATTGCCAAACTGGGCATTGAGTACCTGACATTGTATGCATTTTCTACTGAAAACTGGTCCCGCCCAAAAACAGAGATCGCCGGATTGATGCATATCCTTTCAGAGGTGATCGACCGTGAGATTGAAGAATTGCATGCGGAAGGCGCCCGCCTGATCCACATTGGTCACCTGGATGGGCTCTCAAGCACGCTGCAGAACAAAGTTCGCGCGGCGATCGAACTGACCAGGCACAACCAGCGCATCAATATCGTGCTAGCCTTTAACTACGGGGGACGGGATGAGATCATCCATGCCATCAAGCGGATGCTGGTAGAACGGGTGAACCCGGACGATGTGGACGAAACCCTGGTAAGCCATTACATGTTCACCGCTGA
The DNA here is from genome assembly GCF_900184705.1 of Brevefilum fermentans. Taxonomy (NCBI): domain Bacteria; kingdom Bacillati; phylum Chloroflexota; class Anaerolineae; order Anaerolineales; family Anaerolineaceae; genus Candidatus Brevifilum; species Candidatus Brevifilum fermentans. The sequence goes on along the minus strand of NZ_LT859958.1, from coordinate 28,224 downwards.
GATCCCCGACCCGGACCTGGTGATTCGCACCTCTGGCGAGCAGCGCACCAGCAATTTCCTCACCTGGCAGACGGTTTATTCAGAGTGGATCTTCCCCAAGGTCTACTGGCCTGATTTTAACGAAGAAGAATTACAAAAAGCCGTCGATGAATATGCCCGGCGCGATCGGCGGTTTGGTGGACTAAAAGAAGCCTGAGGTTGTAACCAATTTCCCGATGTTGTCCCAACGTGTCAATGCGGCGCTGGTATTTATTCCCCTGGTATTAATCCTGATCTATCTTGGGGGCTGGGCGTTTAACCTGTTCATTTTGTTAATCCTGCTGGTGGCAACCTATGAATTCACGCGCCTATTTAAGGAAATGGGGCATCAGCCTTCACTGGTGATGCTGCTGCTGGGTGTCGCCCTGTTTGTTGTTCAGCGCTGGACTTTGGATGACGCTTATCTCGTGCCTTTGTTGACCCTCCTCGTACTGGCGAACACGATTAATGGATTGGTCGAATATGAACGCGGTCGCGATGGCGCCGCCCTGGGCTTTGTCATCAACCTGGCTGGGATTCTTTACCTTGGCTGGGTGGGCGGGGGGATGATCTCCCTGAGGGCTTTAGAAAATGGGCTCGGTTGGATGCTGACTGCGCTCCCATCCGTATGGCTGGCTGATTCAGGCGCGTATTTTATCGGTAGCTGGCTGGGAGTAAAGAAAATGTCCCCGCGCCTCAGCCCCAACAAGACCTGGGCTGGACTGGCGGGCGAGGTGGTGACCGGCACCCTGTTTGGAGCCCTGCTGGTGCTGCTCTGGCGCTCTGTGGGGTGGCTGCCTGCGGTGACCCCTTTATGGCAGGGAGCGGTGATGGGTTTCGTGCTGGCTTTGGTCTCAGCAGCGGGGGATTTACTGGTGAGCCTGTTTAAACGAACAGCGAAGGTGAAGGATACGGGCAATCTGATCCCCGGTCATGGCGGCATCCTGGACCGGATCGATAGCTGGATCTGGGCAGCCCTGGTTGGTTATCACCTCGTCCAGCTTTTCGCTGTCATCTGAGGTGGACGCCAATTAATTAATTCCAAAAACCACAGCGCTTTCACTGCTGGATGTGACTTGCAGCTAATCCCGGTTATTTCAAGTTCAGTTTGTAAATCCCGCCGCCGATCATATCCGCGATGTAAATTTCACCCTGTTCATCTTCGCCAAAGGCGCTGATCATGAAACTCGTGCTGGTCAGCAGTGCCTGTTTCCAGGTGTCACCGTCCCTTTGCAGTCCCCAGATACTGCCGCTGCAAAAATCTCCAAAAATATACACGCCTTCGAGGGCAGGAATTTCATCGCCCCGGTACACATACCCCCCGGTAATGGAGCAATTCGGAGAAGAGGAATTTGGATAAACATGCACTGGCAGGATTAACCCGTCTGGATCGCAGGAAACGGATCCATAGCATTCTTTTCCTTCCAGGATGTTCCAGCCATAATTTTGTCCGCCGCCGCTGCCTGCTGGCTGGTAATTGATCTCTTCCCAGCGATCCTGACCGACATCGGCGATGTAAAGATCGCCGTTTTCACGGTCAAAGGAAAAGCGCCAGGGGTTTCGCAATCCCAGAGCCCAAATTTCGGGGCGATATTCGGGATCGTCGCGAAAGGGGTTGTCTGCAGGGATTAAATAAGCAGATGGGTAGTTTATCCCTGCGCCATTGAGGCAATTGAAATCCCAAATGATCGTGTTCGATCCCGAGCCGGGTTTGTAAATGCTGGTTTCCATTTCGACATCAATCCGCAACAGCTTGCCATTTAATGAAGCGGGGTTCTGGGCGTTTCCAAAGGGGTCACCGCCGCTGCCGCCATCGCCGACGCCGATATACAGGTAACCATCGGGGCCAAACGCCAGTTGCCCCCCATTGTGGTTCTGGTATTGTGGGTGGGGGAAGGTTAAAATCTGTTCTTCGGAATTGGGGTCAGCCAGGTTGGGGTTTTCGGTGGTAAAAAACCGGGAAAGGACGTTATCGCCAGTGCGCATGGTGTAATAGACATAGAAATAGCCTTTTTCGGCATAATCAGGCGGAAAAGCCAGCCCAAGCAAGCCTTGTTCATTGCCGCCGCCCGAAGCAGGGGAAGCAACCCGGTCTCGGATGTCTAAAAAGGATGTCTCAACCCGTTGAGCTTCCAGGATCAAGATTTGCCCCTGTTGTTCAACGATAAACAGGCGCCCGCTGCCATCCGCGGCGTGGGCAATGCCAACCGGTCGCTCCAGACCGGCTGCCACCAGTAGGGGTGAAATTTCAGGTAAATTCGATTCATCCTGGGCGAAAGCCGGCAGTTGGGGCAGGAGCAGAGAAAATATTCCTGTGCCAACCACCGCAGTGATGAGAATGAAAGCAATCGCCATCCCTGTTTTAGAAAGACTGAAAGGCTTGATCATCTTGGTGTCCTTAATTAAATTTTCAAACATATACGATAATTATAGTCTTAATTATCTTAAATACCAAACCTGTGATAAGGACAGCGCTTGCCCGTCTTTTCTGGGATTAAGCGAGAATCACCCCCCTTAGCGTCAAAATTTTTCGGGAATCTTCAAGCGTGAAGAGCCAGCTTGTTGGTCTCTGTTTGCCGGGCTGGGAAAAAAAAATACCCTCGGTGCGATTCGAACGCACAACCTACTGCTCCGCAAGCAGTTGCTCTATCCATTAAGCTACGAGGGCATCAATCAGAATTTGAATTTTATTCCATATGCCGTCCCCGGTCAAGGGCAGCGGCTGGCGAGGTGTAAGAAAATTGTTAAAAGGAGCGATGTACGCTTGCCAATCGATTTGAAGAGGACTATAATTTTTTTGGTTAACAATCAGGAAGTTAAAAATGCCTACTTATACCTATCATTGCGAAAATTGCGGCGTGCGCTTTGACCAATTTCAGAAGTTCACCGACGACCCTCTGACCGTCTGCCCGGAGTGCAACGAACCGGCTTTGCGGAAAGTTTACCAACCCGTGGGAATTGTGTTCAAAGGCAAGGGTTTTTATGCAACGGACAACCGATCGCCCTCTGGTCAAACCTACCATAGCGATCGGGAGGATTCAGGCAAAAAGGAAACCGAGAGCAAACCAGAATCCAAACCAGAATCTAAATCTGAAGCCAAGGCTGAAAAAGCAAAGTCATCTGAAGCTTGAGAAATAATTGATTAAACATGAAAAGAGAGGCTGCCTTTTTAGACAGCCTCTTTGTTAATGACGCAGCCCCCCTCCATTTACAAAATTTCAAATTTCTAATCCCAGATTCCTAAACTCTGCAACTCATTTTTTGCCACCCACCAGTTGGGATGCCATTTTAAAGCCTCGCGGAAATCATTAATCGCGCCGTTAGTGTCGCCCAAAGCCAATCGAGCACGTCCACGCCACACCCAGGTTTCTTCGATGGCGGGTTCCGCAGATGATTTCAGTACCATATTAGCTAAATCGATCACGACCTGGTAACGTCCTGTGTAATAATAGGCAAAATACGCTCCAGTGGAATACCAGAACAGTCGATATGGTGGCGGGTCAAGCTCATTGTACACGACAAAGGCTTGATCAAAAGCCTGGGCAGCGCCATAGTAATCTTGCAGGTTTACCAAGCTGGTTCCCACGTTATACCAGCCGAAAAACAACTCCTGCCCGCTAAGGTAGTCTAATTCCATTCGAGCTTTATCAAGAGCATGCTGCAAATTGGAGGCTTCATCGGCATGTGGACCAAGAAGCTCAAACACCCTACTTTCTTGCTCGGGTGGATAGATAATGATATAGATGTAATTGAAAGCGCGCCAATGCCGTTCAACACGTTCATAGCTATTGATTGCATTGGGGATACCGGGGTAGGTGTCCTGTACGATATAAACTTCCCGATCATCGTCGTATCCGGTGATAACGTTATAATGTCCCATCCAACCGTCTTTTGGGATTTCTTCCAGGTAACCACGCTCAATCAGCACCGGGAAACCCGCAGCCACGAATTTTTTTATGGTTTCACGATCACCGCCCCAGCGTAGCACAGCGCCCAGGTGAGTTTGAGTGCGAACAAAATCTACCATTTCATAAGGCATGACGTTTCTGTCATTTATTTTTGGCTTTAACCATGCTGCTGTCACCGTCTGATTACCTTCCCAGCCCCAATAAGTCAGCGCGATGGAGAGGTTAGTCGGCCCGCAATTGTTGAAACTCTGCTTTTCATAAATCACACCTTCTAATTGAATAGCTGATGGGAGTGGGGTGGCTGTAGGGGTGGGTGTTTGTGTCTCTGTTGGTGTTGGAGAGACAAAATTTGTGGGCGTTACTGAAGGTTGTACGGTAGCGGTGGGAAACGCTTCGGTGGCTGTAGACGTCAGTACAATTGTGCTCATCATCTCTTGTTGACCTGGGATAAAAATTTTCTCGTCAGGACGGTAGAAATAATTGTAAATATTTCCTCGTAGTAAAGCGAGCCGCCAGGAAAGGCGATTATGGACCGGAGGGAGGAAATAAATGGCTAATAATAATGCGCTGGTGGCGATAATGATCAATACGATCATTAATATCTTGCTGAGCTTGGCGTTTGGCATAGTTGAGATTATATCCTTTAGAGAAATTTATGCAAAATTGCGTATGCAGCCTGTAATTACGCAGTAATTCGCCCCCTTTTAGGGGCTAACCCCCAGGTTATTAAGTTCTGCCAGTGCTGCCTCCCATCCCGGGTGGAATTTTAAGGCAGTATGAAAATCATCAATAGCACCATCAACATCACCCAGCGCAAGGCGAGCGCGACCGCGCCATAGCCAGGTTTCTTCAATTTCTTGAACGCCTGAATTCACAATTGTAAAAGTCGCCAGGTTAACCACGTCCTGGTAGCGACCTGTGTAATAATAGGCTGCGTATGGGCCAGTTTGATACCAGGTCATCCGCCAGGGACGCGCCGCTGATGGGATGGTGGGGTAGACCACATTATAAGCGTGGTCGTAGGCTTGGGCGGCGGCGAAATAATCACCCAGGTTCACCCGGCTGGTGCCCAGGTTGAACCATGCGAAAAATAGATCGCGGCCATCAAGCTCGTTAATGGCTTCCTGCGCTATCTCCTCGGCGTGCTGGAGATTGAAGTGCACATCGGCATGCGCTCCAAGGATCGACAGGACTTCCGGCTCGCGTTCAGGGGGAAAGATGACCACGTAGATGTGATTGAACGCCCGCCAGTAGCGGTAATGATCAACATAAGCCAGGGGATAATCCGCCATAACAAAAGAATCCTGCAAGATGAACCTTTCGCGGCTGTCATCATAACCGGTGATGACGCCATAATGCCCGGTCCAATCCTCATTCGGGCGAACATCGCCCATATCACGCTCGATGATCACGGGAAACCCAGCAGCAATGAACTGCTTGAGGATGTGTGTATCACCGCCGGAGCGCACCAACGCATCCAGGTCGGTGTGGATTTTAACAGCCGCAGCCATTTCCTCGGGCATGATGTTGCGATCATCCGGATGAGGGCGCAGCCAGGGACGGGTTGTCTCTTGATCGCCAGCCCAGCCCCAATAGGATAGGGCCATAGCCAGGGTGGCTGGGCCACAGTTGTTCATCTTCTGGTATTCATGGCGCACCCCTTGCAGGATGACGCTGTCGGGAATGGCAGTTGGCGTGATGGTGGGAACCCGCGTCTCCGTCGGGGTGGAGGTCATCAACACGGTGGGTGCCAGTGAGGGTTTAAGTGTGGGAGTTAATGTCGACGGCATGGCAGTTAATGTCATGGAGACGATGGCGTCCATCTCTTCCTGTTGCCCTGGTGAGAAGACTACCTTGCCGGGAGGATTAAAAAAGTAAAACACCTTTGCACGCAGGCTGGACACCCGCCATGCCAGCCGTTCGTGCACGGGTGGCAGGTAGTACACAGCCAGCATCAATGCCAGCAGGGCAAAGACGACCAAAAAGCCCATCAGCAGCCGTGTTAATTTCGGATTGCGCATAGTGGGATTATAGCCATTCGCGGTCTTTAAGCAAATAATCGACCAGACCGGTAACCGTACGTATGGTTTCCAAAAAAGGTATTTTTAATTTCATTTAACCTTGACAAATTTCTAAAATTAGATTAATATCTAATTTGTAAACAATGTATTGATACGTAAATTTAATCTGTGAGGAGAATTCATGAAGCAACAACCTGAAATTTTGTGGGACAAAGGCAGCGCCTATGACCTATTCACCAGCCTGTATATTCTGCATCGACCTGAAGAGTATGGCTTGCGCCCTTCCTGGGCAGCGGGCGTGCGCTCACGCTTGCCGATCCACTTGCGCGATGCCTTAGAGCGAACCCAGAGGGTGGTCTACGTCCCATTAGCGTGGCTGCATGCGCTCCCTGAGCCAAAGGACGCAGCCACTGTCATGGAAGCACTCAAAGCGCTATCACCGGAAGAGCGCTTACCTGCACTTGTGTTTGCAGACAAGACCGATCAACAAAAGGTAGAACAGAAAAACTACCTCTTATCGTTAAACGGCAAACAACGCCTGACGGCTCAAATCGAAAGACAAATCACGTCTTATCTCCCCAACCAATTCCGCGTTACCAAGGAATACTTGCGCACCGTCTTTGAAGCCTGGGTTGATCGTGAGCAGTTCGGGAACGACCTGGTCCTTGCCCTGGAAGCTTATATCAACAATTTTTTCGGAGAGGAAGAAGTTCGGATCAAACCTGCCCAGGAGCAAGCCTTGAAGGATGTCCAAAACCTGTTCCGTGAGCATGATCTATTAACCGTGCTGGAGACCCTTTCAACCGGGGTGCGTATGGAATCCGTCAGTGAGTTTTCAACCCTGATCATGGCGCCATCTTTTTGGGGTGCACCCTTTGTGTTTTCTGATAAGTTAGACGATCAAACCGGCATCATCCTGTTTGGCGCTCGACCGGAGGGAACAGCCCTGATTCCAGGGCAACTGGTTCCGGATGAATTGTTGAATGCCTTAAAAGCCATCGCCGACCCCACCCGTCTGCGAATTCTGCATTATTTGCGTGAAAACGGCCCCACCAATCTCAGTGAACTGGCTGCCATCCTGCGATTACGGCCACCAACGGTGATCCACCACCTGCAAAACCTGCGCCTGGCTGGGATGATCAGCGTGACGGTTTCACCCAAGGCAGAACGGCGCTACGCCCTGCGCATTAGCGGGCTGGACACAACCATTTATCGACTGCGGATTTTCCTCTCCGGAGAGTAACTCAATTTGAAGTCTCAGCAAAGACCGCCTCACAATCCGGAGGGAGTGGTCAGAACCTACATTAAACGCGTCCGCGCATTTAGCCCTAATGCGCGGATTTATTTAATCAGCATCATCATCTATGGGGCGGGGTTCGGTATTCATCGTATCCTGTTCAATTTTTTCCTGCGTAGCCTGGGTTATGATGAAACTTTTATGGGGCTGCTCTCGACGGTCAACAGCATGACCGTGTTGATTTCCGCCCTGCCCATGGGCTATTTAGCCGACCGATTGGGGCGAAAGTCGACCCTTGTCCTTGCCGTCCTGTTGACCGGCGCATCCATCATATTCATGGTGGGCTTCCCCTCAACGGGCATCCTGATTGTCACAAACATCCTGATGGGCATTGGTTCCAGCCTGGGCGCCGTGGTCAGCGGCCCGTTTATGATGGAAAACAGCGGTGAAGAGGAGCGCACTTACCTGTTCAGCATGCAATCAGGCTTGCAGATGGCCGCCAATTCTGCCGGTGATTGGTTGGGCGGCTATTTACCCTCCTGGTTTGGCAAAATTTTCAATGTGTCCCCCGTCAGCTCAACTGCCTACGCCTGGGCAATTGGCATGGCGGGCGCGCTGGTGATCAGCACGGTCATTCCCCGCTTGGCACTGAGGGGGGACAAAGAAATACATGAGAGCCGCGCAGCCTTCGCACCGATTGCCTTTGGCCGGAAACACCCGGGGTTGCTGGCAAAGTTGCTGCTACCCATGTTTGTCACCTCGATTGGCGCCGGGTTAATCATGCCTTTTATGAATATTTTCTTCAGCAACGTACACCAACAGCCTGACCCGGTGATTGGTGCGCTGATGGCTTGGGGTTCTTTAGCCATGGGGGTGGGCCTGATCCTCGCCCCGGCTTTTGCCGATCGCTATGGCAAGATTCGTGTGGTGGTCTTCAGCCAGGCAATCTCAATTCCTTTTTTAATCATATTGGGCTTTTCACCCATGTTTTGGATGAGCGCAGGCGCGTATTTCGTCCGCCTGACCCTGATGAATATGAGCACCCCCGTCTACCAGACTTTTGTAATGGAGCAAGTTGAGGCCGATTCCCGCGCCATGGTGGCCAGCCTTAACAGCATGGTCAACAGCTTTGGGCGGGCGTTCAGCCCGGTGCTCAGCGGGTGGATGCAGGTGAATTACGGCTTTGGCCCGCCCTTTACGGGCACAATCATCACCTACATCATCGCCATCGGGATGTATTATGCCTTCTTCCTGCGCGGGAAAAAGCGGGCTGTCTGAGACTGTGACCGGTCAATAGGTCACAAATCAGCACCCAAATTTTAATTCATCCCTCAATAACACCTGGGTCATAAGGGCTTGCTATCGGCGTGAGCATGGCAAGGTGGTAAAATCAGTCCATGGTCAGAAAGCGGTTATGCACATGAAATCTAAAGCCTTTCGCTGGGTTCTGGGTGGTTTGGGAGCCTTCTTTATCCTGTGCAGTCTGGTCATCACCCTGGTAGAGCACAACCGGTTTGAAAGCCAGCCGCTCCTGTTTCCGGCCGGCAGCCACGTCGCAGGCGTTCCCATTGGCGGCCTGGATGCTCCATCTGCCCAAGCCAGGCTGGCTGAGTTCTACGCCCTCCCCCTGGTGTTAACCATCGATGGCAGCACCATCCACGCCGATCGACAGACCCTGGGCTTCACCTTTGACCCTGATGCGCTGGTTGCTGAAGCTGCCAGCCAGTTTGATCGGGGTCGGTTTTGGGATTATTTACAAGGCCGGAACAAGCCTTCAACACCCATTGAGGTCTCTCTTGCCGCCAATGTCGCTACAGAGCAGATTCATGCTTTTCTGCAGAACGAGATTGTGCCGCGTTATTCCCAGCCTGCTACTCAAGCCACTCCCATCCTCAACACAACGAACTTCTCCGCTGGTGAACCCGGTACCCGCCTGCAGGTTGACCGGGCGGTCACCGCTATTCAGGCAGCTTTGCTCAACCCTGCTCAAACCGCGGTTGAACTGCTGCTGACGGAAAGCGCCCCTGAGCCGGCAGATATTGAAGCGCTGAAAACCTTCTTGCGTCACAATATCGACTGGATCGGGTTTAATGACCTGGCGGAGGTTTATTTGCTCTCGTTGAGCTCCGGGCAGAGCATCCATTTTGCCCAACGTCACGGCGAGCTGGTTGCCCCGGACATCGCCTATACCGCCGCCAGCACCATCAAGATCCCGATCATGGTCTCAGTCCTGCGGCGGATCGACGAACCTACCCCGCAGCCGGTGGTGAACTTATTTGAGCGAATGATTGCCTTCTCCGAAAATCCGCCGGCAGACACGCTCATGTCTGCATACCTGGACGAAGTGCGCGGTCCGTTGATCGTCAGTGAAGACCTGGTCGAGCTGGGCATGGAGAACACCTTCCTTGCCGGGTACTTCTACCTGGGCGCACCGCTCTTACAACGTTTTGAAACGCCTGCCAATACCCGTACGGATGTTTTCCTCGACCCGGATATCTATAACCAGACCGTGCCCTCAGAAGTCGGTCTGCTGTTGGGAGCGATCTACACCTGCGCACAGGATGGAAGCGGTTTGCTCACTGAGACCTTTCCGGGAGAGATCACCCAGTCGGAATGCCAGTTGATGGTTGACATCCTGGCTGGCAACCGCATCGGGTTGTTGATCGAAGCCGGCCTGGGGCTTGAGGCGAAAGCCGCCCACAAACATGGCTGGGTGCAGGACCTGGATGGTCAGTTGCGGTTTATCAGCGATGTGGCGATTGTCTTTTCCCCGGGCGGTGATTATGTTGTGAACATTTTCCTATATGATGCTGAGCGAATGGATTTTGACCATGGCAATCGATTATTCGCCAGACTCTCGCAGACGGTTTATAATTTCTTTAACCTCGACGATCAAGTGTACTGGTGGTTTGATTAGATCATGAACGTGATTATGACTCACGAGCAAGCTGATATGGATGCCCTTGCCTCGCAGTTGGGCGCCTGGCTGTTGTTTCCGGATGTAATCCCCTTATTACCCCGCAGCATCAACCGTAACGGTCGGCGCTTCCTGGAGCAGTACGGCGCCGATCTACCCTATGTTGCCCACAAAGACCTGCCACGCGAGCCGGTAGAAACGCTCTTCCTGGTGGATACCCAATCCTTGATCACTATCAAGGGGATGAGCAAAGAAACCCGCATTGTGGTTTATGATCATCACCCCCAACGGGAAGACCTCAACCCGGAATGGGAGTGTCACCTGGTATCTTACGGAGCCAATACCAGCCAGATGGTGGCACGCATCCGTGAGCAGGGCATCGCCCTGACCCACATCCAGGCAACAACATTAGCCCTGGGCATATATGAGGATACGGGCTCCTTCACCTATGGCTCTACGACTGCTGAAGACCTGCTGGCTGCCGGGTACTGTTTGTCCCAGGGCGCAGATCTGGACATTGTCAACCGTTTTCTCTACCCGCCGCTAACACCAGGGCAGCGCAATCTTTATGAACGGCTGTTAAGGGACCTTCATACGTTTCTCGTCGAAGATCAAACCATCATGGTGGCAAAAGCTAACGCCCTGGATGTTAAAGATGAAATATCCAGCGTGGCGCATAAAATGCGTGATGTATTCAACCCCGATGCGCTCTTGCTTTTGGTTGCCACCCGGCAGGGCATCCGCCTGGTGGCACGCTCAACCAGCGACCGGGTCAATGTTGCCGCCATTGCAGAAGCCATGGGGGGCGGTGGACACACGCGCGCCGCCTCAGCGCTGGTCAGGCCCGAAGGCTCTGCTGATAAAACCCAGCTTCTCCGGTTTCTTGACGAACAGTATTCCAGCATGATCGCTGGACTGGATCAACACGTTAAACCGGTGGTGAGCGTGGAATCGATCATGTCGAAAGACCCGCTGATCCTCTCTCCGGATACCCCGGTGCAGGAGGCCCATCGTTTGATGCAGCGTTATGGCTACGAGGGTTACCCGGTAGTCGAAGAGGGGCAGGTGGTCGGTTTACTTAATCGGCGCGAGGTGGACCGGGCGATCAGCCACGGGTTGGATCTACGCGTAAAAAGCTTGATGGCAGCAGGTGATGTGAAAATCACCCCGGATGCCTCGTTGGAAACCCTGCAAACCCTGATGGCAAAAACAGATTGGGGGCAGATACCTGTGGTGGCGCCGGATAGCGGCGAAATTATCGGGATTGTCACCCGCACAGACCTTCTAAAGACGCTCAGCCCCGTGCTGGATGTGCCTACCCAGGAAGAGGTTGCCCAAAGGCTGGTTCGGGTTGTCCCTCCCGCGCGCCTGGCATTGTTACGCGCCCTGGCGGTTGAAGCCGATAAGGTCAATCTGCCGATATTTGTCGTTGGCGGCTTTGTGCGCGACCTGCTACTTGATCATCTCAGCCTTGATTTTGACATTGTGGTAGAAGGAGATGCGATCTTCTTTGCTAACCGCCTGGCACACCGGCTTGGCGGACGAGTGCTCACACACCATCGTTTTGGCACCGCAAAATGGATCATCGAGGAGGTTGTCGGAGAACTGAGTGCGTTTCTCGGCATTAGCGACCAGGCTGAACTTTCAAACCTGCCTAGAAGCCTTGACCTGATTACCGCGCGCACTGAATTTTATGAACAACCTGCAGCCTTGCCTACTGTAGAAAGCAGCAGCATAAAAATGGACCTGCACCGGCGCGATTTCACCATCAACACCCTCGCCCTGCGCCTGGATGGGGAGCATTTTGGCAAAATTCATGATTATTGGGGCGGGTTGACGGATTTGCGCAAAGGGCGCATCCGCGTGTTGCACGCATTGTCCTTTGTTGATGATGCCACCCGCTTACTGCGGGCAGTGCGTTTTGAGCAGCGTTTTGGCTTTCAAATCGAGCCGCGCACCCTGGCTCTGATGGAAGAAAGCCTGCCCCTGCTCAAGCGGCTCTCTGGTGCACGAATCAGGCATGAGATTGCCCTTATCCTGGCAGAGCCTTATGCCCCCAAAATGCTTTCTCGCCTTGATGAACTGGGAATTTTGTATGCCATCCATCCTGCCTTGCCCTGGGATGATGACATTCAAACCCAATTACACCAGCTCAACCATCTTGAAATTGAACCGTTTTGGGAACTGTCTGACGAATATGACAGTCTGACCCTCAGGCAGATGCTTGGCTTCCTGGTATGGTTGGGTCGGCTGCCTGAATCAAGTTTACGCTCAATTGCTTCAAGATTACGCTGGAGAAGCGATTTCGAGAAATTGATGGTGGCAACCAGCAAGATCGTCCATGACTTACCCGGTCTGGTGGGCGCCCCGCCCAGCCAGGTTGTGCTTGAACTGGAGAATTACCCCCGAACAGCGCTTTTTGCTGCCCAGTTGATCACCCCCGACGAGGACGTTCGCAGGCTGGTGCAACAATTTGTCACCCAGTGGGCTCTGGTCACACCAACCCTATCCGGGGATGATCTACGTGGGATGGGCTTGCGCCCCTCCCCGGTCTTTGGACATATCCTGGCATCTTTACGCGCCGCCTGGCTGGATGGTTCAGTGCGGACCGCCGAAGAAGAGCAGGCTTTGCTTCAGAAATTGCTGGACGACGCAGCCACTGACGGGCGCAATTCATAACACCATCATGGCTTCCAACACCGATGCAGAAACCGAAATCCCGTTAACAGACCTGCTCATCCGCCAAACGACCCGCGCGGATCTGCCCGCCCTTGAATGGGACGGGGAATATTGGAAGTTCAGAGAAATGTTTGCGGATTTATTTAACCGCAGCCTGGAGGGGGATGTTTTGCTGTGGATTGTCGTGAGCCCCGGTGGAGATATGATTGGTCAGGCTTTTGTCGCATTGCGAAGTGGAGATCGAAATGCGGCGGACGGGAAAACTCGTGCCTATGTCTTTTCCTTTCGGGTCAAGGAGAAATGGCGCAATCGAGGTGTGGGCAGCACCCTGATGAAATTCATCGAATGCGATCTGTGGCAGCGCGGATTTCGTTACGTCACCCTCAACGTTGCCAAAGACAACCCGGATGCATTACGCTTATACCGGCGTATGGGCTACGAAGTCATCGATTCATGCCCGGGCATCTGGTCGTATCGAGATCCGGATGGCATCATCCATCATGTGAATGAGCCCTCCTGGCGAATGCTGAAAAACCTCTCTGGTAAAGAATAATGTGAACAAAATTACGAACACCATTGGTCGCAGGTATGAGGGTTTAATGTGGTATAGTATACAGCGCTGTCCATTAATTGATGCTCACAAAATCAGCATCAGATGATACGGGTCAGCATCTTTTAATCATGGAGTGAAGATGGTGAAGAAAAGCGTCCTTGCATTGATCGTGATCCTGATCCTTCTATGCGGCTGTCAAAGCCAAGAAGAAGTCGAACCCGCCGCCCTCGAAGGAGAACCCTTTGCGATTTACCTGGTGGGAGATTCACAGATTACAAGCCCCGACCTGAAAAATTATGCGCTTGACAAGATCCCTTTGAATGCGGTGCCCATCCTAAAAACAGATGACCTGGTCAGCTATGACTGGGAGCACCACGGCATCAACCTCACAGAGCAAGCTTATGCGAGGCTGATCGCCCTTTTTTATAGCGGCTTGCCCTCCGCTGGTGTGCCCTTTGTGGTGGTCGCCTATCAGGAGCCGATCTATGCCGGTGGGTTTTGGTCGCCCCTGTCGACCCTGAGTTTTGATGGGATCGTGATTTTGCAACCCTTTGACCCGGCTGGGCAGACCCTGTACATCCAACTGGGCTTTCCTGATGAGGACGCTTTCACGGGAGCAGACCCACGCGATAACCCCCGCTTGCAGCAAGCCCTCCAGGATGCAGGGCTGATCCGGGAGTAGCGGGTTGGAGCGTTGATTTAGCCGGGTTGTTCTGTGGCTTAAAAAAATGAACCCCTCTGAAATTCGAGCTTACACAAGTATCCGTCAAAACGGAGTACTCCAGATCCACACAATTATAAAACGTCCGGAAACACAACCGTGGCAGGTACATCCCGATTTCTATTTCCCCACCCACTGCTGATAGTTTGCTAATTTAAATAATCAATGACCCTCCGGAGACTCGAACTCCGAACCAATTGATTAAGAGTCAACTGCTCTGCCAGTTGAGCTAGAGGGCCATGTGAGAATCACATTATATCACACTCCATTTGGAAATTTAAGCTTTGGTTTGATTAAACTTCAAACGCCGCCTTCGGTTTTGCCCACGAGAATTGCTATCCATCTTTCTCAATGCTTTGTTAACAGTTCCTGCTAAAAATTGACTTTACCCGGCCTGCATGCTAAAATTTTTTATTGAAATGCAACGGGTTGAGGGCTGGCGACGATTACAGATCTTATCAAGACTGATTTTCTGGACGAAATTATCTTTTGCTCTGCCCTGATCGGCCTGGTACCGCAGGGCTTTTTGTTATAAAAGCCCTGGCTGTTAATTTTGACTTCAAATGGGAACCCCCATTTTTTAAAAAAAATATTATCAATCAACCGCTATTTTTCGGTTGGTAAAGGAATGAATTTTAATGAACAAAAATAAAATATTAAGAATCATCCCAATTGGTGGGCTTGGTGAGGTTGGAAAGAACATGACCCTCTACGAATACGGGAATAATATCCTGATCGTAGATGCTGGCCTAATGTTCCCAGAAAATGATATGCTCGGGATAGATTATATTATTCCCGATTTTGAACACTACCTCAAAGACAAGCGCGACCAGGTGCGCGGCATGATCTTCACCCATGGTCATGAAGATCATATCGGGGCGGTTCAGCACCTGTTAGAGATGGTCAACGCACCGATCTATGCTACCAAACTTACCCTGGGCTTGCTGGAGGTAAAGCTCAGCCGTTATGGGATGCTGGCGAAAGCAGACCTGCGACCTGTAAACGCCGGTGAACAGATCAGCATTGGTCCGTTTACCGTCGATTTCTTTCATGTTTGCCACTCGATCCCCGATGGCGTTGGATTGGGCATTGAGACGCCCGCCGGTCTGGTGGTGCACACCGGCGACTATAAATTTGACCATACGCCGGTTGACAACTGGCCCACAGATTATGCCAAACTGGCTGAATTTGCCCAGCGTGGCGTCCTGGCGCTGCTGGCGGATTCTACCAACGCCACGGAACCGGGCTGGACGCCCTCCGAGCGTACGATTGAGGGAGCCCTCGACCAGGTCTTTGAAACGGCTAAAGGGCGCATCCTTGTGGCCACCTTTGCCTCACTGATCTCACGCATGCAGCAGGTGGCTGATGCTGCAGAACGTCATGGGCGCAAAATTGCCTTTACCGGTCGCAGCATGGTGGAAAATATGAATATGGCTCGCTCGCTGGGCTATGTGGACTTTCCCGAGCGGCTCGTGATCACCCTTGAACAATCCCTGACCATGCCTGATAACCAGGTCGTGTTGATGTGCACGGGCGCCCAGGGCGAACCCCGTTCAATTATGGGTCGTCTTGCCAATGGTACGAATCGCAAGTTTGACATTCGCGAAGGCGATACCATCGTTCTTTCGTCGCAACCCATACCCGGCAATGAAGAGCCCGTCTATCGCACCATCAATCAGCTCTTCCGCCGTGGTGCCGATGTGATTTATGAAGCCATTGCACCCATCCATGTCTCCGGACATGCCAGCCAGGAAGAGATCAAATTGCTCCTACACCTGGTGAGACCCAAGTACCTGATCCCCATTCATGGTGAACTACGGATGCTTAAGCAGCATGCCAAGCTGGCAAAAGAAGTCGGTATGCCCAAAGAAAATATTTGCGTGGTTGAAAATGGTCAGATCATCGAGCTGGTGAACGGCGAACTACAACTGGCAGAGCGCATCCCGGGGGACTATATTTTTGTCGATGGCAGCGGTGTGGGCGATGTGGATCGCAGCATCGTCAGAGAGCGAGAAAGCCTTGCCCAGGATGGCATCGTTGTGATTAACCTGGTTATTGATGATCAAACCGGTCAGCTCAATGGCGACCCACAAATCATCACCCGCGGCTTCATCCTGATGGATGAGATGCAACCCATACTGGATGGGGTGAAAACGAGGATACAGGAAACCCTCCGATCATCAGACGGCAACCTTCAAGGCCAGGTGTTACGTGCGGTGAAGTCTTACCTGTACGAAGAGACCAAGCGCAGCCCCTACATTGTCGTCAATATCAACCGATTTTAAGTCAGCCATAAATCCAACAGCGCAGTGTAACCACACTGCGCTGTTTTTTTGTTTAACTGAACCCTTTTGCCGCCGGTGTTTCAAACACATCTCTTGTCCGGATGCACAAAGGATCTTTGAAACAACTCGCTACCCTCGACCCAAAAAAAACCCTAACCTTAACAAATGATTGAAGTTTTATAAATTTATTTTTCCCCTTCAGAGCTGCAGCCTTAAAATACCGTTCTTTTTAAGGCTGTTGGGGTGAAAAAGAAAACTGTCGTGCTATAATGATTTACACTTGTCAGCGTCCTGGGAATTTCAGCAGGGACGCAATTTTTTACCGGTTTATTAACCAGCGTTTTTGACCATGTCTTTTGTTCATCTTCACGTTCACTCGACATATTCCATCTTAGATGGATTCAGCCAGATCGAACCCTTGGTGGCGCGGGTGAAGGAACTGGGGATGCCTGCCGTCGCGTTGACAGACCACGGTACCATGTTTGGCGCTGTGGAATTTTTTAAAGCGGCTGTCGGTGAGGGCATCAAACCCATTATCGGCCTGGAGACCTACCTGGCTGCCCGCGGGATGACGGAACGTGACCCTCTGCGTGATAAGCGCGCAGCCCATTTGCTTCTGTTGGCAGAAAACATGCAGGGTTATCAAAACCTGTTGAAAATTGCTTCTGCATCGCAACTGGAAGGCTTTTATTACCGTCCGAGGATCGATCGCGCTTTTCTACAAGCGCACAACGAAGGGTTGATCGTGACCACGGGCTGCCTTTCCGCTGAAATTCCCCGCGCATTATTTAATAACGAAATCGAACTGGCTGAAGAACATCTTAAATGGTACCTGGATATTTTTGGGCGGGACCGTTTTTTTATTGAACTTCAACAACACCCGGTGCGTGGTTTGGATCAGGTCAACAAGACATTGATCGAATTTGGCGAACGCTATGACCTTGATTTTATTGCTGCAAACGACGTGCATTACATTCGTCCTGAAGATGCCCGCTTGCAGGATATCCTTCTCGCCATCCAAACCGGCAGTCTGATCAGCGATCCTAACCGGATGCGCATGGATGGCAATACCTATTATTTACGAACGCCGCAGGAGATGGAACAGCTGTTCGGTCACGTCCCTGGTGCAATCGAGAATACGTTAATGATTGCCGAACGCTGCAACGTTGACCTGAGCCACACCGGTTATCACCTGCCCCTGTTCACCGTTCCCGAAGGCTACACCGCCGCCAGCTACCTCCGATACCTGTGCGAGGAGGGTGCGAACCGGATTTATGGCAAGGATACCCGGGATGAGCGCATCCGCCAGCGCCTGGATTATGAGCTGGATGTGATTCACAAGATGGGTTTTGACACTTACTTCTTAATCGTGTGGGATTTGTGTCAGCATGCTCAGGAGCGGGGCATCTGGTATAACGCACGTGGATCTGTGGCAGGCTCACTGGTGGCTTATCTGCTGGATATCAATCTAATCGACCCGCTTGAGCACGATCTGATGTTCGAGCGCTTTTTGCAAAGAGGTCGCGTGAGCATGCCGGATATCGACCTGGACTTTCAGGACGACCGCCGGGCTGAGATGATGCAGTACTGCGCGGAAAAATACGGTGAGGATAAGGTCGCCCAAATCATCACCTTTGGCACGATGGGGGCGCGCGGCGCCATCCGTGATGTTGGTCGCGTGATGGATATCCCCATCCCCGAGGTTGATAAAGTTGCCAAACTGATTCCGGCAATTGCGGGTAAGCCTGTTACCATCCAGAAAGTTTTACACGAGTCCGGAGAACTGCAAGCGCTGTATCAATCCGGTGGGTTTTATCGCGAGTTGATCGACACTGCCAGCCAAATGGAGGGAACCGTACGCAGTGCAGGTACTCATGCTGCCGGGTTGATCATCACCGACAGGCCGCTTGTGGAGTACGTGCCCCTGCACCGCCCGACCAGCCAGAGCGAAGACAACCCGGTCAACATCGTCACCCAGTACGAGATGTCGGTGATTGATGATCTGGGTTTATTGAAGGTTGACTTTTTGGGACTGGTCACCCTGACGGTCATGGCGCGCGCCTGCGAACTGATCCAAAAACGACATGGTAAAAGCTATAACTTGCGCTCCATTCCGATAGATGATCCGAAGGTGTTTGAATTCATCAGTCAGGGGCATACCACGGGTTTATTTCAGTTGGAAGGTTCGGGCATGACCCGCTATATTACAGAGATGAAACCGCGCGAACTGGTGCATTTAATTGATATGATTGCCCTTTATCGGCCGGGTCCCATGCAATTTATACCCAATTACATTAACTGCATGCACGGCAGAGAGCAGCCAACATACGCACATCCCGCGCTTGAACCCATCTTTAAAAGCACCTTTGGGATTCCCATCTACCAGGAGCAGATTATGCAGGCAGCCATTCAGATTGCTGGATATGACCCCAGCGATTCGGACCGCCTGCGCAAGGCAATCGCCAAAAAGCAGGAAGGCCACCTTGAAGATCATCGCAGTGCCTTTATCAAGGGGGCGATGCGGCACAGCCAGCTCAGCGTGGAAGAAGCTGAATTGATCTTTCGTGACTGGGAAAAATTTGTCCAATACGGATTTAATAAAAGTCATGCAGCCGATTATGCCGTGATCGCCGTGCGAACGGGATACTTGAAATATCACTACCCGGTTGAATTTATGACCGCCCTGCTCTCAGCCTGGAAAAACGATGTCGGTAAAGTCGCTACCTATGTGGCAGACTGCCGTTCATTGGGGATTGACGTTTTACCGCCTGATATCAATACCAGCGGATTCGACTTCAGCATTGAAGACCGAGAAAATGGCCCGCCAGCCATCCGTTTTGGATTGGGTGCGATCAAGAATGTCGGTTCACACCCGGTTGAGCTGATCATGGAAGCACGGCAATCCGGACCTTTTTCAGACCTGACGGATTTCGCCCACCGCGTCGACCTGCGCCAGGTGGGTCGTCGACCCCTTGAGTGCCTGATCAAAGTCGGCAGCCTTGATTCCTTCGGCTCACGGCATGCCCTGTTAAACAGCTTGGATAGTATTCTGGCGTTCAGCAGCAGCTACTTCCGAGCCAAGGAAGCCGGTCAGATGATGCTGTTCGATGCTTCAGAACAGGTTGATTCTGCCATTGAACTGGTAGAACCGGCGTATTCGAACAAGCACGAAGAACTCATCTGGGAACGAGAGCTGATCGGGTTGTATGTCTCAGATCATCCCCTCAGCGCTTACCAGAAAACCCTCGCAGAACGGGTGACCCACTTCTCCTACCAGCTTGTTGAAGCAGAAGAAAAAGAAGCAGTGATTGTTGCCGGAATGGTCAATCGATTTCGACAGCACCAGACGAAAAAGGGCGACAGCATGGGTTTTGCCACCCTGGAGGATTTGTTTGGACAAATTGATCTGGTGATTTTCCCGAAAGTGTGGGAAAGCGCCTATCACGTGTTGAGTATGGACCAGGTGGTTCTGGCAGAAGGTCGGGTGGATTCAGCCCAGGGCGAGCCCAAAGTCCTGGTGGATACCCTTACGCCGATCTCTTTGCATGAATTGAGCCTCGACCAGCCAGATAAAATTCAAGAACCAGCTTTTGATCTGTATGACGATTTGCTGGAGGACTTTTTGCCGGATTTGCCACCAGCAGATCTGCTGCCAGCTATTCCTGATGACGATCTGTCGCGAGGAGATGATTTTCATCAACCTGAAGATATTGCGCCACCGGCTGAGAATCCGGCGATAGAAGATCATGAAACTGGGAAAAATGATCTTGACGCATCCCAACCAGAAGGAAAAAGCGAACCCGTTGAGAAGCAGCTTCAGCAGCCTGCTTCCAGTCAGGGGGAAAAGTTACGTGAAAAACCCCCTCAAAAACCTTTTCATGTTCTGAACTTTTCTCTGCCAAAGCCGGATCCGCTGCCGCAGACGGATCAGAAACCGCGCTGCATCACCCTCACGCTCAATTCCTGCGGCGATAAGCAGCAGGATGTCCGTCGGATGCGCCGCATTCACGATATCCTGGTTTCGCGACCCGGCCACGACCGCTTTTCCTTTCGGGTGAGGGAAAATGGCTTTCTGTACGAGATCAGTTTCCCCAATGCCACCACGGGTTTAACGGATACCCTGATCCAAAAATTAAAGGGTTTTTTGGGTGATCAAAATATCGATATTTCTTAACTACCCTGAGCAGGGTTTTAGAAATTAAAAACTTCGACCGGTATCCTGCCGATGCCGCCAGGGTTTGAACCGACCTTATTTACTAACATGAGCTTATTCGGTAAAATCCAATCGGATTAACTTGCTGAATAATGGATGAAGTATGGCACCCTTCAATATCGACCTGAATCCGGTTACTTTTATCACCGTGGACGCCATTGGGCAGCCCGGGGAACGTGTCTTTTACCTGCAGGGCAGAAGCCATGACCAGGTCGTCACGTTACTGGTGGAAAAATACCAGATCCAGACTTTGGCGCTGGCAATTGAAAACCTGATGATGGAATTGCAGGAAAAAATAGCAGGTCTGTCCGAGGCGTCGCCAAGCTACGATGAAAACGAGATGATACTTGATCCCCCGTTGGACCCACTATTTCGCGTAGGTGAACTCAGCCTGGGCTACCAGCCTGATGATGATAAGCTGGTGTTGATAGCAAATGAAGTTCCTACCATGATGACCGAATCGGAAGATGAGCTCAGCGAAGTGCGCTTCTGGTGCACCCGCTCTCAGTTGTGGGCGATGGGACGCTGGGGCATCGAGCTTGCCAGTCGTGGCCGCCCGGTGTGGCCATCCACAGGTGAGCCCATCCTTCCGCCGGGCGAATTCTCTCCTAAGAATAACGGCCACAAAACCACCCCTTGATGTCGATTGTAAAATGAATCAAGCCCTCACCCTATCAGCGTTGCAGCAAGGCACCCTGCACCTGGAAGGTCAGTTCATATACGGTTCCAATTACACCTTCATGGTGTTGTGCCAGCACAGCGGCGAAACCTTAAAAGCCGTCTATAAACCCTTGCGCGGCGAGCGCCCGTTGCCGGATTTCCCCACAGGCACCCTCGCTCAGCGAGAAGTTGCTGCTTACAAGGTCAGTGAAGCGCTGGGCTGGGGCCTGGTTCCGCCGACGATTTTCAGGGTTAAAGGGGCGTCCATGGGGCCGGGCTCTCTGCAGTTATTCGTTGACCACGACCCTGAACGGCACTATTTCAATTTCAATCAGAAACAACGCATACACCTGCCCAGGGTGATGCTTTTCGATATTTTGATCAACAATGCCGACCGCAAAGCCGGTCACATGCTGATCAGCCTGGAAGGTCAGTTGTTCCTGATTGATCATGGGCTCAGCTTCCACACGGAGGATAAGCTCCGCACAGTCGTTTGGGACCATGCCGGGCAACGGATTCCACCTGAGCTGTGCCTGGATCTTGCCAGGGTCGTACCAGAAGCCTCTCCTGGAGGCAGCCTTTTCTCTGCTTTGCAGCCGCATTTGCAGCCGGATGAAATTGCAGCTTTGCAAACGCGCGGGCAAGCGCTTTTGGATCGCGGTCAATTCCCCCTTCCCCCTGAGGATCGCCGGGCTTATCCCTGGCCGCTGGTATAATTAATTAGCTATGAAAACACATCAATCAAATATGCTTATTGTTCATAATGCAGGTCAAATCCTGACCCTGGCAGGCGGATCGCAACGCGGTCACTCGTTGGGGAATCTCGGCATTGTGGAAAATGGTGCTGTGGTCATTCAGTCCGGTCAGGTCCTGGCTGTCGGGAAGAGCGATTCGCTACTTGCTGCGTACCCCGCCGCTGAGCGCTACGATGCGGGCGGCAGGGTGGTCATGCCCGGGTTTGTGGATCCCCATACCCACCTGGTGTGGGCTGGAGATCGGGCTGACGAATTTTCACTGCGCCAGCAGGGAAAGCCCTACATGGAGATCCTGGCCATGGGCGGTGGGATATTGTCGACGGTGCGGGCGACCCGTGCGGCATCGGTGGCGCAGCTTGTGACAGAGACTCGCCCGCGTGCCCTGGCTGCTTTTAACCATGGGACAACCACGATGGAAGTTAAGACCGGCTATGGTCTGACCCTCGAAAGTGAGATCAACCAACTGCGGGCGATTGTGGCGCTTGACCAGGAAGGCCCGCTGGAGCTGATCCCCACCTTTATGGGTGCGCATGCCGTGCCGCCTGAATATCAGGACCAACCCGATGAATATGTCGACTTGCTGTGCCAGGAGATGCTTCCCGGAATCTACGCCTGGTGGCAAAGCGAGGCCCCGCATCTACCCCTGCCCTTTGTGGATGTATTTTGTGAGCGCGGCGCCTTCGACCTGGCCCAATCTCGCCGTATTTTGGAAGCAGCCCGGGATTTGGGGTTCCCGCTGAAAATTCACGCCGATGAATTTGAGAACCTGGGCGGTGCAGCCCTGGCCGCAGCGCTTGGGGCTGTTTCGGCAGACCACCTGGTAAAAACCTCGCCGAAAGATATCAAAGCCCTGGCGAATTCTGAGACCGTGGCGGTTTCACTTCCCGGAACGCCCTTCGGGTTGAATGAAGCCGAATTCACCCCGGCCAAAGCATTGATCGAAGCCGATGCCTTGTTAGCGCTGGCAACCGATATCAACCCGGGCACGTCCTGGTGCGAATCCATGCAGTTCATCCTGGCGCTGGCATGCCGTAAAATGGGTCTGTCGCCACAACAAGCCATCGCTGCCGCGACCATCAATGCCGCCGCGGCTCTGAAGCTGCAAAACCGGGTCGGTTCAATCGAGCCCGGCAAACAGGCAGACCTGTTGATTCTAAACGTTAACGATTTTCGGCATCTTGGTTACCGTTTTGGCACCAATCTTGTATCTCATGTGATTAAACGGGGCAAGCTCTTCCCGGTCGGTTAACCTGCCCCAATTTTCACAACTTAGACCGGTGCTGGTGACGATTACGATGCCTTTAAAGACCATTTATACTCTGGCTATTGTTGCAGCAATCTTGCTGGCAGGGTTTTTCCTGGGGCGACCTGTGTTTAAATTTGCCTGGAAATTGATCCGAGTCGCCTTGATCATCATTGCGATTCTTATTGTTGTTGGGTATTTGACAGGTTTTCTGGATATTATCATCCGCTAATCTGGAAAGGCAGGAGCATAACATTCGTGGAACCGATTCGTATTGAAGAAGCGCGCGCATGGTACCGTGATGCCGACCCGGTACACGATTTTGAGCACGTCCTGCGCGTTTACCGAATGGCTGAACGCCTGGCACAGGCGGAAGGCGCAGATTTAACAATTGTGCGGGCAGCTGCCTGGCTTCACGATTCACGGGGCAGCGCACCCGGAGAAAATGACAGCCTGCGGGCAGAACATCACCTCGCCTCGGCAGAGTTTGCCGGCGAGGTGCTGGCTAAAAAAGGCTGGCCGGCGGAACAAATTGCCGCCGTGCAGGCTTGCATCCGATCACATCGCTTTCGCGACCGGGGCGAAAAACCGGAGACTCTGGAAGCCAAGGTTCTATTTGACGCCGATAAGCTGGATGTTTTGGGAGCAATTGGCGTTGCCCGAACGATTGCCTACGCCGCGCTGGATGGTCAGCCCGTGTACACTGAACCCTCACATCAGTTCATGCAGACCGGTCAAACAGAACCGGGCGAGTCCTATTCCTCGTATCATGAATTTCTTTTCAAACTGCGCCATGTCAAAGAGCGCCTGTTCACTGCCAGCGGCAGGGCAATAGCCGAAGCGCGCCATGCCTATATGATCGAATTTTATGGCCAATTGCAGGCCGAGGTGCGTGGTGAGCGATAATTCAATCTCCAGCTTAACGCGCTATTTTTAATCGAAAATCCCTGTGGTAAAATTTGATTCACACAATACCGGTATTTTTATTTTAATTCTGACCGGTAATGAAAACAATCCTCTGTTAATTTGATGAATGCAACGACACATTTTCGCTTTTAAAACAAAAAACATATGGACAAACTTGCCGTCATTACCATCAACCATAACCATGGAGAGATGATTAAAAAAGCCATCGAATCCCTCCATGAGCAGAGCTTCCCGGGTTCATTTACGGCATTTGTGATCAACAATACAGCGGACACAACAACGAAGACCTGGTTGGCGAACACCTACCCTGAGGTTCAGGTGCTGGAAAACGCCCATCCGCGAGGATTTGCCAGCAATGTCAACCAGGTGATCACCCAAAATCCTGAATTTGACTTTTACCTTTTACTTAACCCGGATGTAATCTGCATGCCTGGAATGCTGGCTGATCTGATGCAGGTGATGGCGGAGGATGAGCGCATAGGCGTTGCCGGTCCGCAATTACTTAATCTTGACGGCAGCGTGCAACCCTCACGGCGTCGATTTGCTTCCTTTCGGGTGTTGATCTACCGCGCCCTTCATTTAGATGCCTTGTGTAAACATCTGCCTGCGGTTGATCATTACCTGATGAGCAGGGATGTTTTCAAGGGCATCACCGCGGTGGATTGGCTCACCGGGGCAGTCCTGTTGCTGCGCAAAACTGCTCTCGAACAGGTAGGTTTGATGGACGAGCGCTTTTTCCTGTATTTTGAAGATGAGGATCTGTGCTGCCGAATGTGGCAGCAGGGTTGGAAGGTGTGTTACGTGCCCTTTGCACAGGCTTACCATGCCCATTTAGCTGAGGGGCGCAAAAAAATTTTCAGCAGAGCCAATTTTCACCACATCCATAGCGCTTTTAAAATGCTGATCAAATATCGCGGTAAAATTGGCTCATGTCAACAAAGTTAAGTGTTTTGTATGCAAACCTTATCCGAGAGAATTTGACATGAAAAAAAACCAGGATCAACCAAGAATGCAAAAAACCTTACTCGAAAACCGCAATCGTGTGGTGATCGGATTATTAATCCTGGCTGACATCATCACGGTCAGCTTTGCGGTTGTGCTATCAGCGGCAATTCGTTACATCCTCATACCCACCATGGGTGGGATGGTTAATTGGCAGTTGATCATCAACAGCCTGGTTTTCTTTGTGATCTTCATCGTTGTTCTCGCCTGGTTGAACGGACTGTATCCCGGATTTGGTCTGGTTGCTGTGCAGGAGATGCAAAAAGTGTTGTATGTGGTCAGCCTGGCATCGATTTTTCTGGGAGTCATTCTGTTCTTGCAGCAGTTGGGGATGGCATTCTCCCGTATGATCTTTGTGCTGACCTGGTTTCTATCCGCGATGTTTATGATGCTGGGCCGCTTTGCGATACGCAACCGCTTCAGCCGTTTCGCCTGGTGGGGGATACCGATGGTGGTCATCGGTTCACATGAGCGGGCTGTGCCCGTTATTGACAAATTGCTTCAAATCCGGCGTTTGGGCTTTCGCCCTGTCTATTATTTCGACCCTGACGCGCGGGCAGATCAGTCAATCTTGGGGGTGGAGCCCGTAAAAGACCAGCAAGCTCTGCAAAACCTGGTTACGCAATCCAGGATTCAACATGTGGTTTTAACCAATCCCATCGAATATTTTAATTCTGCTGAATTTGAGTGGCTGCGGGATGTGTTCCCGAATATCCTTTTTATCCTCGATACAGCGCCTTTCGGCTCATTGTGGGTGCGAACGATTGATATTCACGGTACCCTGGCGGTTGAGACCAATTATCACCTGCTCAACAAACAGGAAACGATCATCAAGCGTATCTTTGATATGATCCTGACGATCCTGTTGCTGCTGGTGACCTGGCCGATCTTTTTGCTGCTGGCCCTGCTGGTACGGCTGGACTCCAAAGGTCCCATCCTTTACACTCAAAAACGCCTGGGACAAAACGGCGAGCTTTTTGACAGCTATAAATTTCGCACCATGTTTGAAGACGCAGAGGGGAAACTCCAGGAAGTCCTGGATGCTGATCCGGAAGCTAAACAGGAATATCAAACCTACCATAAATTGGTCAACGACCCGCGGGTGACCCGGGTGGGAAAATTTTTACGCCGTTACAGCCTGGATGAACTGCCCCAGTTCATCAATGTGCTCAAAGGAGACATGAATTTAATCGGGCCGCGCAGTTACCTGCCGCAAGAGCTGCCGGTCATGGGCGCGTCCGCCAGGGTGATCTTGAAGGTAAGGCCGGGCATTACCGGCTGGTGGCAGGTGATGGGACGCAATGCCACCTCATTTCAAGAACGGCTGCAACTGGATGAGTACTACATCAGCAACTGGTCGATCTGGTTGGATGTTTACATCACGATCAAAACTGTCTGGGTGTTGATCCGCGGTGAGGGGTTATAGACGGTTAGAAAAGCAATCTCGTGGGGTGTTTAAGTTCGGGTAGCTGAAAAAATGTGTTTCAACCTGTTCAGACCCAGCCTTGTATTGTGCAGAACAAAAATCATCCAAAAAACTACACCATCACGCTGGCGTGACCGTAGAGCTGTTCGCGCAGAGTCAATATCTGGCGCCGGAAACGGTCGTCGGTCTCCATCAAATCGGTGACCTTCTCGCAGGCGTAAATTACCGTGGTGTGATCGCGCCCGCCCACGTATTCCCCGATTTGGGGCAGCGACACCCCGCCTTCCTCGCGCAGTAAGTACATCGCCACCTGGCGCGGCAGGGCGACCTCCCGCGTGCGCTCGCGGCCCAGCAAGCGCTCATTCGAGATGCCAAACGCAGCGGAAACAGCCGCCAGTACATCATCGGGCTTTAAGTCGGCGCCCTGGGGCAGGAAATCAGCCAGTGCCTGGTGCGCCAGGTCCAGCGTCAACGGGATGCCGCTCAGATCCGAGAAGGCCAGCACCCGGTTGAGTGCGCCTTCCAGCTCGCGGATATTGGATTGCACCTTACGGGCGATCATCTCCAGGATATCCGCCTGGACGTCACGCCCGGCGCGTTCAGCTTTCGTGCGCAGGATGGCCAGCCGGGTCTCAACATCGGGCGGCTGGATATCGGCTGTCAAACCCCATTCAAAGCGGGAACGCAAACGCTCTTCCAGCGTTGATAGCGATTTAGGCGAACGGTCTGATGAGATCACAATTTGTTTATTCTGACCGTGCAGGGTGTTGAAGGTGTGAAAAAATTCTTCCTGGGTGGATTCCTTACCGGCGATGAACTGGATGTCATCAATCAGCAGCACGTCCACCTGGCGGTATTTTTCTCTGAAAGCAGCCGTGGTGTGGGTGCGGATGGCGTTGATCAGATCGTTGGTGAATTCCTCTGAGGAAACATACAGCACGTTCAATCCTTCGGGCAAGCATGCATTCCCGATGGCGTGCAGCAGGTGGGTCTTACCCAAGCCCACACCCCCGTAGAGGAACAGGGGGTTGTAAGCTCGCGCCGGGTTTTCTGCCACCGCCATGCAGGCGGCATGTGCCAGGCGGTTATCAGCGCCAACTACGAAATTATCAAAACGGTAGCGACTGTTGATGTTGGGGCTTTCCTGTGGGGGAGCTTGCGAAACGATTTCAACCACAGGCGCGGCCGTATCGGTGGTCGATTTTGTTGCGCTCCAGACTTTAAATCGTGGGATAACCGGCTGACCTAACATACCTGTCATCAACCGGGCAATGGTGGTGCTCAATCGGTTCTCAAGCCAATCACGGGCATACGCGTTCTTAACGCCAATTTCCACGCAGCCTTCGTCCCGGTTATAGGCGATTAATTCTGCACTGCTAACCCAGGTATCAAAAGCTGCCTTTGACATATCATGCTGAAGCTGACCAACCGTTGCCTGCCAGGCATGTTCTGCATTCATAGATAATTCCTCTCCAACGCAATGTGATCAACATAAAGAATTCACAATGCGCTTTGATAAAAAATACCACTGCGGAAAAGAGTTCATTGACTGTAAATCCACCCCAACCGATTGATCCTGTCGGTTCGAGAAAACCTGTTCCTGTTTTTAGTGGCTCTCTAATTCTAACTGGTAATAGGGCGATGCTCATTAAAATACGC